>PALE01000010.1 GCA_002706445.1 Erythrobacteraceae bacterium
GCCCAGCTTCGATCCCAACAGCTTTTCGGACGGGATCGGCAGCGTCGAATACGCCATGCTGCGCGACGACCCGCGCGTGCCGTTGCGCAACAAGGTTCTGAAGGGGCTCTATCCGCCCGGTTCGACGGTCAAGCCGATGCATTGCATGGCCTTTTTGCGCGCAGGCATCGATCCGAATGAAACAATCAGTTGCGGCGGAGGCCGGCGGATCGGCAACCGTTTCTTCAATTGCTGGAGCAACCACGGCACGGTCGACATGGCCAAGGCGATCTACCAGTCGTGCGACAGCTACTTCTATCATTTCGCCCAGCAGATCGGCTTCGACAAGGTCGCGGCGATGGCGCGCGAACTGGGTCTGGGGCAGGAGTTCAAACTGCCTGTTATCAGCCAGTTCTACGGCACGGTCCCCAATCCAGATTGGAAATTCAACAAGTTCGGGCGCGAGTGGGAGCCGTTCGACACGGTCAACGCCTCGATCGGTCAGGGCTATTACCTTACCAGCCCGCTTCAACTCGCCGTCATGGCGACCCGGCTTGCGACCGGACGCCATGTCGAGCCGCGACTGACGATGAACACCAAGCCCAAGGGTTTCGACCAGGTCGAATTTCCCGACGAGCAGGTGCAATTCGTGCGTCAGGCGATGAGTGACGTGGTCAACGGGCCGGGCACCGCCGGACGCGGGCGGCTGCCGTTCCCCGACATCCAGATGGCGGGCAAGACCGGCACCGCGCAGGTCGTCTCGCTTTCGGTTTCCAACGGCAAGACAGGCCCTTGGAAGTATCGCGACCACGGTCTCTTCGTGTTCTTCGCTCCGGTCGACAAGCCGCGTTATGCCGGAGCGGTCGTCATCGAGCACGGTGGCGGTTCGGGCGCAGCCTATCCGATTGCGCGCGATGTGATGACCTTCATGTTCGACCCTGCCAAGGGGATGGAGGCTTTGCGAGGCTTCGAAAAGCAATGGGGCGGCACCGCGCAACAACGGCTCGACCAACGCTATGCCGCCTATGCTGCCGAGCGCGGGGCCGAGGTCACGCCCTCCCCGCGCCGCGACGAGGATGTCTTCGACCGGGTCGAGGCCGAAGCACGACTCGCCGCCGAGCAGACGCAGGAAATCGGACAGGAATTCGTCGCACCGCGTGACGATGCCGGAGCTGCCAATGCGCCGAGCACCGATGCGTTAACCCCCGTGACAGAACGCGGAGCGCAGGAATGAACGCGCGCGGGGGAATTGTCCCCGATCCCATAGCCCGTCAGCCATGGCGTATGCTGATCCCGCTGTTCATGCTCGTGGCGTTCGGCGCGGCGGTGCTGTATTCGGCAGCAGGCGGTTCAATGGATCCTTACGCGTCCTCGCACCTGCTGCGCTTCGGCGTTTTCCTCACGATGGCCGCCATCATCACGCTGTTCCCGCGCGATCTTGTGAAGCTCCTCACCTATCCCGCCTATGTCATCGTGCTCGTGCTGCTGCTCGGCGTGGAGATCTTGGGACAGGTGAATGGCGGCAGCCAGCGCTGGCTCGACCTCGGCTTCATGGTCTTGCAGCCCTCGGAATTGATGAAGCCCGTCATTGTGCTGACATTGGCACAATTCTACTCCTCGCTGCCCGTCGGCATGGTGGGTAGCTGGCGCTCCTTGCTGCTACCGGCGGCGTTGATCGGCATGCCGATGGCGCTTGTTCTGTTGCAACCGGACCTCGGCACGTCGCTGGCGATTGCCTTTGGCGGCGCTGTGGTGATGCTGCTCGCAGGATTGCCGCTCAAATGGTTCATCGGTGGCGGCGTGGCTGCGGCCGCACTGGCTCCGCTCGCCTTCTTCTTCGGCCTGCAAGAGTATCAACAGCGCCGCGTGATGACGATGTTCAATCCCGAGGAAGACGCGCTGGGAGCAGGCTATCACATCACCCAGTCAAAGATCGCGATCGGATCGGGCGGGATATTTGGCAAGGGTTTCAACGAGGGCTCGCAAAGCCACCTGCAATATCTGCCCGAGCCGCACACCGACTTCGTGTTTGCGACAATGGCCGAGGAATGGGGGCTGATCGGCGGACTGTTCGTGCTCGCGGTGTTCTCGATCATCCTGCGCTGGGGCCTTACCGTGGCGCGCGATTCCCGCGACCGTTTCTCCAGCCTGCTTGCCGGCGGAATGACCGCGACGATCTTCTTCTATGTCGCGGTCAATCTGCTGATGGTGATGGGCATGGCCCCGGTGGTGGGCATCCCCCTGCCCTTCATGAGCCACGGCGGATCGTCGATGATGACCAATATGATCTGTATCGGCGCGCTGATGATGGTGAACAGCTGGAACCGCAAGGCACCGCGCGGCGGGCTATCGGGCTAGATCGCTTACAGCTTCACAAGCCCCAGTTTGAGCGCCTTGATCACAGCGCCAACGCGGTCGGTCGCTTCGAGCTTGGTGTAAATCCGCTTCGAGTAGGTCTTCACCGTATCGGGTGACAGATCGAGGATCGTCGCAATCGAGTTGGTCGATTTTCCCCGCGCCACCCATGTCAGAACCTCGGTCTCGCGCTCGGAAAGCGTCGGCCCGTCGTATTTGCGATCCACGAGGATCGATATGCGCTGATGCGCCGCCTGCGCCAGACTGCGCACCAATCCGACGGATTCGGGATCGACCTCGTCAACATGCCGCAGAAAATCGAAAGACGCATAGCCGTCACGCCCGTTGCGCCCGTAAAGCGGCAGCCCGAAACCGTGGATCAGGCCGAATTTCCGCATGAGGGCAAAATAGGACAGATCCGATGGGGAATTCGGCTTCCATCCCATCGCGTCCTGCCAGGTCATCAACGCGCCGAAATCCATCACCCGGTCGGGGATGGGATCGCTTAGCCGGAATTCCTCGTCATCCCATAAGGCCAGCCAGCCTTCGTCGATCCCGTGCGAGAATACATCCACAATCGAAGCGGCAGGATGTCCGAACAGCGGCGTAATCGAATAGGTCATGCGCGCCACCCCCGCATCCACGGCAAGGTCGCGGACATAGGTGAGCACGGTCCCTATATCGACCAGCGTCTCGATCCGATCAAAGTGGCGTTGCATGGCTGGCCCCTAACACCGCCGGTCTCAAATGAGACGTCACCCAAGTGGGCGACTTTCCTGCGGCGGCTGTCCTGAACCATAGATTGTGCAGAATTTGAAGAGCTTGGACAATCGGGCCCTAATCGCCAGACTCAATAATGGAGCCGCGCGATGCCCGAACCTGGCGGCAGGCGCGCCCGCCCCCACCGATGTGGCACCTGCCGCCAGGGATATGCTCGATTTGGCAAGGTGAAGGGTTGAGCGAATTTGATGTTCCACGCGAAGAATTTTCTGGCCCGGTCATTCGCGGAAATTTTCGGACGCAGGCGGGAAAATGACGCGGCTTCCACGATCTCTTCGCCCTTGGTCGACGCGCTTTATGTCCGCGAACTGGTCGGACTTGGCACTAGGCTCAGGGAATTGCACGAGATCGCAGGGCTGAGCCAGACCGAAGCGCTGAAAGACATCTCCAAGCTCGAAAAGGCCGGAATTGTCGTCATCGAGCCCGACTTCCTCGATGCCTTCAACTCCCATGTACACCTCAGCAGCGAGACTCGTTCGCGGCTGGATCGGGCAGATAGAGAGGCATAGCGACCGATAGAACCTCGTGCGTGGCGATTGGGGCTTTTCTTCTGCCAAAGGCGCGCTATATGCAGCGCCTCGCTTGATTCGGGACACGGTCTCCGCCCCCGAAATCGGCAACCGAAGCATCGCATCGGTATGGACGCATAGCTCAGTTGGTAGAGCAGCTGACTCTTAATCAGCGGGTCCTAGGTTCGAACCCTAGTGCGTCCACCATCCCCTCCCACAGCAGTAACGAAATGCGCCGGGCGCCAGGCGCTGCGGTTGGCTTTCTCTGTGTCAGCCAGCTTGCCGATCCGCAGAATCACATTGCAATCACATTGCCATGTGATATGCTACGGACATGAACACATCCACAATCACACGCGTCCGCGACATCGTCAATTCGGGCGAATTCACCAAGGCAGGACTTGCCCGCGCAGCCGGCCTTCACGCCAACACCTTGCGCGATGCAACCGAACCGGACTGGAACCCCACCGCCGAAACGCTCGCCAAGCTTGAGAGCTTTCTCAACGCCAATGACGAAACGCCGGTGCTGGTCGGGATCGAAGAGATCATCGACGAAGCGCGCAATGGCCGGATGTATATCCTTGTCGATGACGAGGACCGCGAGAACGAAGGCGATCTGATCATCCCGGCGCAGATGGCGACGCCCTCGGCGATCAATTTCATGGCAACGCACGGCCGCGGCCTCATTTGCCTTGCGCTCGACAAGGCCCGCGTCGAACAGCTCGGCCTGCAGCCGATGACGCGCAACAACACCGAGAGCATGCAAACCGCCTTCACGATCTCGATCGAGGCAAAGGAAGGCGTGACGACCGGCATTTCCGCTGCAGACCGCGCCCGCACGGTTTCGGTGGCTATCGACAGTTCCAAGGGGCCTGACGATATCGTCACCCCCGGTCACGTCTTCCCGCTTGCAGCCCGTCAGGGCGGTACGCTGGTGCGCGCCGGCCATACCGAAGCGGCGGTCGATATCTCGCGGCTGGCCGGGCTCAATCCTTCGGGCGTGATCTGCGAAATCATGAACGAGGACGGCAGCATGGCGCGGCTTGACGATCTTGTCGGCTTTGCGCGCAAGCACGGCCTCAAGATCGGCACGATCCGCGATCTGATCGCCTATCGCATGCGCCACGATCACCTGGTCCAGCGCGTCGATGAACGCAGCTTCGAAAGCGATTACGGCGGCCAGTGGCGCCTGATCACCTATCGCAACACTGTGTCCGATACCGAGGCCTATGTGCTTCAAAAAGGGCATGTGGTGCCATCCGAGCCCACCCTCGCCCGCGTCCACCTGATCTCGCTGTTCGACGACGTGCTTGGCGCAACAGGTTCGCGCAAGCGCACCTTGCAGCGGTCAATGAGCGCCATCGGCGAACACGGGTCGGGCGTTATCGTCATCCTGACCCAGCGCCTCGGCGCGACGAGCGAACTTGCAGGAGACGAAAAGGACCGCAATGTCGGTATCGGCTCGCAAATTCTCGCAGACCTCGGCGTGCACGAAATGGTGCTGCTGTCGAATTCCAACCCCGATTACGTCGCACTTGATGCCTTCGGCCTCAAGATCACCGACACTCGCCCCATCCCGGAGTAAGCCCAATGGCAAAGTTTCTGATCGTCGAAGCCCGTTTTTATGCCCACCTCAACGATATGCTCGTTGCAGGCGCAAAGGCCGCGCTTCAAACCGAAGGGCATGAGGTCGAAGTTTTGACCGTTCCCGGCGCGCTGGAAGTGCCCGGCGCAATCGCTCTGGCCGCGGAAAGCGGCGAATACGCCGGCTTCGTTGCCATCGGCGTCGTCATTCGCGGCGAAACCTACCATTTCGAGATCGTCGCTGGCGAGAGCGCGCGGGCGATCATGGCACTCACCATGGACGGCATTGCAATCGGCAACGGTATTCTGACCGTCGAAAATGAGGAACAGGCGCTTGTGCGCGCAGACCCGTCGCAAAAGGACAAGGGCGGCGAAGCGGNCAAGGCAGNCCTGGCGCTGTTGGCACTTGGCGAAAGGTTNGGCGGNTAGGAGCACCCCAGATCGCGTAATATGCGAAGGAAATAGGTAGTTCTACGGATACAGTTCTTCATAAGGTTTGCGTATTCCCGCGTTGTCGAGCACGGCGTTTGCCGCTCGTCATTCCTCATCCGGGTCGCTCTGGACAGGAACTCCTTGTGCTCCATGTAACCTTGGGCGAACTCGCCGAACTGAAACGCTGCCTCACATCGTTGGAAGACATCCTAGCCGCCCTCGACAAGGTCGGTGCGGGTATCGCAGCGATCCATGTCGATGCGGCGATCAATCAGTTGAAGAACAATCTCGACGTGATCACAGCGGAAGGAACCGTGCTCGAGCTCGGCCTCCCTGCCTGCCCCAGCGAGCATCCCGTCGGCCTGCGCTGACGGGACCGGTGCGACTGCCTTCGCACCAGATATTTCAGACCATTATGGCTCTATTGTGAGCGACTTACGCGGTTTCCCGTAATGGAAAGCCCGATGCGTTGCGCTACCCAATTGACGGGGCATTACTGATCTTAAGTACCGCTATTTCTAGCGAGCGCCCTGACTGGAGGTTGTCTTGGCCCTGCCGGACACACAGCAGATTTGCGTTCCACGCTGCACGATAAGGTCGCCGCTCGGCTGTGACCTGGGCGCGTTCATGGGCGGCATGTCGGGACACGGCATATCGGCTTGCAGCATGCCGGGACAAAGCGCGCCCGTGGCTGGAGGCAATCCATGAAAGAGATCAAGGACGATCTTGTTCAGGCAGGATTTGCCATACAGGCCGGCAGGCGCGAGGAACTGCAGCAGATCGACCTGCCCGCCATAGCGGAACAATTGAGCGCAATCGCGGCCGAATTGCGCGGTGAAAGCGCACAGCTCCTGCCGCTCCGTTCAGCAAACGGGGAGCGGGACCTTCGCCAGCATATACACCGCACACACGCGCTGCCGGAAAACGGCGGCAGCCTCGAACAACGCCGAATTCTCTACGCCGAGTTCGCACGCGAAGCCTATGCGACGCGGCGTCGGCGCTCGCGGATTTTCCAGAACGACGAACTGTTCGGAGAGCCGGCGTGGGACATTCTGCTCGACCTCTATATCGCCCATGTCGAGAAGAAGTCAGTGTCGGTCTCGAGCGCGTGTATCGGCTCCGCCGCACCGCCGACGACGGGGCTGCGCTGGCTTGGCGTGCTCGCGGACCAGCAATTGGTGATGCGCGAACACGACCCGGAGGATCAACGCAGAGTGCTGGTCCGGCTGACTGAACGCGGCCTCACCGCGATGGACGAATATTTTGCCAGCGCTGGCCTGACTGCGTAGCGGCCGCGCGCTGACAATAGCGCCCGGATTTGCCCCTTCTCACCCCTGTCGAGGTGCAGGTCCGGGCGCATCCACCCGGACCTGAACTCCAGTTACGAAGAGAGCGAGCCGAAGCAGCCTTTGCCCGCAAAGACTGCGCTATCGCCCAGCTCTTCCTCGATACGGATCAGCTGGTTGTATTTGGCAAGCCGGTCCGACCGCGCGAGCGACCCGGTCTTGATCTGTCCGCAATTGGTCGCAACCGCGAGATCCGCGATCGTCGCATCCTCGGTTTCGCCCGAACGGTGGCTCATCACGCTGGTGTAACGCGCACGGGTCGCCATATCGACCGCCGCAAGCGTTTCGGTGAGCGTGCCGATCTGGTTGACCTTCACCAGCAGCGAGTTGGCGAGACCGCGATCAATACCGTCGGCCAGACGCGCCGGATTGGTGACGAACAGATCGTCACCGACCAGCTGAACACGGTTGCCAATGGCGTCGGTGACAGCCTTCCAGCCTTCGAAATCGTCTTCGCTCATGCCGTCTTCGATCGAGAGAATCGGGTAATCGTCGCACAGCTTGGCGAGGTAATCCGCCATTCCTGCACCGTCCAGGCTGAGCCCCTCGCCCGAAATCTCGTATTTGCCGTCGCGATAGAACTCGGTCGCAGCGCAATCGAGAGCGAGCACGATGTCTTCGCCCGGCTTGAAACCGGCCTGTTCGATCGAGGCCATGATGAAATCGAGCGCCGCGCGGGTGCTGGCGAGATCGGGAGCGAAACCGCCCTCGTCGCCGACACTGGTGGCGAGACCCTTGTCGTGAAGGCCTTTCTTGAGCGTGTGGAACACTTCCGAGCCCCAACGCACGGCTTCGGCGAGGCTATCGGCCCCGACCGGCATGATCATGAATTCCTGGATATCGATGGGATTGTCGGCGTGCTCGCCGCCATTGATGATGTTCATCATCGGAACCGGAAGCACATGTGCCGCAACGCCGCCGAGGTAGGAATAGAGCGGCAGACCACGCGCCGCTGCGGCCGCTTTCGCAACAGCAAGGCTGGTACCAAGAATAGCGTTGGCGCCTAGCCGGCCCTTGTTGTTCGTGCCGTCGAGCGCGATCAGCGACAGATCGATGTCGCGCTGGTCCTCGGCATCGAAGGCACCGATCAGCAGGTCGCGGATTTCGGTGTTCACTGCTTCGACCGCTTTGAGCACGCCCTTGCCCTTGTAACGGGCAGCGTCGCCATCGCGCAGCTCAACGGCTTCGTGGGCACCGGTCGATGCGCCAGAAGGAACGGCGGCACGGCCGAAACTGCCGTCGTCGAGCAGCACGTCCACTTCGACGGTGGGATTTCCACGGCTATCGAGAATTTCGCGTCCGTAAATATCGATGATTGCAGTCATATTGAACTCCGGCAAGAAAGTGTTATATTAGGCTAAGACACTCGGAAAAGCGCCATTTTCGGGTCGCTGTTTGCGCTTGCCGGCAACCCCTATGCGCCGGACCAAGTCGGCGCAAGCGGTGTTCTACAACCAGTTCAAACTCGCGCGCTTTCGGTCTGGAAATGCGCGCCAAGGAAGGGCACAAGAATATTATGGCTGAAACCAAGACCACGAAAACTCCGGCAAAGAGCTCGGCAAAGGGTTCGACCACCAAATCCACCACGCGCAAGGCCGCGCCGAAGAAAACCGGCGCCACTACCGCCAAGACCGCCAGCGGCACCGAAGAGGCGAAGAGCCGCTTCAACGCCGCGCTTGAGGAAGCAAAGGCCGGTGCCGCAGCCCTGCGCACCGAAGCCGGCAGCCGCGCAGGCGAGTACCGCGAGCAGGCCAAGTCCAAAGGAGATGATCTGATGAACGACGTAAAGGCCTATGGAGACAAGGCAAAATCGAAGGCTGGCGAGCTTGCCACCGAAGGCAAGACCGCAGCCAGCGACGCGATCGCCTCGCTCGGGAAAACCGTTGGCGAGACTGCGGGTCAAATCGATGAGCGTTTCGGCGAACAATATGGCGACTACGCCCGTTCCGCGTCGCGCACGCTTGCCGAAACCTCGGCCAAGCTCGATTCCAAGAGCGTCGAGGAACTCGGCGAAGACGCGCGCGAGATGGTGCGCAAGAGCCCGGCCGTTGCGGTTGGTATTGCTGCCGTCGCAGGTTTCCTGCTGGCCCGGCTGTTCCGCGGTTCGCGCGGCTGATCCCGACAACCCGCACAAAGACTGACAGAAGAAATCAGGGGGCACTGAGTGGAAGATGCACACCGACAACCCGGCGCGCTGCCGGTAGACGATGCAGCGCCCGATACGTCGGCAGATAGCCCACCCTCGCCCCCTGACGATCTGGCTGACATCAATACCTTCGACGAAGAAGAGGTCGACCGCGACGAGTCCCTGCTCGATGAGGTGGGCGCGCTGATTGATGACGGGCGCACCTACGCCCAGGCCGAAATTGCCTTCCAGAAAACGCGGGCGAAGCTCACCGGGCGACTGTTGGGCGTTTCGCTCGCCTATGTTGCCGTTGCGTTGATCCTGCTGCACATCGCCTTTCTGGCGCTGGCGGTCGGCCTCGTTATCGCGCTGGCTCCGCTGGTGACGATCTGGGGCGCAATCGGGATTGTGGTGGGCGGCATGTTGCTACTTGTCGCACTCTTGTGCTGGCTGGCGTATAAGCGTGCAGCAAAACTCGGCGACATTTTCTCGGACGGGGACGAGGCATGAGCACGCTAGAAGAACGCCTCAAAGTGGATCGCGCGCTGCGCGATGCGGCGCGCGCGGTTCTGATTGCGGATCTCGAGCACGCTCGTAACAGCTTTAGCGCAAAGGGTGTCGCCAATCGCGTCGGCTCGCGGCTCGGAGACGGTGCACTCGATGTGCTTGAGACAGCCAAAGAAACAGCCAGCGACAACCGCGGGATCATCGCCGCGCTGATCGGCGCGATCCTGCTTTGGCTGGGCCGTCAACCACTGCTCGAAGCATTCGGACTGGCAGATGCGCACGAGGCTGACACAGACGAACCCACCAGCGACGACATTTCATCCGGAGACAAAGATGAGCACTGACCTCAAACTCGCCACCGAAGAACAACGGCGCGACGAACTGCGTCAAAAGATCGAAGCCAGCGAACGCCGCATTGCCGAGCGCACGCTGGGCGATCAGGCAAAAGAGGCTGCCGACGCGGCACTCGAATACACCAAGGCCAATCCGCTGACCGTAATCGGCGGCGCGCTAGCGGTCGGCGTGCTGATCGGCCTTGCCACGCCTCCGGGACGCCGCATGGCGCGCACTGTCGCAACCAGCGCAGCGGGCGGCGCGGTCAGTGCCGCAGGCGCGGTGGGTGATGCCGCATCCAACGCTGCCAAGGGTGTCAGCGATGTAGCCCGCAAACGCGTTTCGCCCTTTGGCGTGATGATTGCCGACGCGCTGGTCGCATACGGCATGCGGGCCATCGACGAAGTGATGGATGCCAAACGAGCAGGCCAGGACGCTCTCGAAGATGTCAGCGACAGCGCCGCAGCCAAAGCGCGCACGCTCCGCCGCGAGGCCAATTATGTCGCAGGCACCGCAGCCGACAAAACGCGCGCGGCCTCCCGCCGGACCCGCCGCCGGGCCGAACGCGCGGTGCGCGATCTGACGGATCGGGTACGTAACTAGGGCAGAACTTGCGATTAGCTACGGAGCCGCTAAAGGGGCGCGCATTGCCGCACTGTGTGCGGCCACCTCTCCTCCCCAAGGACCGAACTAATGGAAGAAACCACCCCAACCCAGAAGCTCCACCTCGTCATGGGTGGACGCGTGACCGATCCGCGCGGCGATGAATTCGCCGATCCGGAAAGCATCCACGTCGTCGGCATTTTCAGCACATACGAAGCCGCCGTCGATGCATGGCGCGCGCAGGCGCAGCGCACCGTCGATGACGCAGAGATGAAGTATGTGGTCGTCCACATTCACAAGCTGCTGACGCCTGACCCCTGAGCTACGCAATCCGCCCTTTTCGCAAGAAAGATGCGGGAGCAATCGCAGAATTGACGCTTGCTGCGATCCGATCAGTCGGGTCGCACGGCTATAATCCTGCGCAGGTGGAGGCGTGGGAGAACAGGCATCCCGGACCGGAGCGCTTCCTCACGCGGCATGCAAATGGCGCGATGATTTTTGTCGCCTGCGATGTTCAGGACGCGCCGGTAGCCTATGCGCTGCTGGAGCCTGACGGGCACCTAGACATGCTTTATTGCCACCCGGATCACACCCGTAAAGGATTGGCGAACGAACTGCTCGCGCAGGCTGAAATGGTCGCTCAGGCAGAAGGTATTGCACGGCTGTACACCGAGGCAAGCGAACTTGCCCGGGCCGCCTTCGAGCGGGCGGGATATGCGGTAGAGCACCGGCGCGACTTTGAAGTCGACGGAGTGCCGATCCACAATTACGCGATGGAGAAGATGCTCGGATAAGTTGCTGTTTCGCCAGCAACTTATCCAGCAAAGATCAGATGAATTCGATCTTCTCGACGAGGTAGAACTTGTCGCCCGAAGGAACCGTGACCTCGATCTCGTCTTCGACCTGCTTGCCGATCAGGGCGCGGGCCAGCGGCGACGAGTAAGAGATGCGGCCCTTGGCGGCATCTGCCTCGGTCTGGCCGACGATCTGGTACTTGATCGGCTTATCGTCTTCATCGAGCAGCGTAACGGTCGCACCGAAGATGATCTTGTCACCCGAAAGCGTCTTGGGATCGATGATCTGTGCGCGGCTGATCTTGTCTTCAAGATCGCCGATCTGCGCTTCGACCTGCCCCTGACGTTCCTTGGCGGCGTGATATTCGGCGTTTTCCGAAAGATCGCCATGTGCACGCGCTTCTTCGATCGCATCGACGATCTTGGGACGTTCCTCGCGCAGCGCCTTGAGGTCGGCGGTCAGCCGCTCGTACCCCTCGGCGAGCATCGGAACCTTATCCATCGTTGCCATTCCCGTTTCTTTCCAGTCTGCGCCCCACCAAAAGCAATTCCACCGCGGAAATTTCGACCGTGACCGCTCTGGATGAGCAGCCTGACAACAGTCGAAATGTCAGGAGGGGCGGCGTAAATGCTCAGCTATAATAGTCTTGCAATGAGCGGACTTCAAGCTGGGACGGTGCAATTGCTGCAATTGCGGCGGCTGCGGCGCGCGAAGCGGCCGCTGTGGTGTAGTACGGAACCTTCTTTTCAAGCGCCGCCTGTCGGATCGATTTGCTGTCGAGCAGCGATTGCCAACCCTCGGTAGTGTTGAAAATCAGCGCGATTTCGCCGTCGATGATCTTATCGACGATATGCGGCTGACCCTCGGCAACCTTGTTCACACGTTCCACCTCAAGCCCCTGATCGGACAGATATTTCTGCGTCCCGGAGGTGGCCACCACGTGGAAGCCCTGCTCGATCAACTGCTTGATCGCAGGGACGATGCCCGCCTTGTCCGAATTCTTGACCGAGACGAACAGCGTGCCTTCGCGCGGCGGAACCATGCCTGCGCCAAGCTGCGACTTGAGGAAGGCGGCTTCGAAAGTGTCGTCGATGCCCATGACCTCGCCGGTGGATTTCATTTCCGGCGAAAGCACCGGGTCTGCACCGGGGAAGCGCGCAAAGGGGAACACCGCTTCCTTTACCGCCATATAAGGCAGGTCGCGCTTGAACGGCTCGAAATCGGCCAGTTTCTCGCCTGCCATCACGCGCGCGGCGATCTTCGCAACCGGCTGGCCGATCGCCTTGGCGACGAAGGGCACTGTGCGGCTTGCACGCGGGTTGACCTCGATCAGATAGACCTCGCCGTCCTTCACCGCGAACTGCACGTTCATCAGGCCGCGCACCTTGAGCGCGGTTGCCAGCGCTTCGGCCTGACGCTCCATCTCTTCGATGATTTCGGCCGGCAGCGAATAGGGCGGCAGGGTGCAGGCGCTATCGCCCGAGTGCACGCCGGCTTCTTCGATGTGCTGCATCACGCCCGCGATGCGGACCTCGTCCCCGTCGCACAGGGCATCGACGTCGCATTCAATCGCATCGCGCAGATACTGGTCGACCAGCACCGGGCTGTCGCCCGACACATTGACCGCGGTCTTGATGTAGTCATCAAGCTGCGCCTCGCTATCGACGATTTCCATAGCTCGCCCGCCGAGCACGAAGGACGGGCGCAGCAGCACCGGATAGCCGATCCGCGCAGCCACGGCGGCGGCCTCGTCGCGGGTGTAGGCGATGCCGTTGTCGGGCTGTTTGAGTTTCAGCTTGTTGACCAGCTTTGCAAACCGTTCGCGGTCTTCGGCATGGTCGATTGCATCGGGCGATGTGCCGAGGATGGGAATACCCGCATCCTCCAGCGCCTGCGCCAGCTTGAGCGGCGTTTGCCCGCCGAACTGCACGATGACGCCAACCAGCTCGCCAGTCGACTGCTCAACGCGCAGGATTTCGAGCACGTCCTCAGCCGTCAGCGGTTCGAAATAGAGGCGGTCAGACGTGTCGTAGTCGGTCGAGACGGTTTCGGGGTTGCAGTTGACCATGATGGTCTCGAAACCCTGCTCGGCCAGCGCAAAACAGGCATGGACGCAGCAATAGTCGAACTCGATTCCCTGCCCGATGCGGTTGGGACCGCCGCCTAGGATCACGATCTTGCGACGCTCTGACGGCATCGCCTCGTCTTCAGGCTCGCCGAAAGTCGGGGCCTCATAGGTCGAATACATATAGGGCGTGATCGCCTCGAACTCGGCGGCGCAGCTGTCGATGCGCTTGAAGACTGGGAACACGCCGAGTTTGCGGCGCAGAGCACGCACTTCGTCTTCGCTAGTGGCACCGGCCATGGCTTGTAAAGCGTCGTGGAGCAGGCCCGAACGCTTCGCCTGCGTCTCGCCCATGCCGCCTGCGACACCGACAGAGCGCACCGCCAGCGTAGCAAGACGTTTGTCGGAGAAGCCCATTGCCTTGAGGCGGCGCATGCCTGCTGCATCGCGCGGCAAACCATCGGCCTGCACCTGGCGTTCGGCGGCAATGATCGCCTCGATCTGACGCAGGAACCACGGGTCGTAGCCGGTCACCGCGTTGATATCCTCGACGCTCAGCCCTTCGCGGAAGGCCTGTGCGACCTTAAGCAGCCGGTCCGGCGTGCGGCGCGAAATGGCAGCGGTGATGACATCGCGCGATACGCCTTCCAGCTCGGTCACGCGGTTGAAGCCGTCGAGATCTGTTTCGAGGCCTCGCAGCGCCTTCTGCATGCTTTCCTGGAAATTGCGGCCAATCGCCATGACTTCGCCGACCGATTTCATCGCGGTGGCGAGCAGCGGTTCCGAACCCTTGAACTTTTCAAAGGCGAAGCGCGGGATTTTGGTCACGACATAGTCGATCGTCGGTTCGAACGAGGCGGGTGTTGCGCCCGTAATCTCGTTGGTGATCTCGTCGAGCGTATAGCCAACCGCCAGCTTTGCCGCGACGCGCGCGATGGGGAAGCCGGTGGCTTTCGAGGCGAGCGCCGACGAACGCGAGACA
>PALE01000011.1 GCA_002706445.1 Erythrobacteraceae bacterium
AGATGCGGGGCTGCTGGGGTCGAGAATGTCGTTGTCGTCGCTCAAGGCGCAGGCCGTTTCTTTATGGTTGTTTTCAGGGCTTGTGTGTTGCGGACCAATCTAGGTGCTGCGCCCCGATTGTGCCACTCGCAGATCGGAACACAGGGGGAACATGAGGCCTTTTTCCACACTTGGTCCGTATTTACGGAGGGAAGGGGGGATGCTTTCGTTCCCGTGAACGATAGTTGCGCGCCCGCGAACCTTTCTAACCGTTCATTCAATCGCTGTTCAGCCCGGTCCCTGTAGTGAGAATTGCAAATGTCGAGGCGCGCGTTAAAGGAGCGGCCAGACATCAAAGCAGCCGCGGGCGCTGGAAGGCACGCGGACTGAAAACACTCGCTGGAGGATACCCCCTATGCTTACCATTCTCACGCGCAAGCGCGCATCTTCGCTCGCCCTCGCGGTGGCTCTCGCAACCGGCTCGGCTGTTGTCGCAACCGCTGTTCTGCCCGCTGAAGCAAGCGCGCAGCGCACCCGTGATCGGGAACGCGAGCGCGACCGTGACCGTGCCAAGCAGGACGAATCCGATGGCGGTGGTTATTCGGATGCGTTCCGCGAAGCCTATGTCCCGCTCGACGAGGCCCTGAAGGCCGAAGGTGCCGATCTGAATGCGCTGCGTCCGCAGGTTGCAGGGCTAGCGCCGCTTCCCAACACCGCCGATGAAAAGATCGCCGGTGGTGGCCTGATCTACAACGCGGCAGTCCGTTTGCAGGACCGCCAGCTTCAGCGCACCGGCATCGGGCTCATGCTCGAAAGCGGCAAGGTGCCTGCAGAAGCGCTCGGCCAGTACAATTTCATCGCCTATCAGCTGGCCAACCAGGCCAATGATTATGGCGCAGCGCGCACCTATCTGCAGGGCGCGATCGACAACAACTTCACCACCGCACAGATCACCGCGTCCGACCTGCGCATCGCAATGGCGGAAAGCTATTTCAGCGCGAATGAATACACGCAGGGCTTCAACTACTTGCGTGAAGCCATCGCGCAGCAGAAGTCCGCAGGCGCGGAAGTTGACGAGCAGTGGTACCGCCGCGGTGTGACCGTTGCCTACGAGAACGAGGTTGTTCCGACCGTCTATGACTTCGTCGGCATGTGGATCGGCGACTATCCCAACGCCGCGAACTGGCGCGATGCGATCAACGTGACGCGCAACCTCAACACGTTCAACAATCAGGAAATCCTCGACCTTTTCCGTCTCAGCCGCAAGGTTGGCGCGCTGCAGGATTCCTCGGACTATGACTATTATGTCGAAGCCGCAGACGCGCGTCGTCTGCCGCGTGAAGTCAAGGACGTGATCGATGAAGGCATGGCCGCAGGCGTGATCAGCTCGGGCAATCTCTTCATCACCGAAGCGCTCGAAACCGCGAACGGCCGTATCGCTGCCGACCGCGCCGACCTGCCCGCGCTCGAAGCTGACGCCAACAAGCCCGGCGCGCAGCTGCGCACTGTCGTTGCTGCGGGTAGCGCGTTCCTGAGCTATGACGAGTTTGCGAAGGCAGCCGCGTTCTACACCCGCGCGCTCGAAATGCCGGGCGTCGACACCAACGAAGCGCTGACCCGTCTGGGCATCGCTCAGGTCGGCATGGGTGACTATGCCGCCGCACGCGAAACGCTGGGCAAGGTTGGCGGCAACCGCCTTCCGGTTGCCAAGCTGTGGATCGCCTATGCCAATGAAGTGGAAGCTTCGGCCGGCGCTGCGATGTAAGCTGCGCTTAGCCAGGCAAACAAAAGGGCGCCGGGAGACAATCCCGGCGCCCTTTTTGTTTGTGCCACCCGGTCAGCGCCTTTGTCTCAGCGCAGACGCTTCACATACACCTGATTGTCGCCGCGCCGTTCGACCGCGAAGTTGTCAAGCGTGCCGAACATTTCCGAAAGGCTCTTGAAGCCATAGTTGCGCACGTCGAAGCTGGAGCGGTTGCCCGCGATCTGTCCGACCTGCTGCAATTTGGCGAAGCCTTTCTCGTCGCGCTTGGCCTCGGAATAGGCAGCGGTGATCAGTTCCACCAAATCTTCGTCGAGCGCCTCGCTCTTCGCGTTCTTTGCACCCTTCGAAGATTCCGAGCTGTCGCCCGCGCGGTCCGCCGCTGCATTGGCGATCAACTGCTTGATGTCGATGAAGCGCGTGCAAACCGATTTGAAGGCTTGCGGGGTCTTCGCCTCGCCAAAGCCGTAAACGACAATCCCGTCCTGCCTCAGCCGCGTCACCAGCGGGGTGAAGTCGCTGTCCGAAGTCATGATCCCGAAGCCATCGACCTTGCCCTGATAGAGCAGATCGATCGCATCGATGGTCATGGCCATGTCGGTCGCGTTCTTGCCCTTCGATACATCGAATTGCTGTTGCGGACGGATACCGAACTTGTTCGTGATCTTGTCCCAGCGCGCAAGGTTGTCCTTGGCAAAATTGCCATAGGCGCGGCGGATGTTGACCTGCCCCAGCTCTGCCATGACGGTCAGAACCGGGTCTATGCCGTCGGGAGTGGTGTTGTCCGCGTCGATCAGCAGCGCGATATTCTTGAGTGTGCTTTCAGTCATGGCGCACGATATGGCGCTGCCGCACTCGCACGGCAAGCTATCTGCCTGCGATTGATCAGCTTTGCGCTTCGAACTTGCCAGTTTCGGGATCGAGCAGACGCAGAATACCGTCGCCGATGGCGAAGTGCGCGCCACTGAGCCCCAACTCGCCGCTTTCAACCTTTTCAGCGACGAAGGGGAAGGTGAGCAGGTTCTCGAGGCTGACCTTGACCGCTGCCAATTCCATTTCGAGCTCGGCCATGCGTCCCGTCGTACCGAGCCGCTCGGCAATAGGTCCGCGCACCTCGTCAAGCAGCGAGACCCAGTTCGCAACGAAGCCGCCTTCGCCTGCCGGATTGTCGTGCAGCGAGCGAGTGAGCGCTGCCTGACAGCCGCCGCACAGGCCGTGACCCATGACGACGATTTGCTTCACTTTCAGGAATTGCACCGCGAACTCGACCGCCGCCGAAACGCCGTGCTGGCCGGGCGATGTTTCGTGCGGGGGGACCAGCGCGGCGACATTGCGCACGACAAAGATCTCACCCGGTGCGAGGTCGAAGATCTGGGCTGGGTCAACGCGGCTGTCCGAGCAGGAAATCACCATCACCTGCGGCGACTGGCCTTCGGCGAGTTCGGCCCAGCGTTCTCTCTGATTCTGCCAGTCACCGTCACGGAAGCGGGTATAGCCGGCGATCATATCGTTATAGGTCTTCATGCGTTTGGTCGCTGCCCAATTTCCAGCGATTCCGCAAGAGGGGGAAGGGCGGGTTGTCCCAAGCCGCTCGCAAGCCTAGATGGAGCGCCATGAACGACCTCTCTTCCGTCCCCGAGTCTGCCAAGGACCCCGAGCGTCCTGCGCGCCAGCGCAAACCCGACTGGATCCGCGTCCGCGCTCCGGTAAGCCAGGGCTATAACGAGACGCGCAAGCTCATGCGCGAACTCAACCTCAACACCGTGTGCGAAGAGGCGGCTTGCCCCAATATCGGCGAGTGCTGGAGCAAGAAGCACGCGACGGTGATGATTCTGGGTGATGTCTGCACCCGCGCCTGCGCGTTCTGCAACGTCAAGACGGGTATGCCGCGTGCGGTCGATCCGATGGAGCCCGAAAACACCGCGGTCGCGGCGGCCAAGATGGGGCTCGAACACATCGTCATCACCAGCGTTGATCGCGACGATCTGCCCGATGGCGGCGCAGGCCAGTTCGTGAAGGTGATCGAAGCGCTGCGTCGCAATACGCCCGACACCACGATCGAGATCCTCACCCCTGACTTCCGCGGCAAGATGCGCGCTGCAGTCGAGGCAATCTGCGAGGCGGGGCCGGATGTGTACAACCACAATCTCGAAACCGTACCGCGGCTGTATCCGACGATCCGCCCCGGCGCGCGTTACTATGCTTCGCTGCGGTTGCTCGAAGAGGTGAAGAGCCACAATCCGATGATCTTCACCAAGTCCGGCATCATGCTGGGACTGGGCGAGCAGCGGCTCGAAGTGCATCAGGTGATGGACGATATGCGCAGCGCGGATGTCGATTTCATCACCATGGGGCAATATCTCCAGCCGACTCCGAAACACGCCAAGGTCGAGGAATTCGTGACACCCAAGGCGTTTGCGGCCTACGGTTCTATCGCGCGCGCCAAGGGTTTCCTTCAGGTGGCGTCCTCGCCGCTGACACGTTCGAGCTATCACGCAGGCGACGACTTCGCGCAGATGCGTGCCGCGCGTGAAGAGAAGCTGCGCAAGAAGGATCGCCTCGCAGTCTGATGGTCGGAATTCGCGAAACCCGAAGGCTTCCCTACAGCGCCGAGCAGATGTTCGATCTGGTCGCGGACGTGAAGCGTTACAGTGAGTTCCTGCCGTGGGTGATCGCCACCCGCGTGCGCTCGGACAGCGAGACCGAGATGGTCGCCGATATGGTTGTGGGGTTCAAATCCCTGCGCGAAAGCTTCACCTCGCGCGTCGCCAAGGATCGTCCGCGCGAGATTGCGGTGCACTATATCGACGGGCCGCTATCCGACCTCGACAATGTCTGGACCTTCCGTCCGATTGACGAAAACAGCTGCGAGATCGACTTTTCGGTCGACTTCCAGTTCCGTAACAAGGTGTTTCAGGCGCTCGCCGGCCAGTATTTCGACCGCGCATTCCGCAAGATGGTCGAAGCTTTCGAAGCCCGTGCCGAAAAGCTCTACGGCAACAACAGGTCGAGCGCGCAAACGGTCGCCTGATGCCGGATCGCGGCGCGCCCGCCGGGGCCGTCGCCGCCTTCGAAGAATTTGAGTTCGCCTTCGGGTTCGCCCTCGCTGTTGCGCACGGCGCGGGCAAACACGACTGTTCCGACAGGCTTCAGCTGTGTGCCGCCGCCGGGACCCGCAACACCGCTGATCGCCACCGCGACGTCGGCCTTGGAGTGTTTGAGCGCGCCCTGCGCCATCGCCCAGACGCAGGCGATCGAGACCGCTCCGAACGTTTCGATGATGTCGCTCGCTACGCCCAGCGATTCCATCTTCGCTTCATTGGAATAGGTGATGAAAGCCCGGTCCAACACGGCGGATGAACCGGGAATTTCGGTGATCGCTGCCGAAACCAGGCCGCCGGTGCAGCTTTCTGCTGTCACCACCTTGCGGCCGATAGCGGCATTTTCGGAAACGACGCGGGCAGCGAGTTCGGTCAGCTCGTCTGAGAGGAGGTAGTCGCTCACTCGGCGGCGACTTCAACACCGCACAGCGGCGGATTATCGATCTTCGTTTGTTCAGCGATAAACGTCAGGAGCCCGGTGACGTTTTCCGGCGGCAGCGGCGCGATCAGTTCGACACCGCGCTCGATCTTGTCGCAACTGTCGGGCTTGATCTCGCCTGCGACCATTTGCAGCACCATGGCATCGACAAAGGGACGCAGCGCGTCGGCAGGGACGCTGTCGATGATGGCGGCAATCGGATCGGCCTCGCCATCGTCGCTGTCCTTGGCGGCAAACGCCTTGATCAGCCGCAGTGCGCCCGGCCAGGAGTCGTCTTGCAGTGCGCGGAAGCCTTCTGCAAACGCGGCGCCTTCGGTCTTCATGAAGCCGGTGGCGCTGTACTGGCCGCCGCAGGTCGACATCGCCGCTTCGTAGATCATCGGCATCGCGTATGTGAGGCCGTCCTGAAGGTCTTCGGGCGCAACGCAGGCCTGCTGGGCCTGTGCGGCCTGCGCACTGAACAGCGCTGCGCCTGCAAGAAGGGCGGATGCAATAGTTTTCATCGTCAATTCTCCGTCTGAACCAATCCGACAATTGCCTGCGCCGCGATCCCTTCGCCGCGCCCTGTGAAGCCGAGCCTTTCGGTTGTGGTGGCTTTGATGCTTACTGCGCTTTCGTCAAGTCCCGTCAGCCGTGCGACTTCTTCGCGCATGGCGGGGCGGTGGGGGCCAATCTTTGGCGCCTCGCAGATGATGGTGAGATCGATGTTGCCGAGCGCGAACCCTGCCTCGCTAGCGAGTTTAACTGCGTGTTCGAGGAACTGCCCTGATCGTGCGCCGCGCCATTGCGGGTCGCTGGGCGGGAAATGGGTTCCGATATCGCCGTCGCCGATCGCGCCAAGCACCGCGTCGGTGATTGCGTGCAGCGCCACGTCGGCGTCGGAGTGGCCTGCAAGGCCGTGCGTGTGTTCAAGCTTAATGCCGCACAGCCACAATTCCTCGCCCTCAGCGAGCCGGTGCACGTCATAGCCCTGTCCAACGCGGAAAGCGGGTCGTGTGGCTGTTTCCATCAAATCCTCGGCAAAGGTGATCTTCTTGAGCCTCTCGTCGCCCTGAATGAGCGCAACTGAACCGTTCATGGCTGCGAGCACCTGTGCATCGTCGCCTGCATCGGTTGCGCCGTTCCATTGACGGTGCGCGGCGAGAATGTCGGCAAAGCGAAAAGCTTGCGGTGTCTGCACGCGGCGCAGCACCTCGCGCTCGGCCTTTCCGGCCATCGTGCCGCTTTCGCTCGCAACTGCGAGGCTATCGACAACGGGCAAAACAGGGATCGCGCCGGGATGATCGGTAAGCGCGGTCAGCAGCCGCTCGATCACCGCAAGCGGAAGATCGGGGCGCGCTGCATCGTGGATCAGGACGCGGGCTGGCGACGAATTAGCAAGAGCCTCCAGCCCGGCGCGCACAGAGTCCTGCCGCGAAGCACCGCCGGTTGTGAAATCTAGCCCTTCAAGACCCTCAAGTGCTGTTTCAGCATATTCTCGCGCATCCTCGGCAATCACTATCGTGAGGGGCTCTGCTCCTGCCGCAAGCAAGCGTTCGACCGAGTGGCGCAAGAGCGGTTTGCCGCGCCATTCACGGAACTGTTTGGGTGTGTCTCCGCCGACCCGCAGGCCCTTACCGGCTGCCACGACAATTGCTGCAAAGGGGGGAAGGGGGGCGGTTTCGGCCATAGGGCCTCGCGCTTAGGCACTGGACGTTAAATCCGCAATCCACTATGCGCCTGCCCAAATATTAGGCAAACCTACTTCTGATGACGCAGCTACCCACTCCTCCGGCCCTGAAGCCCATCCAGATCGGTTCGGTGACAATCCCCGATCCGGTGATCCTCGCGCCCATGACCGGCGTTACCGATATGCCGTTCCGTACGCTGGTCCGTCGCTACGGCTCGGGCCTCAACGTGACCGAAATGATCGCCAGCGAAGCGGCTATCCGCGAGACGCGCCAGTCGGTGCAGAAGGCAGAGTGGGACAAGACCGAAGAGCCTGTATCGATGCAGCTTGTCGGGTGCGACCCGGGCTCGATGGCAGAAGCTGCCAAGATGCAGGAAGCCAATGGCGCGGCGATCATCGACATCAACTTCGGTTGTCCTGTGCGCAAGGTCGTCGGACAGTTTGCCGGTTCCGCATTGATGCGCGAAGTTCCGCTGGCAACGAAATTGATGGAAGCCACCGTGAAGGCGGTGGACGTGCCGGTGACGGTAAAAATGCGCATGGGCTGGGACCATCAGAGCCTCAACGCCCCCGAAATGGCCCGCATTGCAGAAGATCTGGGCGTGAAGATGATCACCGTCCACGGTCGCACGCGCAACCAGATGTACAAAGGCAGCGCCGACTGGTCCTTTATCCGCAAGGTGAAGGACGCGGTGAATATCCCCGTCATCGTGAATGGCGACATCTGCACCATCCAGGACGCTGCAACCGCACTCGAACAATCGGGCGCTGACGGGCTGATGATCGGGCGCGGCGCCTATGGCAAACCGTGGCTGCTGGGTCAGGTGATGCACTGGTGGCGCACGGGGCAGGGCATTCCTACTCCCAGCTTCGACGAGCAATACGCAACTC
This sequence comes from Erythrobacteraceae bacterium, assembly GCA_002706445.1. GTDB lineage: Bacteria > Pseudomonadota > Alphaproteobacteria > Sphingomonadales > Sphingomonadaceae > Erythrobacter. The sequence continues at coordinate 7,842 of PALE01000011.1, forward strand.
TCGTGGAGCATTATCAGCGTATGCTCGACCATTATGGCCGCAATGTCGGCACGAAGATCGCGCGCAAGCATTTGGGCTGGTATACCAAGGGGATGCACGGCTCCGCCGAGTTCCGGAACCGCGCCAATTTCATCGACGATCCCGATGAGGTGCTGGGCGAGATCGAGCGGTTCTACGCGCCTTTCCTCGGCCGTACTGCCAAAGCCGCCTGAACATGGCCGCCACTCCCATTCCGGGCGCGAGCGATATCGCGAGTTTTGACCCCTCCCGCCCGGATGCCGCAGCCCAGATTGCAGGGCTGGTCTTCGCGCTGCTTTTGATCGACGAGAATGCGCTGATTGCGGAGGCCAACCACGCCGCAGAGAATATGCTTGGCCGCAGTGCCAAGCGCCTCATCGGACTGCCGCTGCTCGATATCGTGGGGCCGGTGGACCCGCGCGTCGCCATGCGGCTCGATTATGTCGATGCGGCGCTGGTGGCGCGCGACATTCGGATCATGACCGAGGAACGCGAGAGGCGCGTCAATATGACCGTGTCGCCGCTTGTAAGTCATCCGGGCTGGCGGGTGGTCACTTTCTCCGAAGTGGGGCACGAGGAAACGGGTAACGACGACGAACTCGGTTCATCGCTTGGCGCGCCATCTATCCTCGCACACGAAATCAAGAACCCGCTTGCGGCGATCCGCGGGGCGGGGCAGCTTGCCGCACGCAAACTTCCGCTGCCCGACAAGAAGCTGGCACGCATGATCACCGACGAAGTGGACAGGATTGCGCGACTGATTGACCGGATGCAGCAATTGGGCGCGCGCAATCCCGAAGCGGCCGAGGCCTGCAACCCGCATGAAGCGATCCGTGCTGCAATCGCCACCGTTCGGGCCGCAGAGGGAAGCAAGGCTGGCGCGGCTGCACAGTTCCGCGAAGAATTCGACCCCTCGATACCGCCCGCATGGGTCAATCGGGATGCGCTTGAACAGGTGCTCATCAACCTGATTTCCAACGCCCGCGACGCCGTCGGCGGACAGAGCGACGCCACGATCACGGTGCAAACGCGCTTCATCAGCGGGCTTGCTTTCAGCGCAATCCGGTTGGGCCGCGCCGTGCGTCTGCCGATCGAGATCACGATCAGCGACAATGGTCCCGGCATCGATCCGGCCATGCGCGACCGCGTGTTCGAGCCCTTCGTGTCTTCAAAAAAATCGGGCCAGGGGCTCGGCCTTGCGCTGGTTCGCAAGCTCGTGCGCGACATGAACGGTTCGATCAGTCACGACCGCGATACCAAGACCGGTCACACCCATTTCCGCCTGCACTTGCCGCTCGCGCGGCCCAGTAAGGATTGATAGCCATGTCTGGAAACATCCTGCTGGTCGAAGACGATATCGCGATTGCGACCGTCATTATCGCCGCGCTTGAAGACGAAAACTTCACGATCGAGCATTGCACGTCGATCAGCGGTCGTGACGCCCGGCTTGCTGCTGGCGAGTTCGACGTCATGCTTACCGATGTGATGCTCGAAGACGGCGATGGGCTTGCAACCCTTGGCGCGGTGCGCGAGCAGGCGCCGAAAATGCCCGTCATCGTGCTATCTGCGCAGAACACGCTCGATACAGCAGTTCGCNCCAGCGATAGCNATGCCTTCGAGTATTTNCCCAAGCCCTTCGACCTAGACGAGCTTGTTCACGCTGTCCGTCAGGCGGCAGGGACACGCGAGGACAAGGGGCCAAGCCTTCCCGAAAACGAAGGCGATGGAATGCCGCTCGTCGGGCGCAGTCCGGCGATGCAGGGCGTCTATCGGATGATCACGCGCGTTCTGCGCAATGATCTGACCGTCCTGATCACGGGCGAAAGCGGCACGGGCAAGGAGCTGGTGGCCGAGGCGATACACCAGCTCGGAAGCCGACGCACCGGGCCGTTTGTAGCGGTCAACACGGCGGCCATTCCCCACGATCTGGTCGAAAGCGAGCTGTTCGGACACGAGAAGGGCGCGTTCACCGGCGCGGTGGCGCAGGCGATCGGCAAGTTCGAACAGGCCAATGGCGGCACGCTCTTCCTCGATGAAATCGGCGATATGCCGGCGGAGGCGCAAACCCGTTTGCTGCGTGCCTTGCAGTCGGGGCGCATCCGGCGTGTGGGCGGGCGGCAGGAAATTGCGGTCAATGTCCGTATCATCGCCGCAACCAACCGCGACCTTGCGCCGATGATCGCAGCAGGTAAGTTCCGCGAAGACCTGTTTTATCGCCTCAACGTGGTCCCGATCGAACTGCCGCCGCTGCGTGAGCGGCGCGAGGATATCGAAGTCCTCTCGCAACATTTCCTCGCGCAAGCGGTGGAAGACGGCCTTCCGCGTCGTCAGTTTACCGCCGCTGCGATTTCGGCGCTCGAAGCCCGCAATTGGCGCGGCAACGTGCGCGAGCTTCGCAATGTGGTGTACCGCCTCGCGCTGATGAGCCGTGATGATACCATCGATGCGGCGAGCCTTGCCGATATCCTTGGTCACGAAGCTCCGTTTATGCCCGAAGGTGCTGCCTCGCCCGACGCTATCGGGGCTGCGCTCGACATATGGCTGGCCCGCGAAGAGCCCGCTCCGGGCACGGTTTATGCGAGCGCGCTGGCGGCTTTCGAAAAGCCTCTGATCGAGCACGCTCTGGGCCAGACAGGCGGCAATCAGCTGCGCGCTGCGAAGCTGCTCGGCATCAATCGCAACACGCTGCGAAAGCGTATCGGAGAGCTTCGAATAGAGCCTGATCGCTTCGCTAGACCGCTCTAACGCACAACTGCGACTAAAATATCACTTTTAGCTTGCAAGGATACAACACTCGCGTTGTAACCGCGCAACTATGGAAGGCTCGCTTGCCAACCCTTCGCAAGATGCTGGACCTGCCGTGATCGACGCGGCGGACCCGCAACTGCATGCCGGCGCTGAAAAACCGTCGCGCAGCGCCGTTCGGCAGCCTCCACGGTTCTGGCGCCAGATCACCGTGAGTGCGCGCCGCGCCAATATTTTCGCATGGCTGGAAGCGGGCGCTGTCATCGCGCTGCTTTGCGCAATCGTCGCCAACTACTTCGCCTATTCGGGCCAGCCTGCGGATTCCGGCGGTCTGCCTTCGATACAAGTGTCCGCGCTGCTCGTGGCCATTCTGGTCCCGGCCATGGCGCTCTTGGTGCTGATCGGGCGGCGCATGGCATTGCAGCGCGCGGCAGGCAGCACTGCACGACTTCACGTGCGATTGGTGTTCTTCTTCTCCATGGTGGCGGCGATCCCGACGCTGCTGGTCGCAGGATTTGCTGCCTTCCTGTTCCAGACGGGCCTTTCGTTCTGGTTCTCCGACGATTCACGCGGCTTCATGGAGAACGCCAACGCGCTCGCTGAAAGCTATTACGACGCCAACCAGCGCGCGGTCGAACAGAACACCATCATCATGGCGACCGACATGCGCGACATCCTGCTGCGGGTGCCAATCGTCGATCCGGACTTTCCCGATTTCTATCTCTTCCAGGCGCAAGCCCGCGAGATCACCGAGAGCGTAATCCTTCAGCGCATGGACGATGACACATTGCGCACCGCGGCGGCGCTCAACCTCGTCGAAGGCTATGACCCCGTTCCCTTTGCCGAGAAATCACTCGCCGCGCTGGATACCGGTAGGCTGGTGGTGGTCGAGGCCAGTCCGGAACGGATTGCGGCAATTGCGCCCATCGACCGGGAAGCAGGAATTTATCTCTACAACGCCCGCACTACCGAAGAGAACGTCTTCAACGCCTGGACCCGAGCACAGGCGATTGCGGGCACATACGAAACGCTCACGAACGACGCACGCACGCTGCAATTGCGCTTCAACGTGGCACTGGTGGCGATGAGCTTGCTTCTGGTGGGCATTGCCGTTTGGTTTGCGCTTCGCTTCGCAGACCGGCAGGTGCAGCCGCTGACCGACCTTGTCGGTGCTGCGCGCAAGGTGGGGCAGGGCAATTTCACCTTGCGCGTCGAGGGGCGAACGGGGGCTGACGAAATCGGCCTTCTCAACCGCGCTTTCAATCGCATGACCGCGCAGCTGGAAAAGCAGACCGACGCTCTGGTCAGCGCCAACCGCCAGATCGACGACCGCCGTGCCTTTACCGAAGCGGTGCTCGAATCCGTAACTGCGGGTGTGATTTCGGTCGATGAAGACAATCGTGTGCAGCTGATGAACGGCTCTGCACAGTCGCTTCTGTCCGATGGCGAGGCAGGTGATCTCGTCGGCCAGTCGCTGACGGTGCTGGCTCCCGAAATCTGCGCCATGGTTCGCGAAGGCAAGGAGCGGGCGATTGTCACCCATCCGCGCGGCTCCGACCTGCTTACTCTTGCGGTGAAAGTGGCCCCTGGTTCGAGCGGGCATGTGGTGACCTTCGAAGACATTACCCGCCAACTGCTCGACCAGCGTCAGGCGGCGTGGTCGGACGTTGCGCGCCGGATTGCCCACGAGATCAAGAACCCGCTTACCCCGATCCAGCTTGCGACCGAGCGGCTCAAACGGCGCTATCGTAAGCAGGTGTCGGAAGAAGACGGCGAGCTGTTTGACGAGTTGACCAGCACCATCGTGCGGCAGGTCGGTGATCTTCGGAAGATGGTCGACGAGTTCTCCTCCTTCGCGCGGCTGCCCAAGCCTGTTTTCAGGCAGGAAGACGCGCTCGATCTGGTGAGGCAGGCAATCTTCCTCCAGCAGGTCGCGCATCCGCAGATCGAATTCAGCGAGGACGCAAAGGCTCTCGGCACCCGCGAGATTCGCTGCGACCGGCACCAGCTTGGTCAGGCGATGACCAACATCCTCAAGAACGCAGTCGAGGCTGTCGAAGCACAGGCTGCCGAGGCTGGCGAGGATTACAAGGGCCGGATCGCGGTCACGATGTCCGACGTGGGCAAATGGGTCGCCATCGTGGTTGAAGACAACGGCATCGGCCTTCCCAGCGACCGCGAACGGATCGTCGAGCCTTATGTCACCACCCGCGAGAAAGGCACCGGCCTCGGCCTCGCCATCGTCAACAAGATCGTCGACGAGCACGGCGGCGATATGAGTTTCGCCAGCGCCGAAGGCGGGGGCACAATGGTGACCTTGCGTTTCGCCCGATACCCGGACCCCAATGATAGCGAGGCCGCATGATCTGCTTCGCTTCTTTCAACACCCCCGACACTACCCCCGTGAGGAGAGGCTAATGGCCCTCGAAATCCTGATTGTTGATGACGAACGCGATATTCGCGAGCTGGTTGCAGGCGTGCTGGGCGATGAAGGCTATGAGTGCCGCACCGCCGCTGACTCGACCAGCGCGCTCGCCGCGATCGATGAACGTCGCCCCAGTCTCGTTCTGCTCGACGTATGGCTGCACGGCAGCGACATGGACGGGCTCGAAACGCTGGACGCGATCAAAACGCGCGAGCCCGATTTGCCGGTGATCATCTTTTCCGGCCACGGCAATATCGACACCGCCGTGTCCGCCGTGGGTCGCGGCGCGATGGACTTCATCGAAAAGCCCTTCGAGGCCGAACGCCTGCTGCTGCTCGTCGAACGCGCGACCGAGACCGAACGGCTCCGGCGCGAGAACACCAACTTGCGCGATGCGAGCTGGGGCGGGACCGATTTCACCGGCAATTCCAGCGCGATCAACGCGGTGCGTGCGACGCTGAAAAGGGTCGCGAACACCGGCAGCCGCGTGCTGATTTCAGGACCTGCAGGGGCGGGTAAGGAAGTCGCCGCGCGCATGTTACACGCCTGGTCGAACCGCTCCGAAAACGCCTTTGTGCTGGTCAATTCGGCCCGCATCACGCCTGAACGTTTCGAACAGGAACTGTTCGGTGAGGAAGCCGACGGCAAGCAGGTGCGGCCCGGCCTTCTTGAAACCGCCGACGGCGGCACGCTTTATCTCGATGAAGTCGCCGACATGCCGCTTTCGACGCAGGCGCGCATCCTGCGTGTTCTGACCGAACAGAGCTTCGTCCGTGTCGGCGGCACGCGCCAGATCGGCGTCGATGTGCGCGTGGTTTCCTCGACCACCCGCGATCTCGCCGTGGAGATGGAGGAAAAACGGTTCCGCGAGGATCTGTTCTACCGCCTCAACGTGGTGCCGGTCGCGATCCCCTCGCTGGCCGACCGCCGCGACGATATTCCCGCGCTCGCCGAGCATTTCTTCACGCGCTATTCGAACGATCAGGGCATCCCGCCGCCCGAAATCAGCGAAGAAGCTATGGCGGCGCTGCAGGCCTATGACTGGCCGGGCAATGTCCGTCAGCTGCGCAATGTCGTCGAGCGCACGATCATCATGACCCCGCGCGAACGGCTGACCGTGGTCGAAACCGACATGCTTCCGGCCGAGATTACCGGAGGCCGGTTGGCGGGGGCAGGGTCGGGCCTGTCGACCATGATGGGCGTGCCGCTGCGCGAGGCGCGAGAAAGCTTCGAGCGTGAGTATCTGACGATCCAGATCCGCCGTTTTTCGGGCAATATCTCGAAGACAGCGACCTTTATCGGGATGGAGCGTTCGGCTTTGCACCGCAAGCTCAAGCTCTTGGGCATGGCGGATCGCCGCGAAGCGGAGCGCAAGGGCGAGGATTGAGCCCGCTCACAACTCCATCAATGCTTGTCATAAATTCAGGCATTGCCGCAAGCGCACCTAATCGCCATTATATGCCCTGAGACGCAGGTCCCCCTAAACCTGTGCCGTAACCGCGGACCGTAATGGCGGCCGCCAACAACAATAGGAGCATAAATATGTCCACTGGGCGAACTCTCTCTCCACGCCCCCGTCCGCAGCCGAGCACGGCCGCGCCCGCTGAGCCTGCAAAGCGCTCATCCGGCGGCGGCGGTTCGAAGCAGGGCAATCTGCAAGACGCTTTTCTCAACCTGCTGCGCAAGCACAAGATACCGGTGACGATGTTCCNGGTAAAAGGTGTGAAACTTCAGGGTATTGTGACGTGGTTCGATAATTTTTCGATCCTGCTGCGGCGTGATGGACAATCGCAACTGGTCTATAAGCACGCAATCTCCACGATCATGCCGGGCGGTCCGGTCGATGCCGAGCAATTCGGCAATCGTGACGCGGGCGGCAAGCAGCGCCTGTTGCAGGATGTGTTCCTTAGCCGTGTGAGCGAAGCCGAAGTCCAGGTGACGATGTTCCTTGTCAACGGCGTGATGCTGCAGGGCCGGATCGCCGCTTATGACCTGTTTTGCATGCTCCTCGAACGCGACGGCGCGGTGCAACTGGCGTACAAGCACGCTGTTTCCACCATCCAGCCTGCTAGCCCGGTCGATCTGTCGGGCGATGATGACGACGACGACTATGATGACGGGGCCGACTACTGAGTTTCGACGACAATCTGCTCGATGAAGTGACCCGCGGGGCGCGGGCCCTTGTGCTGTGCCCCGACGTGAGGAGCTTCTCCTATGACCTTGATTCGGCTGAGAGATTGGCTGAGGCCGAGGGGCTTGCGCTTGCCATTGGCGTGATCATTGAACATTCGGCTGTCCTGCCCGTGCGGCAAATGCAGCCGAACACGCTGTTCGGTTCGGGTCAGGTCGAGAATATCGCCGTTTGGTGCGAGCAATATGAGTGCGAGCTGGTCATCGTCGACGGTGCGTTGACGCCAATCCAGCAGCGCAATCTCGAAGACAAGCTGAAGCGTAAGGTGATCGACCGAACGGGGCTGATCCTAGAGATTTTCGGGGAACGTGCCGCGACCGCAGAAGGGCGCTTGCAGGTCGAACTCGCACATCTCGATTATCAGCAGAGCCGCCTTGTGCGTTCATGGACCCACCTTGAGCGCCAGCGCGGTGGCTTCGGCTTCCTTGGTGGTCCGGGCGAAACCCAGATCGAGGCCGACCGGCGCATGATCCGGCAGCGCATGGGGCGACTCCGCCGCGAGCTCGAACAGGTCCGCAAAACCCGCGCTCTGCACCGTGAGCGGCGGGGAAGGGCGCCTTGGCCGGTGGTGGCACTGGTGGGCTATACCAACGCAGGAAAATCGACGCTTTTCAACCGTTTGACCGGTGCAGAAGTGATGGCGGAAGACCTCCTGTTCGCAACGCTCGACCCGACGATGCGCGCGATCAGTCTTCCCGGCGTTGAGAAGGCAATCCTCTCGGACACGGTCGGCTTCATTTCAGACTTGCCGACCCAGCTTGTCGCTGCTTTTCGTGCCACGCTTGAAGAAGTCACCGCGGCGGACATCATCTGCCACGTGCGCGATATGGCGAACCCGGCGCATGCCGCTCAAAAGAAGCAAGTGCTTGAAGTGCTTGCCGATCTGGGCGTGGTCGATGCCGAAAGCGGGACGAGCGAGATTCCGATCCTCGAAGTCTGGAACAAGGCCGATCTGCTATCGGAAGATGTTCTGGCCGAACTGCAAGAGGCGGCAACTGGACACGAGGCGGTGCTCGTTTCAGCTGTAACCGGCGACGGTGTCGAGGAATTTGCGGCGACCATCGGCGATATGCTCACGGAAAAGGCGAGCGAAGTGACGGTAACTTTACCGGTGTCGGATGGGCGACGCATCGCATGGCTTCATGCGCATGGCGAAGTGCTCGAAGAAGAGGATGCCGGGGAAGGGGAACAGGGGCCTTTGCGGCGTTTGACGGTGCGCTTGAATCCGAAGGAATTGGGTCAATACTCGACCCTATGAAGCTGATTTTTCTGCAGCTTTGACCCTCTGCCAATATGCTTCCTGATCGTCGAGTGAGAGCGTGGTGAAGTCGGTTCCGTCGGCTGCTGCCATGTCCTCCATCTGGCGGAAGCGGCGCTCGAACTTGGCGTTGGATGCCTTCAGGGCAGCCTCGGCATCGACTCCGTAGCGCCGGATGATATTGACGGCGACAAACAGCACGTCACCGGCTTCGACGAGGCGCTCCGCTTCGCTTGCTTCGTCGAGTTCAACCAGCTCCTCTTCGAGCTTCTCGCGCGGTCCTTTGACATCGTGCCATTCGAAGCCGACACGCGCCGCACGCTTCTGCAGCTTTTCTGACCGCAACAAGGCTGGCAGCGCCTTGGCAACACCGTCCATCGCGCTTGTCGAACCGCTTTCGGCGCGTTCTGACGCCTTCAGGTCTTCCCAGCGCGCATTGGTCATGGTGCCGCTTTCGTCGCCGAAGATATGCGGGTGCCGGGCTTCCATCTTGTCGCTGATTGCCTGTGCGACATCCTCGAAGCGGAAATGGCCGGCTTCTTCGGCCATGCGGGAATGGAACACGACCTGGAACAGCAAATCGCCGAGTTCGCCTTTGAGATCAGCCATATCGTCGCGTTCGATCGCATCGGCGACTTCGTAAGCTTCTTCGATCGTGTACGGCGCGATTGTCGAGAAATCCTGCGCACGATCCCATTCGCAACCGTCAACCGGATCGCGCAGCTTCGCCATGATTGCGAGGAGGCGTTCCATTTGGGCTGATGGGGCGGTTTCGGTCATTTGCGAGGGGGTCTGTCTTAGCATGCTGCGGTAGAATGATAATATATATTATGTTAAATGTGAGGCTGTAGTGCCTAGGTTGGCAACCTCGCCCCGAAGAGATCTGCGATCAGGAACAGCCCAACAAAGATTGCCAGCCAAACCAGTGCCAGCTTCAGCATCTTGCTCCAACCGAGCCGGAAACTCGCCATGGCGCTGCCAACGAGAACGAGCCAGCCAAGCATGAGGATGATCGAAAGAATGGATGCTTCGTTCATGCGGTCATCTCCAACCCGTCATAGCCCACGGTGACAAACTCGGGTACTTCATCAACCAGCGTGCGGTAATCCATGCTCTTGTCGAGATGGCTCAGCACCACGCGCTTCGCACCGCAACGCTCTCCCAGTTCGATCGCCATGGCTAGATGCGCATGGGTCGGATGCGGATCGCGGCGCAGGCAATCACTAACGAGAATATCGACGTCCTCGAACAGTTCGATCATCTCTTCGGAAATTGCAGAAAAATCCGTGGCATAGGCAATGGACTTGCCATCGGCTTCAAAGCGATAGCCGGTGGTTTCGCCGGGGCCATGAGCCATTTGGCACCATTCGACCCCGAAGCCTGCGACGATCTTAAGCCGGTCGAGCGTGTCGAGACTGCAAATGGTCGGGTAGCCGTCCTGCCCTGCAAACACATAGCCGAAGCGCTGCCGCAATCGCCGCACGGTTTCGGTCTCGGCATAGGCGGGAATGGGCCCGCCGCGTCCATAGCGAAGCACCCTCAGATCATCGATGCCGTGGCAGTGATCGGCGTGGTCGTGCGTCCAGAACACCGCATCAATGCGATTGATCCGCGCCGCCAGCAGCTGTGCGCGGCAATCGGAGGAGGTGTCGATCAGCACGCGCTTACCTTCATCGCTCTCGATAGCGATCGAGACGCGGGTGCGTCTGTTCCGCGGCTCATTGGGGTCGCAATCGCCCCAGTCGCCGGTACCGTCCTCACCTCCGACACGCGGCACGCCCGTCGAGGTGCCCGATCCGAGCATGATGAGCTTCACAGCGAGGCCTTGCTGAAAAGCCGCTTGAAATTGGCGGTCGTGACGTCAGCCAGTCGGCTTTCTTCCGTTCCGCGCAGCTCGGCCACAAAACGCGCGGTGTCGGCCACGAAAGCGGGCTCGCAGGTTTTCCCGCGATTGGGCACAGGCGCGAGAAAGGGGCTGTCCGTTTCCACCAGCAGCCGGTCGTCGGGCACTTGCTTGGCCGCTTCCTGCAATTCCTTGGCATTCTTGAACGTCACAATGCCGGACAACGAGATGGTGAGGCCCAGCTCGAGCACTTTGCGCCCGAAGTCGGCCGATGCGGTGAAGCAATGGATGAGCGCCGGGAAGGCCCCCTTCCCCATTTCATCCTCGAGAATTTCAAAAGTGTCGTCCTCGGCATCGCGGGTATGAATGATGACGGGCAGACCCGTTTCGCGCGCGACATCGATGTGCATGCGGAACAGCCTGGCCTGCGTTACGCGGTCCGAATGTTCGTAGAAATAGTCGAGCCCTGTCTCGCCAATCGCGATGACACGCGCGTTTTCGGTGGCGTTGAACAGCACTTCGCGCCCGAGGTCTTCGTGCATATCGGCTTCGTGCGGGTGGATGCCGACGCTCGCAAAAACGTCACTCTCGCGGTTGGCAGTACCGACGACCTGGTCCCACTCGCTTTGACGGGTCGAGATATTGAGGAAGGCCCCCACCCCCACCTCGCGTGCGCGGGCCAAAACGCCTTGCTGGTCTTCGACGAGGCCTTTGTACTCAAGATGGCAGTGGCTATCGATCAGCATCAGGCCGCGTCCTCGGCAGGCAATTCGAGGCGCGGGAACAGCGGCTTGGGGCCTTCGATGCGGAAGCCGCCGCCGGCCAGTTGCTCATACCACTCGCCCAGAATTCCGGCGTAGCTGCGGGCATCTGCAGGAACGCCCATCGTATCGAGCAGCTTGGCACTGCTTGCGGGGATTACCGGCCCGATCGCAGCGGCTAGGCGGGCGATGCAGATGTAAAGTGTTGCAAGCACGGTCTCCATCCGCTCGGGTTCGGTCTTGCGCAAAGTCCACGGCGCCTGCGCGTCGATATAGGCGTTGCAGGCGAAGCAGGCTTGGAGCCAGGCCTCGACGCCTTGCTGGAGCGCAAGTACTTCGAAAGCTTCAGGGATGTCGGTAGAAACCGCTTTCTCGACCGCCGCAAACAAAGCATTGTCGTCCTCGGTGAAGCCATTGTTGACCGGAAGTCGGCCTTCGAGGTTTTTGGCAATAAAGCCCAAAGTGCGCTGCGCGAGATTTCCGAAAGCGTTGCCAAGCTCGCCATTGGAGCGTTCTACAATGGCCTCGGCCGAATAGCTGCCGTCCTTGCCGAACGCGACTTCGCGCATCAGGAAATAACGCAGGGCATCGACCCCGAATTGCTCTGCCAGTTCAAGCGGGTCGGCAACGTTGCCAGCGCTTTTTGACATCTTCTCGCCGCCGCGTGCGAGGATGAAGCCGTGACCGAACACCTTTTGCGGAATCGGCAGATTGGCGCTCATCAGGAAAGCGGGCCAATAGATCGTGTGGAAGCGGACAATGTCCTTACCAATCAGGTGCAGACTGGCCGGCCAGAACTTCGACATGTTATCGGTTTCGTCGGGAAAACCCAGTCCGGTCAGATAGTTGGTGAGCGCATCGACCCACACATACATGACGTGATTGTCCGAGCCCGGAACCTTTACACCCCAGTCGAAACTGGTGCGGCTAACCGAGAGATCACGCAGCCCCTGCTCGACGAAAGCGATCATCTCGTTGCGGCGGCTTGCCGGTTCGAGGAAGCCCGGCGTTTTCAGCAGTTCGAGCAGCGGCTCTTGATATTTCGACAGGCGGAAGAACCAGCTTTCCTCGACGGTCCATTCGACCGGCGTATCCTGCGGGGAGAGCTTGGCACCGCCCTCGCCCTCTTTCAGTTCGCTTTCGTCGTAATAGGCCTCGTCGCGGACCGAGTACCAGCCTTCGTAGCGGTCGAGATAGAGGTCACCCGCTGCTTCCATACGCTCCCAGATTGCCTGGCTCGCACGGTGGTGATCATCTTCAACTGTGCGGATGAATCGATCAAAGCTGATATTAAGAGCCTCGTCCATGCTGTGGAAATAGCCCGACATTTCGTCGGCCAGTTCACGCGGCGTGCGGCCTTGCTCCTCGGCCTTGCGCGCCATTTTGAGGCCGTGTTCGTCAGTGCCGGTCTGAAACCGCACATCGCGGCCCATTGCGCGCTGGAAACGGGCGATGACGTCTGCCGCGATAGCCTCATAGGCGTGCCCGATGTGCGGGCGGCCGTTGGGATAGTTGATCGCGGTGGTGATATAGAAGGGGGAGGTGTTAGCTTCGGACATGGGCATGGTCGCTAGACGGGGCGGCGCGCATGAGCAAGCTGCCGATTTCGACCGAGAGCAGGCCGGTGTCGAAATTATAGGTCGGCGCCTGAGCGGCAAGCGTGACCAACTCGCCGTGCGCGTCGATCAGGGACGCGCGTTGTGCGGGGTTCTCGGTTGTGCGGGCAAGGTCGGCGGTGAGCGCCTGGGCAAGCTCGAACACGGCATCAAGGCGCGCACGGTCGGCCCGTCCACCGATGAGCCGCGAGAGGTCAGCCCGTCCGCTGAGATCGGGATCGCCTTTGGTCAGCAATCTGGTGATCGTTGCCGCCACAGGGCCGAGGTCTTGCTCGGCAAATCTCAGTGCCGCGCCATAAGACCCTTCCGCCGCCTTGATCGCAGCCAGTCGCGCATCGCCGGTTGCGCCCGTATCGGATGCTGCCAGCATTGTCTCGAGCTGCGCATCGGTGAGATTGGGAAACCGCAGAATACGGCAGCGCGAGCGGATCGTCGGGAGCAACCGCGAGGGGCGATGCGTGATGAGCATGAAGAATGTGCCCGCGGGCGGCTCTTCAAGGCTTTTGAGCAGCGCGTTGGCTGCATTGCGGTTCATCTCGTCGGCGGGCTGCACGATCACCACGCGCCGTGAGCCCAATGTCGGGCGAGTGTGCAGACGGCGCTCCATGTCGCGGACCTGCTCCACCTTGATGACGTTGGAAAGTTCGTAAGGCTTGCCAGCCTCTTGGGCGCTGGCCGCTTTCTTGTCCTTGGGACCGAAGGTGACGGTCAGGATGTCGGGGTGTTCGGCGGGCTGTTGAACGCCCTCTTCGGCCACGAGTTCGCGGGCCGCGGCATGGGCGAAGTCGAGCTTGCCCAACCCGCTCTTGCCCGCAAGCATCCATCCGTGATGCATGCGCTGTCCTGCCATCGCTGTGCGCCACTCACGCCATGCGGCTTCGTGGTTGAGCCATTCTGTCATGTGCGCTCGTCCAGCAACGGCGCGAGCGCGGCCATGACGCGTGCATGGACCTCCTCAGGCGTTCCGATGCCATCGATCACGACAAAGCCTTCCGGATCAGCCTCGGCCAAAGCGCGAAAGCTTTGCGCGACCTTGCGGTGATAGTCGGCGCTGCGCCCGCCGATTGCGTCGCTAGTATCGCCGTCGCGTTCGTTCAAACGCTGCGCAAGGCGGGCTTCATCCACCTCGAGCAGCACGGTGCAATCGGGGCGCATGCCGTGGGTGCCAAACTGGTGGAGCGCGATGATGGCGTCATCGCCCAGTCCCCCTGCTCCACCCTGATAGGCGCGGCTCGAATCGACAAAGCGGTCGCTCACCACCCAAGCGCCGTTCTCGAGCGCAGGATTGATCAATTGCGCGACGTGGTCGGAGCGAGCGGCTGCAAACAAGAGCGCCTCGGCCTCTGCCTGCCACCCTTCGCCGGGGGGATGGAGCAACAACTGGCGGATCGCCTCAGCCCCAGGAGTGCCGCCCGGCTCACGCGTGATCTCGACCCGTTTGCCGAGTTCGCGAAGTGCATTGGCGAGCAGCAGGGTCTGCGTGGACTTGCCCGTGCCCTCCCCGCCTTCGAAAGCGATAAATTTGCCGCGCGCGGACTGGCTCACGAGAACCACCCCGCAACACCGTTGAATATCCGCGCAAAGAAACCCGCTTCGCTGACCGTTTCTCCCGCAATCAGCGGGACACGCGCCGGTTCCATGCCGGGGACATCGATCTCCAGCGTCGCGATCCGGTCGCCGCGTTCAAAGGGGGCGCGGATCGGGCCGTCATAGACGATCGAAGCCTTGAGCTCTCCCACGCGTCCATCCGGCACATTGACGAAGACGGCACGGTCGGTGGTCAGCGCAACGCGGCGCGCACTGCCGCCCTGCACGCGCGCTTCGCCGACCGTCTGGCCTTCGTCGAAAAGGCGCTCGCGCTCGAATGCGGTAAAGCCCCATTCCATGTAATTGCGTGCCGCGCGTGCGCGCACGGGGCTGCGATCAACACCTGCGACCACGAGCACCAACCTCTGCCCGCGACGCTGGGCGGTTCCCAGAAAGCCGAAGCCCGCTTCGTTTGTGAAGCCGGTTTTGATGCCGTCAGCCCCGCGCAGGCGCCCGATCATCGGATCGTGGTTCGTCTGGGTAATGCCATTGTAGCTGAAGCCGCTGCGCCCGATGTAGTAACCGAACTTGTCGGGATGCCGCTCGATCAAGGCTTCGGCCAGTTTCACCAGATCATTTGCCGTGGTGAAGGTTCCGCCTTCGTCGGGCCAGCCGTTCGGCGTGCCGAAGTGGCTGTTCACCATGCCCAGCGCCCTTGCCTCGGCATTCATCGCCGCGGTCCATTGCGCCACCGAACCCGCCTGCCCTTCGGCAAGAATGATCGACGCGTCATTGGCAGAGATGTTGGCGATCCCGAGCAGCAGATCGTCCACGGTCACGCGGTCGCCCGCATTGATCCACATGGTCGAGCCTTCACCATGCCATTGCTGCCATGTCTCATCGCGCATGGTCATGGTCTGGCGCGGGTCCAGAGTGCCGTCCTCAATCCGCTCGAAAGCGGTGAAGAGCGTCATCACCTTGGTAATCGAGGCGGGGACGAAACGACGGTCCGCCGCGCGCGCGTGGAGCACCTGCCCGCTGGTGATATCGACCAGAATAGCGATGGGAACCTCGTCCGCATCGGGAATGGCGGGCGCAGACTGCGCGAGCGCCGCCGAAGACAGCATAGAAGCGGCAACGAGGGCCGGAATCTGGAAAAAGCGTGCAAACACCGGAGCGATATAGGCCGCAGCCCGCCCGATGGCGAGGCCGCCCGAGGCGTTAGTTCACGATTTCGTCAGCCAGCAGTCCGACGCTCATAGCGTAATAATTCGAGCAATTGTATTCGAGGATCACGCGGTAATTGCCAGTGAGGAGCCACGCGGGCGTTCCCGGACCGTCAGGCTGGAATAGCGAGGTCAGCACATCATCGCCAAGGTAGCTCTGTGGCTGAACACCCAGAGCGCGCCATTCGCGCACCGTCTTCCACTGGCTGTGGCGTTCATGGACGCGCGAGCAGACCGGGGAGACCAGTTCGGATTTGTAGGCATCGACGTTGAACCCGCCCGGCACGGCGGCGCGCACGCCCCACGGCTGCCCCGTGCGCCACCCGGCGTCGCGGAAATAATTCGCGATGGAAGCGAAAGTATCGGCGCGGTTGCTGAAGATATTCGCGCGTCCGTCTCCGTCGCCATCCGTGGCGAGGCGCATATAGACCGAGGGGAGGAACTGCGGATTGCCGAATGCACCAGCGTAGCTGCCGACCAGCTCACTCCGCGAATATCCCTTGTCCGCGACCTTCATCAGCGCGATCCATTCGTTCTCGAACAATTCGCGGCGGCGGCCTTCCCAGGCAAGCGTAGCAAGGCTGCGCGACAGATCGAAATCGCCCTTGATCTGACCGTAGGCGGTTTCATGGCCGAAGATCGCGACGATGATCGAGGCGGGAACGCCATATTCGGCCTCGACCGCGCGCAGGATGCCGCTCTCCGAACTATAGACGCGCTTGCCGCCGGCAATCCGCTGCGGGTTCACATGGGTGCGGATATAGGGTGCGAGCGCAGGATAACCGCGCGAGGTCGGCGTGCCCGGTTGGCCCTGATCGAGGCGGATGACCCGATCATTGGGCGTGAGCCCCGCCGTCATGCGTTGGATCGTCGCTTCACGCACACCTTCCGAACGCGCACGCGCCTTGATCTGTTCAAGATAGGCGTCGAAGCCGATCCCGTCGCGCGCGGCGACCTGAGCCTGCGTCGGAACAGGAGCGGCGACAACCCCCAATGCAACGCTGGCAGTGAGAAGAATGGCAAAAGATGCGAGGCGACTGAAGGGCATGCTTGGAGATATCTCTGTTCTAGGGTGAACCGCGAATGAGCGCCAATCGCCGTGTCACCCGAAAGTGTTACGCTGTGATCGCATATTGTAGCATGAACTCATAGTCTTCACGGCACGCCTCGGCGGTTTTTGCATACGCCCCGTCGAGCAGCGGCATCGCCGCGGGCGCTGCGCCAAAGCCGGTCGACGCGTTCACCTTGTCATACCAATGCGCGCCCCAGATACCGTCATCGGGATGCGGGCCCTTTTCCCAGCGAAGCATGGCGGGATCCCATGCGATGCCGATGGCACTGCAAAGCGCCTCCAGCTGACCGGCGGGATTGGCAAGGATTGCGTCGGAATCGACCACCGGAGGGGGCTTGCCAGAACGATCGGCCTCGCGCTCAAAATACGCACGCACCTGCGCAAAACCGAGCATCTCGGGACTGCGCAATTCGTTCTTGTTGCGATAGCTCGCCACCACGCGTTCGGGCGCGCGGATCAGGAAGGCATGCGTGTGGTCAGGCATATCGAGAATATCGACCGGGCCGATCATGTGATGCGGCATGTGCTTTTGATACCAAACGGGTTTGTCGCCCGGCGCCGGCCCCGATTGCGCTTGCAGCACGCTTTCCCAGTCGCAATCCATATCGGAAATGGTTTCTGCCGCCATGGGGTGCGGTTCGCCGCTATCTTTGAGGAAAGCGCCGTAAAACGGCTCGTCGCTCACCGCACAGTCAGAGCGCGCAGAGAAGCTGCGCATCATCGCGGTCGAGATATTGCACGGGCCGGACCACATGGCAATTTTGGTCGTCATTGGCAGTCGCGGTCCATTAGGTCGCGGTAGAGGGTTTGCAGCCGCTCGACCATCGGCCCGCGTGACGGTGTGAGTGCGCGCCCGTCGACCTCGGTCACTGGCACGACCCCTGCAAATGTGCCCGTCACAAACGCCTCGTCCGCGCCATAGACGTCTGTCAGCGAAAAGTTCTTTTCGAACACCGGAATACCCGCCTCGCGGCAGACCTGAATGACGTTCGCGCGCGTGATCCCGCCGAGGCAGTAATCGCCGCTCGATGTCCACACTTCGCCTTTGCGAACGATGAAGAAGTGCGTCGAATTGCAGGTCGCCACAAAGCCGTGCGGGTCGAGCATCAGCCCCTCGTCTGCTCCGGCTTGCGTGGCCTGAATACAGGCTGTGATGCAGTTCAGCTTGCTGTGCGAGTTGAGCTTCTGGTCCTGCACCGCCGGATCACCGCGGCGAACGTGAACGGTGAACAGGCGTATGCCGGTCTCGATCGTCGATGGCAGCGGCGCTTTGTATTCCGGAATGATGACGATGGTTGCAGGGCTGATCACCACGCGCGGGTCCTGATAGGGCGTGGAGCGGATGCCGCGTGTGACCATCAGCCTGATGTGCACCCCCGCCTCATCGCGCATCGAGTTGCCGTCGATCACATCGTCGATGCGGCCAGTCAGCTCTTCTCGCGTCAGGCCGATGTCCATCGCAATCGCCTTCGCGCCCTCATACAGCCGGTCGAGATGCGCTTCGAGAAAGGCGATTTTGCCGCGGTGGAGGCGCAGCCCTTCCCACACTCCGTCTCCGAGCATGAACCCGCTGTCGAAGACCGAAACCTTGGCCTCGGCGCGAGGGGTGAGCGTTCCGTTGACGCTGATCAGGATCGCGTCATTGCGCGGATCGGGCGAGAAGTCGTGCGTGCCTTGAGCCATGACTTTCGCTTCTAAGCCCACGAAGGGGCGTGACAATAGCCGCCTGCAACGCTAGCGCGCTTTTCCACGCGGACAGGTGGCAGAGCGGTTGAATGCAGCGGTCTTGAAAACCGCCGAGGGTGAAAGCCCTCCGTGGGTTCGAATCCCACCCTGTCCGCCACTTACTTCACGCCTTTGCGGTCACCAACCAGACCTTGCAGCCGAGCATCACGCCTTCGCCTGCCACATAGTTGCGCTCGAACAGCGACAGCATGTCGGCAACGGCGGCGTCGCGGATCGCCTCGGGCTGTTCGTCCAGCACGCGTCCCACGCCGAGTGACGAAAGCACGAAGCGCACGGCTTCCTCGGGCGGAGTGTCGGGTCCGCCAATCGCCTGCTGGCCGTTGTAGGGCTCGACCTCGACGCTACCGAATCCGCCCGCATCGAGCACTTCGCCGAGGTAGTCCAAGTCTTCGAATGCAAAGGGTCCCGGCGCGCGCGGTTCTGCGGGCGGGACATCGACATGCGAGCGGACCACGCCCATCATCTCCATCATCCACGCATTGTCACGCGGCGGTCCCCAGACCGCGAGATCGAGCCGCGCACCGGGTTTGAGCATGGCGTGGAGGTTGGCAAAGGCCTTGTGTGGCTCAGGAAAGAACATCGAACCGAAGCGCGAGATCATGCGGTCGTAAGGCGCGCCTTCGAGCGTGACACTTGCGGCATCGCCGCATTCGAAGGCGATGTCTGCAATGCCTTCGGACCGCTTGCGCGCCTCGGCAATCAGCATCGGCGCGATATCGAGACCGATCGCCTCACCGCCCGGCGCAACGCGTCCGGCAATCGCCCGTGTCGTCGCTCCGCCGCCGCAGCCGAGATCGACCACCCGTTCACCCTCGGCCAGCCCTGCCCGTTCGATCAGCGCTTCGCCGATGTGGGCGATCATGGCTTCGAACCGGTCGAGATTGGCGAGCCAGCGCTCGCCCATTTCGCCCGACCAGTCCTCGCCGCCCAGCTTCTCGGCGGTGTCAGCCATCAGATGTGGAGCGCCTTGCCATAGGCCGAGAGCACGCTTTCATGCATCATCTCGGACAGTGTCGGATGCGGGAACACCGTCTGCATCAGCTCTTCTTCGGTTGTCTCCAGCGTCATACCCACGGTGTAGCCCTGGATCAGCTCGGTTACTTCCGCACCGATCATGTGCGCGCCCAGCAGTTCGCCGGTCTTCGCATCGAACACGGTCTTGATGAAGCCCTCTGCCTCGCCGAGCGCGATCGCCTTGCCATTGCCCATGAAGGGGAAGTTGCCAACGTTGACTTCGTAGCCTTCCTCTTTCGCCTTCGCCTCGGTCATGCCGACGCTGGCGATCTGCGGGTGGCAGTAAGTGCAGCCCGGAATGGCGTTGCGATTGAGCGGGTGCGGGTGAACCTCGCTATTGCCCAGTTCCTGCGCGATGGCTTCGGCGGCGGTGACACCTTCGTGGCTCGCCTTATGCGCCAGCCACGGACCGGGGGTGCAGTCGCCGATAGCCCACAGGCCGTCTGTCTTGGTGCGGCCATAGGGGTCGATCTGGATGAAGCCGCGGTCCATCTCGGCGTGATCTTCCAGCCCGATGTTCTCGGTGTTGGGGACGATCCCGATCGCGACGATGCAGTGGCTGAACTCGGTCGTCTCGACATTGCCGTCCTTGTCCTTGATCGACGCGCTGACGCCCTTGCCGTCGGACTTGAGGTCCTCGACACCCGCGCCGGTCATCACCGTGATGCCCTGCTTGGTAAGGCTCTTTTCGAGGAACGCCGAGACTTCGGAATCCTCTACCGGCACGATACGGTCGAGCATCTCGACCACGGTCACATCGACGCCNATGTCGTTGTAGAAGCTNGCNAANTCGATNCCGATTGCGCCTGATCCGATTACCAGCAGCTTGCTCGGCTTCTCAGGCGGGGTCATGGCGGTGCGGTAGGTCCAGATGCGTTCCCCGTCGGCAGGTGCAAACGGCAGGTCGCGGGCGCGTGCACCGGTGGCGACGATCACGTGGCTAGCGCTGATCTCTTCCTCGCCATCATCAGACTTCACTGTGATCGAGGTCGGACCGGTCAGCGTGCCCTCACCCATGTGCACTGTGATCTTGTTCTTCTTCATCAGGTGCGTGACGCCCTGATTGAGCTGTTTCGCGACCCCGCGGCTGCGCTTCACGATGGCTTCGAGGTCCGCCTCGATCCCTTGCGCGACAAGGCCGTAGTCGCCTGCATGCTGCATGTAGTGGTAGATCTCAGCCGAGCGCAGCAGCGCCTTTGTCGGGATGCAGCCCCAGTTGAGGCAGATCCCGCCCAACTTCTCGCGCTCGACGATGGCGGTGTTCAGACCCAGCTGCGCGCAGCGGATCGCCGCGACATAGCCCCCAGGACCCGAACCCAATACGATGACGTCGTAAGTCGCTGACATTGCTTGATTACCTTTTCTCAATTCCTACAGGATGGAACACATGGAACACTGTCCTGAAGCTAAAAACCCTGGCTGCCCCAAGAGGGACGGAAATGCGGCGCAAGGCAATGGGTTGGAGCGGCAACATGACCGCTGCAATCGCACATCACACTGCCTGTAGGACAGGCCTTACGCAATCGCGCCTCCCACCGGCTTTGGCCGATCATTCTCGTCGAGGCACACGAATTTGAACGTGCCTTCGCTGACCTTGATAGTCGCTTCGCCGTTGCGCTGGCGACCTATCCCTTCTGCGAGGATGGTGAGCGAAGTGTTCCCCTTGGCGATCACCTGACAGTAGACTGATAGCTCATCGCCGACTTCCATCGCACCGGGAAAGGTGAAGTCTGTCGCGTGGACCACCACCGCCTTTGCCTTGCCGGTGCGGCTCGCAAGCGCGCCCGCGCCCAGGGCCATTTGCGCCATCAGCCACCCGCCGAACACCCCGCCATAGGGGTTGAGGTCGGCGGGCATGGCCGTGGCACGGATCATCAAATGCGGGTCAGACATGCTTTGTATCTCTACGGATTTTCTCTTGCGGGCGAAGGATCCAGAACCAGCCCAGAAGGCCAAAGGTGATCGCCGCGATAAAGGCCGGAATGCCGAGCAGACGCACGCCCACCATGTCACCGACGACGAAGCTGGCCAGGATCAGCATGATCCCCGAAAGCACCGCCACCATCGCGAGCGTGACGAAGGACTGCGCCATGTGCAGGGCGGAAAAGCGATAGGCGAAGAAAGCGATCGGCAATCCGATTGCAAAAGTGCCGAGCAACGCGACCGAGAAGATGAGCGCTGACTCGCTCCCCCTCGCCCATTCGACCCCATGCCCTTCATTCAGCGCAATCGCGAACAGATAGGCCCATGAGGCCATCGCGGCAAAGACCGCAATCGCAATGCCCTTGGCAATGAGAGAAAGCCAGCGGGTCATCACTCCCCGCTAACCCGCGATCATTTCGACAAAGCGTTCGTCCACCCACCCCTGCGCGCACGGGCCGAGGTATCGTTCCTCGGTCGCGACCGGGCTGCTGACGCCGCAGTTCTCGTCGATCTTTGAATAGACAATCCCGACCCAGCCATCGGCGCTATCGCACACCGTAACACGCTGGCCGGGATCGAGGCGGTCGCGCTCCTTGGTCAGCGTGCTCGGGGCATCGCGGACCGAAAGGTAGTTGTCGCCAGCGGGATCGAGGTTGGCGACTTCGCCCAGCGTGCCGCAGGCATCCATGTCCGGCCCGTCGCTGCCGACCATGATCGGCTGCGGAATCGGGCCTTCATAGGCCGCTGCCGGATCGGTCGGTGTCGGAACAGGCTCGACGGTCGCACTGTCGCTGTCGGCGCTGGCAACCGCATCACGGATATCTTGCGCTTCCCGTTCGCCGGAACAAGCTGCGAGAGAGAGTGTGATCGTGAAAAGGAAGACCGGCGCTTTCACGATCAGACCACCAGCCCCATCGGGTTCTCGATCAGCGAGCGGAACTGGTCGAGCAGCTTCGCCCCGTCCACGCCGTCGATTGCACGGTGGTCAAAGCTGCCGGTGACGCTCATCACCGTCGCCACGCTGAGCGCGCCGTCGACCACATAGGGGCGCTGTTCGCCTGCACCAACCGCCAGGATCATGCCTTGCGGCGGGTTGATCACTGCGTCGAATTGCTTGGTCCCGAACATGCCGAGGTTCGACAGCGAAGCCGTGCCGCCCTGATATTCGTGCGGTTGCAGCTTTCCGTCGCGTGCCTTGCCGGCAAGCTCCTTCATCTCGGTCGAGATTTCGGCAAGCCCCTTGCGCCCGGCATCGCGGATGATCGGGGTGATAAGGCCGGTGGGCGCTGCCACTGCGACCGAGATATCCTGCCGCGAATACTGGTGCATCACATCGCCCTGAAAGCTGACGTTGCACTGCGGTTCGCGTTGCAGCGCGCGGGCGAGCGCCTTGATGATGAGATCGTTGACCGAGAGCTTCACCCCGTCCGCTTCGAGGCTCTTGTTCAGCTCGCCCCGCAGCTTGAGCAGCGGATCGAGACGCACATCGACCGTTAGGTAGATATGCGGGATCTGCTGCTTGGCTTCGGTCAGCCGCTTGGCGATGACCTTGCGCACATTGTTGAGCTTCTGCTCCTCGAACGGCGCGTCGTAATCGTTCGCGGGCTTGGCCGGTGCGGATTTCGCAGGTGTCTCTGCCTTGGCGTCCTTGGCAGGTGCGCTTTTGGCGGTTTCGCTTTCAGCGGGCGCGGGTGCAGCTGACGGTTCGTAGCTGTCGATATCGGCCTTGATGATACGGCCATTCGGCCCCGAGCCTTGGACATCCTTGAGATCGATATCCTGCTCGCCAGCCATTTTCTTGGCGAGCGGTGAGGCAATCACGCGGTCGCCCGAGCGTGCGGGCGCGGCGCTGCTGCCTCCGCTTGCCGCTTCGACGTCAGCCTTGACGATGCGGCCCTTGGGTCCGGTTCCTTCGACGGATTTCAGGTCCACGCCTTCGTTCGCGGCCATGCGCTTGGCCACGGGGCTCGCCTTGGGGCCGCCGTCGCTCGACGGCGCGGGGGCCGGAGTGGGAGTCGGAGCGGAAGCCGCTTCTTCCTTTGCAGCCGAATTGCTTTCGCCCGACGGCGCGCTTACCGAATCCACATCTTCGCCCTCTTCGGCGAGCATGGCGATGACCGTGCCGACAGCGACATTCTCGGTCCCGTCGCCCACGACAATCGCGGCAAGCACGCCTTCGTCGACGGCTTCGAACTCCATCGTCGCTTTGTCGGTTTCGATCTCGGCCATGATGTCGCCCGAGGAAATCGAATCCCCCACTTTCACCAGCCAGCGGGCAAGTGTTCCCTCCTCCATAGTCGGGGAGAGGGCGGGCATTTTCAGTTCAATTGCCATGGGTGTGGACAGACTCCGGTGTGCAAAATGCAAGTGACGTTACGGTTTAGAGCCTTGGGCGATTGGGGCAAGTCCCGCAGTGCGCTTGCAATCATGCGTTTTTGGCAGGATATCTTGAGAAAGAGCGCCGCAGCAAAGGGGCAGTCATGCGCACATTCCTCGTCATCATGGACGAAAGCGACGAAGCCCGCGCCGCCATGCGCTTTGCCGCGCGGCGCGCGGTGCAGGTTCAGGGTGCGGTGCATATCCTCGCGCTGGTCGCGCAGCAGAACTTCAGCGCCTTCGGCGGCGTGCAGGCGACCATCGAGGAAGAAGCACGCGATCGCGCCGAAGTGTTGGCGCATGGCGTCGCTGGAAACCTGCTGGCCGAAAGCGGCATCATGCCGACGATTTCGGTGAAGATCGGACAGGGCGTGAAGATCGTCAGCGAGTTTCTCGAAACGCACAAGGAAGTCGCAGCGCTGGTCCTCGGTGCCGCATCGGGCGGTGCGCCGGGGCCGCTGGTGACGCACTTTGCTGCCCATGCAGGCGAGCTGCCCTGCCCGCTCTATATTATCCCCGGCGATTATGACGAGGCGACCGCCGACCACGAGGTCTGAGGTTACTTCTTGCGCCGCCCCTGATGGCGGATATTGCCCGGACGCCCGCGCTTTCCAGCCATATATTTGCCCGCTTTCTTCGAGCCGGCAGGTTTCTGGCCGCCCGGTTTATGGCCACCCGGCCGCTTGTAACGCGGCGCTGGACGCCCGCCACGCGCTTCGATCTCGTTTCCGTCGGCATCGACGGGAACGAATTTGAGCGCGCCGGTGAGCGCGTTGGATTCAGCCAGTTTCAATTTGAGGCGGTCGCCAGAGGCGTAGGTTCTCCCGCTCTCCTCGCCCACCAGTTGCTGCGCGGCTTCCTCATAGCGGAAATGTTCGCGGCCGAGCGTCGAAACGGGAACCAGCCCGTCCCCGCCGAGGCCGACGATGGTGGCGAAGAAGCCGAAGCCTTGCACGCCGGTGATGCGGGTGTCGAA
Source organism: Erythrobacteraceae bacterium (assembly GCA_002706445.1). Taxonomy (GTDB): domain Bacteria; phylum Pseudomonadota; class Alphaproteobacteria; order Sphingomonadales; family Sphingomonadaceae; genus Erythrobacter. The sequence continues at coordinate 32,559 of PALE01000011.1, forward strand.
AATTTCGCCCACGCGCCCCGATAGCCATGCGGCGACATAGCGGTCGATGGTGTCGCGTTCAGCTTCCATCGCACGGCGCTCGGTCTGGCTGATCGCGTCGGAGACTTCCTGCAAGCTCTTGCGGTCGCGGTCGGACAGTCCCGATGTCTCGGGAAGATCGGCCTTCGGCGCGGGCTGTTCGAGCCGGTAGGCATCGACCAGCGCGCGGTGCACCAGCAGGTCCGAATAGCGCCGGATCGGCGAAGTGAAATGCGCGTAGGAGCCGAGCGCGAGGCCGAAGTGGCCCGCGTTGGCCGGACCGTAATAGGCCTGCGTCTGGCTGCGCAGCACCGCCTCCATCACCTGCGCCTTTTCCGCCTCGTCAGTGATGTCTTTGAGGATGCGGTTGAACAGGCTGGGCGTGATGACCTGCCCCAGCGCGACCTTCTTGCCCAGCGTCGCCATGTAATCGCGCAGCGCGATCAGCTTCTCGCGGCTCGGCACTTCGTGGACGCGGTAAACAACCGGCGCGTTCTTGTTCTCGAGCGCCTTGGCCGCCGCGACATTGGCGGCGATCATGAAATCCTCGACCACGCGGTGCGCATCGAGCCGTTCGCGCACGGCGATTTCGGCGATCTGGCCGTCCTCGCCCAGCACCACGCGGCGCTCGGGCAGTTCGAGTTCGAGCGGATCGCGCTTCTTGCGCGCCTCGGCAAGCAGCTTCCACGCACCCCACAGATGGGTCAGATAATCGGGCGCGCTGCCGTCGTCGACTTTCGCCTGCGCGTCCTCATAGGCGATCACCTGATGAATGCGCACGAGCGCCCGCTTGAAGCCGCGAGTCTCGACCTTGCCTTCGGCGTCGATATGGAGATGCGCGACCATGGCAGCGCGGTCCTCGCCTTCGCGCAAGGAGCAGACATCGGCCGAGAGCACTTCGGGCAGCATCGGCACGACGCGGTCGGGGAAATAGACCGAATTTCCGCGCTTCCTCGCCTCGCGGTCGAGAGCGGAGCCGGGACGGACATAGAACGACACGTCGGCAATCGCGACAACCGCGTTGTAGCCCCCCTTGCCGTCGGGCTGCGCCCAGATCGCATCGTCGTGATCGCGCGCATCGGCGGGATCGATAGCGATGATGGGAAGATCGCGCAGGTCTTCGCGGTGATCCGCCGAAAGCGGCAGCTCGGCTGCCACGCCTGCTTCCGCGATTGTCTCTTCGGGGAAGGTGTGCGGGATGCCGTGCTTGGCGATAGCGATCAGGCTGAACGACTTGGGCGCGAGCGGATCGCCCACGACCTCGATCACCTTCACCCCTGCGCGTTCCGAGCGCCCGACTCGCTCGGCAAGCACCAGCTGGCCTTCCTCGGCTCCGCCAAGATCGGCGATCGGCGAGGAATTGCGCACGCGCTTGTCGACCGGCGCGAGCCAGGCCTTGCCCGACCCGTCGAGTTCGACAACGCCCATCAGCCCTTCGGTGCGCGCGGGCAGTTTCTTGATCGGATAGGCCACCCATCCGCTTTCGCGCTCCTCGGTGCGCGAAAGCACGCGGTCGCCGCGTTTGAGCGCAGGCGGACGCTTGCCGCCCTTCGCTTTCATCTCGCGGATCGTCAGGCGCGGCGGCTTTTCAGGAGAATCCGGCGACCAGTTGTCGGGCACCGCAATCGCTTCGCCGTCGTCGATCTCGACAACGCGCAGCACGGTCACCTTCGGCACGCCGCCCATACGGTGATAGGCGGTTTTCTTGCCGTCGATCAGACCTTCCTCGGCCATGTCCTTTAGCAGATGTTTGAGCTTGATCTTCTCCTGCCCCTTGAGGCCGAAGGCGCGCGCAATCTCGCGCTTGCCGGCGGGCTCGTCAGAGGACTGGATGAAGTCGAGAACCTGCTTCTTCGATGGCAGGCCCTGCGGGAAATTGTTGTTCTTTTTTACCATTGGCCCCTCATATGGGATGCGTCGGGGCCGAAGTCACCTGCTGCGAGGTTTATTCCTCTTCTTTCGCAACGGGCTCGAATGCCCCGCCGGGGACGGCGCTGGCGACGGGCGAGCAATAGTCGCCATTGCAGGCCGAGACACCGAACAGCCAGTCGTCCCCGCGCAAGGGAACGGCGAGTTCGATCGTGCCGGTTTCAGCGTCGGCAATGCTCGAAGGGATGCGGGTCGTCCATTCGTCACCGCCAGTGCCCGTCGGCGTTGACGAACGCCAAGCCGTATCGGAGGTGCCGCGTACCTTGACGTGGTAGAGATCGGCGCCCTCGCTCGCGGCCCAACCCACCAGCGTATCGGTCCGCACGGCCGCATCCGCCGTCACCTTGGGCGGCATCGGCGCCAGCGCGAGGCCATGCAGCGCGCGGATGTTGAGCTGGGTCACTTTCGCCAGATAGGCAAAGTCCATCTCGTCTGGCGTGTCGCCGTAGATCACGCCGTCTTCGGTGCGCAGGTCCTGATGCTGGTGTTCGTAATCTTCGACTGCAACGGTGATGCGCACCGCTGGCAGTCCTGCATCGAGGAACGGTATCTGATCCCCGCCCCGTCCCATGCGATCGGTGCGCCAGATCTGGCGGACATCGAGCCCGCCATCGGTCGTGTCCGCAAGACCGTCAATCCAGCGCGAGAGATTGCGCGAGGGGCTGTCGTTTTCGCCGCCGAACCGCCGTTGCTGGGCGCGCAGTTCCTCGGTCGAATCCGCGCGCAATCCTTCGGAGAACACGCGCACGTGGCGGTCGTCGCAATAGCCGTCCGAGCCGCATGACCCGCCAACGATATCGTTGTTGAGAACCGCCTTGACGGTATAGCCCTGCTCCTCGACCCAGTCGGCCATCAGCCGCCCGCCATAAAGCCCCTGCTCCTCGCCCGAGAGCAGTGCGTAGATAATGGTCGAGGGGTATTCGCGCTGCGAAAGCAGACGCGCCGCCTCGATCACCAGAACCGTGCCCGAGCCATCGTCATTCGCGCCGGGTGCATCGCTTTGCCAGTCGAGCGCGTCCGAAGCACGGCTGTCGATATGCCCTTGCACGATCACGACCTCGTTGGGGCGCTCGGTGCCGCGCTGGATCGCGACCGCATTGCGCAGTCGAACAGGTTCGGGGATTCGGCGGCCCGAGACCATGCGTTCGGGCGCGACCACTTCGAGGCAATCGCCGCATTCGGCGGAGATACCGCGAAAGGTTTCGAGGCCCCAGTCAACCGCCGCGCCGATACCGCGGGTCGGATTGTCCTGCTCCGACAGCGTGTGGCGTGTTCCGAAACCGACCAGCGTATCGATATCGGCGCGCAGACGCTCTTCGGAGACGTCTGCTGCGGGATCTTCGGTGGTTTCGGTTTGATCGTCGGCAGCCAGAGGGCTGGAGACGAGGACGGCGGCAATCGCGAAATGTCTGATCATGCGCGCCTGTGTGCCGCGCATGGTCCCCTTGCGCAAGAGCTAGAAGCTGACGGGTTCCTCGCCATATTTGTTCGGCCCGTCTTCGGAGCGGAACACGCCAAAGATGATGACGATGATATAGCCAACATAGCCGACCATTCCGTAGAGCCCCATCTCGGCCTGCATGGCAAAGGGATCGCCGCCCGCTGCACCCATATTGTCCATATTCGTCACCATCATCTCTTCGAGCTTGTCGAGATAGGAGAGCGAATAGATGACGCTGAAAGCTTGCGTCGCCAGCGGTGCGAGCGCGATCCAGCCGGTGAATCCCGCATCGTGAAGGCGGCGCACAAAAGACGCGACGAACAGCAGCGCAACCACCACGTTCAGGACAGCGCCGATGATCGCCTGCGTTTTGATCTGGTCGATCATATCGACCATCAACGTGCGCGTGGCTTCCTGTTCGCTCATTCCGTTCGACATGGCTTCAAACATGCCGGTGAACAGCGAGATATACATCGGGATCGAGACGATCATGCTCACCAGAAACTGTCCGATGAACAGCAGCAGCATATAATACCAGAAGGTCTGTCGCGCATCGCGACCCTGAAAATTGGTCACATTCGCAAGACCGTATTTGAAAGCTGCGAGCATTGTTCCCCCCGTTCGCGCTCTAAACCTGCGGCGTCAGTATGCGCGCGCTACCAATATCCGTTCAACCGCTTTTTCACCGGTAAAGATGCAGGTGCCGTCCGCCGCTTCGCTGTCACGCGGCACATTGCGCACGGTGAGCTTTTCGGCCTTCAATTGTTCGACGACCTTTTCAAGCGCAGCGCCCGTCGGCTTGGCCCACTGGACCTCGACCCAACCGGGGTATTTGCCGTTCGAGCGGAAAAATTCTGCGACTTCGCTCCACTCGGTAAGGCCGCGCGTGATATTGGCATCGCGGCGGTCGCGGGCTTCGGCGTAGAGGCTGTCCTGAATGTCTTCGAGCAGCTTTGACGCCCCGCTGACGAATTCATCACGCGGGGTGAAGCTCATCGCGGTCTTGCCGTTTTCGAGGTTCCACAGCGCATCGCGGCGCATAACCGCAACCTTGCCTTCGCTCATGTCGCGCGGCCCGACCTCGACGATGACAGGCGCACCCTTGCGCACCCATTCCCAGCGCTTGGCAGCCGCCTTGCCGGGCGATTTGTCGAGCAACACGCGGATCGGCTCACCCATTGACCATTCGGCGGTGAGCGCCTTACGCACCTGCTCGCAATAGGCGAGCACATCGGCGTCTTCGGGCTTGTCGCGCAGCATCGGAAGGATGACGATCTGGTGGGGCGCGATGCGCGGAGGCACACGCAGGCCGTCGTCATCGCCGTGAGTCATGATGACCCCGCCGATCAGCCGCGTCGATGTGCCCCAGCTGGTGGTGTGGCACAGCTGCTGCGTGCCTTCGCTATCCTGATACTGGATGCCCGCCGCCTTGGCGAAGCTCGTGCCGAGATAGTGCGACGTGCCCGCTTGCAGCGCCTTGCCGTCCTGCATCATGGCCTCGATCGACCAGGTTTCGTCAGCACCGGGGAAGCGCTCATGCTCGGGCTTTTCGCCCGCGATCACCGGCATGGCGAGATCATCCTCGACACAGGCGCGGTACATTTCGAGCGCGCGGTGTGTTTCCTCGAGCGCCTCTTCGCGCGTGGCGTGGGCGGTGTGCCCCTCCTGCCAGAGGAATTCGCTGGTGCGCAGGAACATGCGGGTGCGCATTTCCCAGCGCACGACATTGGCCCACTGGTTGATCATCAGCGGCAGATCGCGCCACGACTGCACCCAGCGCGCCATGGCGTCACCGATGATGGTTTCCGAGGTCGGACGCACGACAAGCGGTTCTTCGAGCTTGGCGTCGGGATCGGGGACCAGCCCGCCCTTGCCATCGGCAATCAGGCGGTGGTGGGTGACGACCGCCATTTCCTTGGCAAAGCCGTCCACATGGTCGGCCTCGCGCTCGAAATTGGCGAGCGGGATGAACAGCGGGAAATAGGCGTTCTGGATGCCGGCGGCCTTGATACGGTCATCCATCAGGCGCTGGTAGCGCTCCCAGATGCCGTAGCCCCACGGCTTGATCACCATGCAGCCGCGAACGCCCGATTCCTCGGCGAGATCGGCGGCGGAGATGACCTCCTGATACCATTTAGCAAAGTCGTCTTCGCGCTTCACATTGAGCGCGTGCCTGATGTTTGACACTAATCTTCCTGCTTGAACTGTGGTTCGATCTTATCCGCGTGGGGTGGCGTTATTTGCCCAGATCGTCCAGCTTCTTTTGCATTGCCGCCATCTGCTCGCGCAGAGCGGCGAGTTCTGCCGATGAGCCGCCTGTGGCCGGGGCTTCGGGTGTCGGCGATTTGGTCTTCGAGCCCGGCATGAAGGTTTCTGCCGCAGCGCGCATCATCGCCATGTTGGTTTCGTGCAGAGCCGCGATCGGGTTGGACTGAATGCCCTTCTCCCACGCTTCGCGGATCTTGGCCTGATTGTCGCGGAAGTTTTCCATGCTGGCTTCGAGATAGGACGGCATCATCGCCTGCATCGAATTGCCATACATGCCGATCAGCTGGCGCAAGAAGCTGACAGGGAGCATCTGCTCGCCATTCGCTTCTTCGTCCATGATGATCTGGGTCAGGATCGAGTGCGTAATGTCTTCGCCAGACTTGGCATCGAACACCGCAAAATCGACATTCTCGCGCACCATTCGCGCAAGATCTTCCAGCGTGATGTAACTCGATGAAGCGGTGTTGTAGAGGCGTCGGTTGGCGTATTTCTTGATAACGATGGTTTCGCCGTTGGCGGCCGTGTCGTCTTGCGCTTTTCGTGCCATTCTCTCATCCCAATGCGACTTAGGCGCTTGTCTTAGCATTCGCACAATGTGCAGCGCAATATCGCGGCTGCGAATTCTTCGCTGCGAGTGCGTAATTCGCTGTCAGTTACGCAGACGCTTGCCCAGCACTGTAAGCAATTCATATTGCGAAACAGAGCTTTGCCGTGCAGCATCGGGCAGATCGAAAGGCACGCCCAACCAATCGCCATCGCCCAAGCCGGGCGCGTTTTCGAGGCCCACGACCACCATATCCATCGAAACCTTGCCGAGGATCGGCAAGATCGCTTCGCCGTCACGCAAGACTCCGCCCGGGCCGCGTGCGCGCAGGAAACCGTCGGCATAGCCGAGCGAGACTGTGCCCACGCGCATCGGTTTGTCGGCGGTATAGACCCCGTTGTAACCGACCTTGTCGCCTGCCGAGATCCGGCGCGTCTGGATAATCGCCGCCTCGATATGGCCGACCTGTCTGATCGTTCCTGCAAGCTCATCGCGCGGGACACCGCCATAAAGTGCGAGCCCGGGGCGCGTCGCGTCGAAAGCATAGTCGCTCCCAAGCGCAATCCCTGCGCTGTTGGCGAGACTCGCGCGGCGGTGCGCCACCATCGGGAGGCACGCGCGAAACGCGGCCAATTGCGCCGCATTTGTCGCATCGTCCTCGTCGGCGCTTGCAAGATGACTGAGCAGCATATCGACGCTGAGCGCCGCGATCGCGGGATCGCCCAGTTCGGATGGTGCTACGCCGAGCCGGTTGATCCCGGTGTCGATCATCAGGTGGCAGGCTCCCCCGCCCAGCGCATTCCAGCGCCGCGCCTGTTCGAGCGAGTTGATGACAGGCAGGACGCCACTTGCGATTGCATAGGCCGCCTCGTGATCGCGCACCGGCCCATGCAGTACGGCGATCTGTTCGGGGGGCACGTGGCGGGCAACCGCGTCCACTTCGCTCCAATGCGCGACGAAGAACTGCCGCGCTCCGGCGTCGCGCAGAACGGGCACGCAATTGTCGACCCCAAGGCCGTAGCAATCAGCCTTCACCGCAGCACCTGCCGCAGCAGTTCCGGACAGTTGATCGAGAGCGCGCCAGTTTCCGGCCAGCGCGTCTGCATCAATGGTCAGGCGGAGCGTGGGTTCAGGTGTTTTCATCGTCTGCAAAATCAGTGGGCGGTCCGTCCTTCAGGCCGAACCACGCGACGATCACGCCAAACGCAACCACCGCCCAGGTGTACCACAGACCCGAGTAAACATTGCCGGTGCTGGCAACGATGATGCCCGAGATCAGCGGCAGGAACCCGCCGAGATAGCCCGCGCCGATGTGATAGGGGATCGACATCGAGGAATAGCGGATATGCGGCGGGAACATTTCGGACAGCAGCGCCGCGACCGAGCCATAGGTCAGCGCCGACAGCACGCCGATCACCAGCAAAAGGCCGATGATGCCAACCAGATTGGCGAGCGGCGGAACCTGACGGGTGAAGTCAAAGCCAGCCTCGCTCAGCGCGCCCTGCAGCCCTTCGGTGCGTGCAGCGCCATTGGTCAGCCAATCGTCACCGATGGCGACAGGGTTGCCGCCAACGCTCACGCCAAGCGTCTCGCCCTCTTCGACCGAATAGGCGACACCGCTCGCGATCAGCGTGCCGAGCACTTTGCCGCAATCGGTCTGCTCGCGCCCGAACAGATCGGCGAAAGGATCGGTCACGCATTGTTCGCCGGTCACAACCACCGGCGTGCGCTCGGCTGCTTCCGCAAGGCCCGGATTGGCAAGTGCACCCATGCCCCAGAACACCGGGAACAACAGCGCGAGGGTCGCCAAAGCGCCGATGATAATTGGCTTCTTGCGCCCGATCCGGTCAGACCATTTGCCGACCATTATATAGAACGACATCGAAATCACACCCGCAATCAGCATCGTCACTTCGACGGTCAGTTCATCGAGGCGCATGTCGCGTTGCAGAAACGACAGCGTCGAGAAGAACGCGCTGTACCAGATCGTTGTCAGGATACCGGCGACCCCGAACAGCGCGATGAAGATGCGCTTCTTGTTGCCGGGATAGGTGAAGCTTTCAACGAAGGGATTGCCTGCCGTCTCGCCAGCTTCCTTCATGGCCTGGAACACCGGGCTTTCAGACAGTTTGAGCCGCATCCACAGCGAAATGCCCAGCAGCACCACCGAAAGCAGGAACGGCACGCGCCAGCCCCAGTCGTTGAAGGCTTCTTCGGGGATCAGGAAACGACAGCCGAGAACCACGATGATCGACAGGACGAAACCGCCGACGACGCTGGCCTGAATGAAGCTGGTATAGAAGCCGCGCTTTTCGGGCGGAGCGTGTTCGGCGACATAGATCGCCGCGCCGCCATATTCGCCCCCGAGCGCCAGACCCTGAACGATGCGAAGAAGGATGACGATAGCGGGCGCCCATCCGCCGATTGATGCCGCAGACGGCACGAGGCCGACGCCAGCGGTCGCAATGCCCATCAGCGTGACGGTGACGAGGAAGGTGTATTTGCGCCCCAATCTGTCACCGAGAAATCCGAACAGGATCGCACCAAGCGGGCGGAAGGCGAAACCGATCGCGAAACCAGCCCAGACATAGAGGATTTTGAGCGTTTCGTTCTCGGTCGGGAAAAAGGCGTTGCCGATCAGCGCAAACAGCGTTCCGTAGATGAAGAAATCATACCACTCGAAGATCGTCCCCGCGCTCGATGCGCCGACGACCAGGCGGATTTCCTTCGCTGTCGGCTCGCGATCCGCGAGCGCCTGTGCTTCTGCCATGACGCGTTTTCCCCGTTATCCTGTCCCTGTCGGGCTTGGCGGCCCGTTCCCCGAGCGCCCCGTTCCCTGAGCGCCCATTCCCTGAGCACAAGCCCTTAGCGCGCAGGTTCGACAGAGGAAAGCGCCTCGCTCACTGCCTTCCACGGCAACAGCAAGGCCTCATGACGGCCCTTATGCGGCAGGGCTGGTTCGAGCGCGTCGAAACCGGGCCAATCGGGAAGCGGCCCCTCGCCTGCAAGCCAAGCCTCGATCTTCGCCAGCATGGCCGCGAAACATGTGGCAGTCCGGCCCTGCGCGTCCTGTGCGAGCACAGCGGCCGAACTCTGCCCCACGGCGCAGGCGGTGACTTGCATCCCAATGCGGGTGACGGCGCCCTCTTCGCCAAGATCGAGACCAACGGTAATCGTGCTCCCGCAGGTGCGCGAACGGGCTTCGGCGCTATGCTGAAATTCCCCTGCAAGCGGAAACCCCGCCAATTGCGCAGACAGGCCAAGCAATCGCGGGGTGTAAAGTTTCACAGAGCCTGCGCCCGGTTGCGCGGTCATTCCTCGTCTGCGGCTTCTTGCTCGCCACGAAGTCTTGCGCGGCGTTCGGCGATAAGGATCACCAGCTCGCGCGAGAAGGCATCGGTGGCGGGATATACGCGGGCCTGCGTGATCCAGTCAGGACGGCCTTTATAGCCCCACACCGTATCGAAGCCGAGCACCATGATCGAGAAAGCGAAGACCACGATCAGCGCACCCTTCACCGCGCCGAAGCCGAAGCCGAGCACGCGGTCGATCGGGCCAAGGATCGATCCGCGCGAGGCTTCGCCCACGTTGCTCGCGATGACGCGCATGGCAGCATAAGGGATCAGCAAGAGGATCGCGAAGGCGAGGATCGGTGTCGCCGGCTCGGCATCGTAATAACCGCGCAGAAATTCGGTCAGCGAGGGGTGCAGGTAATGGACGGAGAAAGCTGCCAGAATCCATGCTGCCAGGCTGAGCACTTCCTGCACCAACCCGCGCAGAACCCCGCCAATTGCCGCAACCGCGACGACAAATAGGACAATGATATCAAGCAGCGTCATAACTCTGCTTTGGATTATGCGCTGCCTACCACCTGGTCAACGAGGTTGGCGAGTTGTCCCAGCCCACGGTATTCAACCGTCGATGAGTTGTTCTTCGCGTCCGATGGGCCGTATCCACGCGTGAAACCAAGCTTGCCCGCCTCGCGCAATCGCAGCCCTGCATGGGCGACTGGGCGAATCTCTCCCGCGAGCGAAACCTCGCCGAACCAAGCGCTTTTGTCGGGCAGAGGCTTGTCGGCCAAAGCCGAAACCAGCGCTGCGGCAACCGCCAGATCGGCAGCCGGATCGGACAGCCGGTATCCGCCTGCAATATTGAGATAGACTTCCGCCGAAGAGAAGTTGAGCCCGCAGCGCGATTCCAGCACTGCCAGCAACATGGCAAGCCTGCCGCTATCCCATCCGACGACGGCGCGGCGCGGGGTCGCGCCCGATTGCAGCCGTACGATCAGCGCCTGGATTTCGACCAGCACGGGCCGCGTTCCTTCGAGCGCAGGGAACACGGCGCTACCGGCGAGCGGCGCGTCGCGGCCCGATAGGAACAGCATGGAAGGATTGGACACTTCCTCCAACCCTTCGCTTGCCATCGAAAAAACGCCGATCTCGTCGACCGCTCCAAAGCGGTTCTTGAGCGCGCGGAGGATACGATACTGGTGCGAGCGTTCGCCCTCGAAGCTCATCACCACATCGACCATATGTTCGAGCACGCGAGGGCCTGCGATATTGCCGTCCTTGGTGACGTGACCGACCAGCACCAGCGCACAGCCCGAAGCCTTGGCATAGCGGATCAGTTCGAGCGCGCAGCCGCGGACCTGACTGACCGTGCCGGGCGCGCCCTCGATCGTGTCCGAGTGCATGGTCTGGATGGAATCGATCACCAGCAAAGCAGGCGGTTCCCCCTGCCCCAGAGTCGTGAGAATATCGCGCACCGAGGTTTCCGAGGCGAGCCTGATCGGAGCATCCGCCACGCCAAGTCGCTGCGCCCTCAGCCGGACCTGACCTGCCGCTTCTTCGCCGCTGACATAGACCACATCGTTCCCGCCGCGCGCGATGGTGGCGGCGGTCTGGAGGAGAAGCGTCGATTTGCCGATACCGGGGTCGCCGCCCATCAGCACCGCTGATCCGGGCACGATCCCCCCGCCCAAAGCGCGGTCGAACTCGGCAAGGCCGGTCGATTTGCGGATCGGCAATTCAGCCGGACGGTTGAGCGGCACAAATTCGATCCCGCGTCCCCCACGCGAAAGATCGTGCTTTTGCGAGAACACCGTCGCGGGCGCGTCTTCGGTGAGCGTGTTCCACTCTCCGCAATCGCCGCATTGCCCCTGCCAGCGGGCGCTGGTGGTTCCGCAATTTGCGCAAACATATTGCCGTTTTGTCTTCGCCATGGATGATTCTGTAACCAGAACATTTGCAGAACGCAATTGCCTTTGCCTGCTATCCACGTCAGGAAGCGTGCGATGCGCCAGAAGGAACTCCGCCTTGCCCTCGTATGCTATGGAGGCGTCAGCCTTGCCGTCTATATGCACGGCGTCACCAAGGAGGTCTGGCACCTCGCCCGCGCGAGCCGCGCCTATCACACCAAGGCTGGCGAAACTCCGCCTGACGGGGTCGCAGGTGTTTACCGCGATCTGCTCCATTCAATCGAGCGCGAACAGCAGGTGCGGCTGCGCGTCCTGCCCGACATCCTTACCGGAGCAAGCGCCGGCGGGATCAACGCGGTGTTTCTCGCGCAAGCGGTGCATTCGGGGCAATCGCTTGAGCCGCTGACAGATCTCTGGCTCGAAAACGCCGACGTCAGCCGCCTGACCGATCCCGATGCGGAACCCATGTGGCGCTATGCCAAGATCTGGGCGCAGCCGATTGCCAACTGGTTCCTCAACCGACCCGGCAATGCGGTGAGCGAAAGCGTTTCGCCCGAAACCCGCAACGAAGTGCGCTCCAAGGTCTCGCGCTTTGTGCGCGGGCGCTGGTTCAGCCCGCCGTTTTCGGGCGATCGCTTTTCGGGGATGCTCTACGAGGCATTGATGAGCATGGCGAACGCGCCCGAGGGCGATCCGCTGCTGCCACCGAACCACCCCATTGACCTGTTCGTGACCGCAACCGACTTCCGCGGCCATGCCGAAATGCTGCGGCTCAATTCGCCTCCGGTGGTGGAGGAGACCGAACATCGCATGCCGATCGCGTTCCGCGCGTCTGCGACAGACATGCCGGGACAAACGCTCGCCGATCCGCTCGAACTGGTGCTTGCCGCACGCGCAACAGCGAGCTTTCCGGGGGCTTTCCCGCCGCTGGTGCTGTCGGAAATCGACAGGCTGGCAAAGCAGGAAGGGCGTCATTGGGCGACCCGTGGCAGCT
>PALE01000012.1 GCA_002706445.1 Erythrobacteraceae bacterium
CACGGCGATAACGCTCGTTGCGGATGAAGGCATTGTTGAGATCGGCCGAGATGACATTGTTGTCGCTGTCGATCGTGTAGTTCGAAAGATCGATGCTACCCTCGTTCGAGCGCAGCAGCACTTCACCCCAGAACTCGTCGCGGGTTTCCTTGAAGTTCGAATAGAGGAAATCGACCTCGATATCGGTGCTGTCGCTCGGGCGGTACTGCACTGCTGCGGTCGCGCCGAGACGCTCGCGGTCGTGATTGACCAGACCATAGCGCGGGATGCGCGGATGAAAGGCAGCACGCACTTCTGCACAGCCGGTATCGGTCGGGTTGGTCGCGCAGGTTACGCCGTCAACCGAGCGGAAAGTCGCATTATTGGCCCACCGCACGGTGTTGTTGCCGAGTTCAGGGGTTTCATATGCCGACCATGCCGCCGAAGCCGAAATACCGAAAGTTTCGTCGTCATTGCTCCACGCGAACAGGCCGGCGACGCGAGGCGCGAAATCATCGTTGAGATCGTTGTAGCGCCCCTGCACCGACGCAACGAGCTTGGTGCCAGCGCCATAAGCCAGCGGATTGCCGGTATTGAGGTCGATCACTGCCCCGAGCGAGCCCTCGTCAAGCGCAGCCGAAGCCGTCTTGTTGACAACGATCGAGTTGAAGAGTTCCGACGCGAAGACGTTGAAGTCGAACGCACGGTCGCGGTTAAAAGAGGCACCATCGACCGAGGTGGCGATGGTCTCCATCCCGTTTACACGAACGCGGGTGAACTGTGCACCAAGGCCGCGAACGGTGATCTGGCGACCTTCACCGGCATCGCGCTCAATCGCCACGCCGGGAATACGCTGAAGCGATTCAGCGAGGTTGGTGTCCGGGAATTTCGCGATGTCTTCAGCGACGATGACATCGACCTGACCGACAGCTTCGCGCTTGGCAGCGACTGCTGCATTCAGCGACTCGCGAAAACCGGAAACAATGATTTCGTTGCCGTCTTCGGTCGCAACCTCTGCATCCGAAACTTCGGCATCCTGCGCCATTGCAGCAGCCGGGATCAACATAGAACCGCCGATCAGCAGCGCCGCCTTGAAGCCGGAAACCCGAAAAACCTGTGCCACTTCACCTTCTCCCTAAAATTCTTTTCAGAGGAAATGGCACCGGTGTCAAACGCCGCACAAGAAAACGGCTCCCCCCAATGCATCCTCTCGCCCCGGTTTTTGGTAACCGGTGTCATTCTTGGTTGCCACGCTAGGGCCAGTCTGTCAAGAACCAAGCAACGAAAACGGGAGAGCTTCGAAAAATGCGCGCTTTGCTTGCAACCCTCGCCGCGTCCATCATGCTTTTGGTCGCCGTATCGCAGCCGGTATGGGCGCACCCGCCAGACCCCACCCAAGGCGGTGCGGGCGGGCGAATCATCCGGGTCACCACTTTGGATAAGGATGGCCCCGGCAGCCTTGCGGAAGCTCTCGCTGCTCCGGGACCGCGCATCGTTGTTTTCGAGGTCGGCGGGGCGATCGATCTCGAGCGTTCGACGCTTTCGATCACACAGCCTTACGTCACCATAGCCGGACAAACCGCGCCTTCGCCGGGCATCACGATCCTACGTGGCGGAATCGACGTAAAGACCCACGATGTGAAAATGCAGCACATGCGCATCATCACAGGTGCGGACGGTCAGCCCAAACGCAGCGGCTGGGAAGCGGATGCCTTCTCGACCGCATCGGCAAGCAATGTGGTGATCGAGAACAACACTTTCATGTGGGCGATCGATGAAAACATGTCGGCGTCAGGCCCCCGTTTTACCGGCGACACGGTCGAGGAATGGCGCGCAGGAACCAGCCACAACATTGTGTTCCGCCTCAATCTGGCTGCAGAAGGTCTGGCAGATTCGAGCCACCCCAAAGGTGAACATTCCAAGGGTTCGCTGATCCACGATAACGCCACAGGCATCGTCTTTGACCGCAACATCTGGGCACATAATGTCGAACGCAGCCCTCTGGTGAAGGGCGGCGCTCAGGTGCTTATGGTCAACAACCTCATCTACAATCCCCAGCACCGTGCCGTGCATTATAATCTGATGGACCTCGAATGGGCGGGCCACGAGCCAGTCACGGGCGAGATCACGGCGGTCGGCAACGTGATGCGCGGGGGTAATGACACCGATGCAGGCCTGCCATTCCTAATGCTCGGCGGTGTGGGCGACCTTGCCTATTACGGCGATGACAATCGCGCGGTTGACCTTCACGGCAATGCGCTGCCGATGTTCGGCACATATGGACAGACCGGCGCCGAACTGATCGAGGCGGAGGCTCCGCTCGCCAGCCTTAATGGCTATGATGTGCTGCCGAGCGGCTCGGTTGAAACGACTTTGCTCGCAACCGCAGGGACCCGTCCGTGGGATCGCGGCAGCGAGGAAATCCGCGTACTGTTCTTCATTGCCGAAGGCCGAGGCGACATTATCGACGATGAAAGCGAAGTCGGCGGCTACCCCGATATTCCATCGAGCGCCGCGCCGTTTATCGAGGCAGATTGGGATCTTGCCACCATGACGCCGCGGTCGGGTGTCTACCCCGGCCAAAAGCCCGGTGCACAAGAGCATCTTTCCCCGCGTGACCGCGAAATGCGGCGGGGCGGACAATAATATGCTCTGGCCGATCCTGATTGCTTTGCAAGCGCCGCCCATGGTGGTCGTGGATGAGGCAGACACCGAAGTCCGCGAGGCGCCGCCGCATGGTGCCATAGGCATGTCGACTGCCTTCCGCATAAGCGACGCCGCTCCGCAGCCGCGCACGATGGAGTTCCGCCGCCGCGTGCTCGATGTCGGCGCGGCAGTGGGAGAGCACCCGATTTCTCATGACGAAGTCTATTACGTAACATCGGGTCGCGGGGTAGTGATCTCTGACGGTGTCGAGGCTGAACTCGAACCCGGCATGGCAGCCTACCTCTACGAAGGCGCGGTGGTCGGCATCCGGCAGGCCGGCGACGAACCACTGTCTATCATCATCGCCTACCCGGTTGCGGCAAAGCCGGCCAACTAGCTGCCTGGCTGGATATAGGGCGCGGTTGACCACAATTCGCGCTGCCATCCGCGCGGGTCGTTCACCGTAGCAATGCTGTCTTCGGCAACCATCAAGGTCGCGCGGTCGGGAATCCGGTAGGGTTCCCAACCGGCAAGGTCCGGCGCTCCATCGCGCGCCAGCCCGACGAAGGCTCCCATCATGGACGCACTGATCTGCCGCGCGCGCTCGCCGGTTCCGGTGTAGCTGCCTTCTGCATCGAGCGTGCCGAAAACATAAGGCAGATCGTCAGTATGCGCGGCACCGCGCGCGGGATTTAGCGGGCTCTCGCGGTCGAGTTGATAGACCCAGGTCTTTTCCGCCCCGGCCCTGGCACGCTCGTCGGCCTCGATCAGCTGGCCCGGCCAGCTGCGCCCATCGGTCGAAGCCGCGTAGAACACCTCTTCCGCAGTCCAGTCCGGGAAACGGTAACGATATTGTTCGACCACCCATTCAGGCCGCAGATCGATCCTTATCTGCGGGCCAAGTCGTTCGGCAATATTGGTCCAGTCGATGCCGCTCACCACCGGGCCGGTCGGGCTGATAAAAGCGCGCGTCTCGTCGGTCGTGTTGCCGAGAATCATCGGAATGTGTCGCGATTGCGGTGCAGCATCGGGCCAGAACGGGTGCCGATGAAGGTTCACCATGTCGAGAACCGGGCCGAAGTAGATACCGCCGCCAAGGAACGGATCGCGGGCCTCCAGCCCTTCGATCAGCCGCTCGAACGGAAGCGTCATCAGGCTCTCGCGGTCATCCGGCTCAAGCCCCAGATTCGCCATGAACGCCTGCGTGCGCTGCCATGCATTGCCCGGCCCCTGCGCGGTAACTTGTTGCCCGCTCATGGTCGCGGCGCTGTGGAACAGGCCGTCTGCCGCGGGCATTGCCATCAATGTCGCAATCTTCGCCCCGCCGCCCGACTGTCCGAACACCATCACCCGCTTCGGATCGCCGCCAAAGGCCGCGATATGCTCGCGGATCCATTCGAGCGCGCAGATGAGGTCGAGCTGGCCGAGATTACCGCTATCGCGGAAGCGCTCACCGAACGGTTGCAACCAGCCATAGCCAAACGCGTTGAGGCGGTGATTGACGCTCACGACCACAACATCGCCTTGTGATGCCAGATACGGGCCTTGCGTAATCGGGTCGGTGACCGAACCCCAATTGTAGGCGCCGCCGTGGAAATAAACCATCACCGGACGCGCAGCCCTCTGGTCCACTTCCGGCGTCCATATATTGAGGAACAGGCAGTCCTCGCTCATTTCGGGCGTCATTGGATTGCGCTGTGGAGCGAGCGGGCCAAAGGTTTGCGCACGCGTGCCCGTAGGCGGAAGCGGTTCGCAAACCGGAGCTGCAAAACGCCCGGCACGCGCATATCGTATGCCGAGAAACGCCGCGATCCCGCGATCGGTCATACCCTTCCACGAAAGCACACGCGGCTCACGCGGGCGTGCGAAGGCGGGTGTCGCCAGTGCCGCACTTCCCGCTGCCGTTCCGGCAAGCAGCGCGCGGCGGCTCAGACCTTTACCGGCTGACATCGGCCCCGGCAGGATCGAATGCCTCAAGTTCGGCGCGGGTGACCGAGATAGAATCTCCGGCAATGCCGTGTTTCATCGCCGCAAGCGCAAGGCCCGATTTTGCCATGTCCTGCGCGCTTCCGCCTTCAAGCCAGCGCAGTATGACGCCGGCTGCATAGGCATCGCCTGTTCCAATACGATCCACCACCGGATCGATCCGGATCTCGTCAGTTTGCCAATGGCTAGCCCGCAGATCCACACGCCCTGCCAGCCGCTGCGCGGTCGCGCTGTCAACATGGCGCGCGGTCGAGGCAATCAGTTCGAGCTTCGGAAAAGCAGCAAAGGCAGCTTCGGCAGCTTCGCGGCGGCGGTCGGGACCATCGCCTGAGAATGTCTGTCCGAGCAACAGCGATATGTCGCGGTGGTTGCCGATCAGGATCGTCGCCTCGTTCACCAATTCGGTCAGTACGGTCCGCGGATCGCTGTCCCACGCATCCCACAGATTGGCGCGATAGTTCCCGTCGAAGCAAACCGGAACGCCCGCTTTGCTTGCGGCAAGAACGGCGGCCCGCGCCAATGCAACCCCCGAAGGGCCAAGCGCCGGTGTAATACCCGACATATGCAGCAGGCACGCCCCGTCGAGCGCCGCGGCAAAATCGATATCGCCGGGCTCCGCATCGACAAAGGCACTTCCAGCGCGATCATAGGTCACCCGCCCGCCAATCGGACCGGAGGGCGGTTCGAAGAAATAAAGGCCCAATCGGCCATCGGCCCGGACGAGATGGTCGGTATCGACACCAGCCTCGCCAAGCGCGGCAACTGCGCGGCGTCCGAGTGGACTTTCGGGCAACACGCTCAACATCCGCGTTGGCCGCCCCAGACCGGCAAGCGCAATCGCGACATTGGCCTCCGCTCCGCCCACGTCCAGATCCAGCGAGCGCGTGCGCGACAGCGGCATGGCTGCAGGCGGCGAGAGACGCAGCAGCATCTCTCCGAAACTTACGACGGGCCTGGTGTCGCCCGCCGCGTTCATCGTGCGAGCCATCCGCCATCGACTGCGAGGATATGCCCCTGCACGTAATCGGCGGCCTTGCTCGCGAGGAATACTGCGGCACCGCCGATATCCGCCGGATCGCCCCAGCGTCCTTCGGGGATGCGTTCGATGATTTGGCGCGCGCGGTTCTCATCGGCCTGCAAGGCGGCGGTATTGTTGGTGGCAATGTAGCCCGGCGCGATCGCGTTCACATTGATGCCTTTGGTCGCCCACTCATTGGCGAGCAGCTTGGTGAGGCCGCCCACGCCGCTCTTCGAAGCGGTGTAGCTCGGAACGCGGATACCGCCCTGAAAGGTCAGCATTGATGCGATATTGATGATTTTGCCGCGCGAGCCCGATTGGCTCGACCATTCAACCATGTGACGGCCGACCGCTTGTGTGAGGAAGAACAGGACCTTCATATTGGTGTCGACCACCACATCCCAATCCTCCTCCGAGAAATCGAGTGCGTCCTCGCGGCGGATGATCCCGGCATTGTTGACGAGGATGTCGATCCGCCCGAGCGCCTCGAGCGCCTGCGCGACCACATCGCCAACTGGCGCAGTCGAAGACAGGTCAGCCGAAATTTGAACCGCTCTGCGGCCCTCGGCCTCGACCAGTGCCTGCGTCTCGCTTGCCGCACTGCGCCCGACCAGCGCGACGTTCGCACCTGCTTTGGCAAGCGCGACTGCGATGCCCTGCCCGATGCCCGTGTTCGCGCCGGTCACCATTGCGGTGCGACCGGTCAGATCGAAAGGATTGCCCGCCATGTTCCCTCTCCCTCGCCTCGTTCAGAGGCTGCGCAGGTAGTCGGTGATCGCTTGATCCTGCGAGTTGGGATAGAACAGTTCGGCGAATTTCTCACCCGCAATCGCTGCGCGCAGCAGGTCCTGATCCACGGTCTTGAGAACGGTCAGCATATCGTGGCACGAAACCGCCTTGAGCCCGCTCAAAATGCCGCGGTTCTTCGCCATGATTTCGGCGCGTTCCTTGGGATAACCTGCCCCGCCCTCGTTTTCGAAGATCTTGCGATAGCAGTCCTGCAGGTTTAGCTCGGCAGCCCAGCCGAAACCCTTGGCATAGGGCATCGACATGCAATTGCCGTCATTGATCTGACTGAACAGGAAGGCATCGGTCGGATCGATCACGAGACCGCAAAAAACGCCCGGCATCGCGTTGCACGCCAGCATCGAACCCATGCCGGTGCCACAGCCCGTGACGACGAAATCGGCCGCCTTAGAATTGAGCAGAATCCCTGCGAGCAGACCGTTCATAACATAGGTCAGCTGCGCGCCGTCATCGGGCGAATACATGCCATAATGATGAACTTCATGCCCGTGTTCACTGGCGACCGCAGTCAGCGCATCGTGAACGATGTCGCTCTTGGCGGCCTGACTGTTTTCGATAATCAGCGCAACTTTCATGGGATGCCTCTCTCCGGCCTGCCTCGGGCCTGTCTGAATTGGTCGGCTCCTTGGCGCAAACACCCCGAAGGAAACCGGTGTCATTTGCCTTGTAGCGCCAAAGCAAAGCGCATTTCAACCATGCAGTTCAGATTTTCTTCGGCGCCGGTGCGACTGACTGGCGCTGCACCAGCTTTGCGGGAAACCGCGCGGCTTGCGCACCTTCATCGGTCGGGGCGACAAGCTTCAATCCTGCGGCTCTCGCCATCTCGCGGATCGGCCAAGAGACCGTGGTCATCGGCGGCCAGATGTGTGCCGCAATCGGGGAGTCGTCAAAGCCGATAATAGAAAGATCGGACGGCACGGTGATGTTGCGCTGGCGGGCTGCATGGAGAGCGCCTGCCGCCATCTCGTCATTGCTGCTGAAAATCGCAGTCGGGCGTTCGCCTCGGTCGAGCAACTCACCGGCGGCGGCCAGACCTGAATCGAAGCGATAGCTGCCTTGCACGATCATGTCCTCGGGCACATCCAGACCGTGCTTTTTCATTGAGGTCATAAAGCCTTCATAGCGCTCGAGCGCCGAACGGAAGCCGGTTGGCCCCTTAATCATTGCGATCCGTCGATGCCCCGCTTCGACGAGGTAGTCGACCGCGCTTTCGACCACTTCACGGTCATTGGATGCGACCGCATGCTCATCATCGTCGAGCTGCGCCGAGCCCATGCGGACATAACCGCAACCCATTTCGCGGCACAATGCAGCGAGTTCGTCATTCTCCGAAATCGGCGGCAGGATCAGCACGCCGTAAAGTCGCTGCTGCTCGAGGAAATGACGGATATCATCCAACATTTCCGGCGAATGCCGATCAACCGGGCGCACCACTAGAGCGAACTCGGTGTCGCGGATCGCGTCAAGCACGCCTTCCTGAAAATTCAGCACCGTTTGCGCATTGGGATTGTCGTGCAGCAGTCCGAGCAGGAAATTACGGCGAAGCGCCAGCGCCCGCGCCTGCGGGTTTGGAACATAGCCAAGTTCCGCAATCACCGCTTCGACCTTTTCTCGGGTATCCTGCTTGAGCAAAGCGGAACGGTTGATCACGCGGCTGACGGTCTTTTTGGACACGCCGGCAACGCGGGCGACATCGTTGATTGTAGGGTTCTTGTTCGTACTCGACATAGCGTCTCCTAGCACTCCCTATCCCGCACAAGGCATGCATATCGCAAGCTATTCCCCAAAAGCTTTCACCCGCAAGAACCGCTGAGACCTTTTCAAGAATCATTTTGACACCGGTTACCTTTTTCGTCAAAGGCGTTGTCGGAGGATAGCAAGAAGGATGGGACCAAGGTGACTGCCGCAGCGCGTGATATCGCGAATGCCTTTGTCGAGGCACGCCGTAGCGGCACAGCTATTGCGCAATATCCGGGCGAGCGACCGCAGGACCTCGCCGCCGCCTATGAGATTCAGGATTGCGCCCTCGCGGTCTGGAACCGGACGATCGGCGGCTGGAAAGTCGGCAAGATCAACCCNCCCGACGATGCGCGTTTGGGGGCCAATCGCCTGGTCGGCCCCGTCTTCTCCGATCTGATTTTCGAAGCAGGCCCCGACACTCGCCCATTCAAGACATTCGCCGGCGGATTTGCCGCAGCCGAAGCCGAATTCATGATGCGCATAGCCCCGCAGAGCGGCCCGATGCCTGCGACCAATCGCGCGGCTATGGATTGGGTCGACGAAATTCGTATCGGGTTAGAAATCGCGTCATCCCCCTATTCCCGGATCAACGCAGATGGCCCCTGCGTAACCGTCTCCGACCACGGCAACAACGCAGGCTTGCTGCTGGGGCAGCATGTCCCGGTGGAATTGTGGCAGTCCCTCGACGATGTCGACGTAGCTCTTGATGTCGCAAGCACGCAAGTCGGAAGGGCGACCACGGCAACAATGCTGGACGGTCCGTTCGGCGCGGTGCGGTTCCTACTCGGCAACCTCACCCAGCGGGGCATCGCTCCCGAAGCCGGATGGTGGGTATCTAGCGGCGCGATAACGGGTGTTCATACGGTTGCTTCGGGCGACGAGGTTACCGCCACCTTCGCAGATATCGGCACTGTCTCCGCGAAGATTGCCTGACGAAAAGTCTCTCGCCAATCCGTCCACTGGTGCTGTCAGTCTAACGCTAACTCGCTTCCCCTTGGCAAAGCTCACCCTTCCCCTTTCGCACTTCAGGCCACAAGAGTTTGCCACTCAGACAGGGCGGCCTTGTAGGAGCGAAGACTGTCGGTAGTGATGGCCTCAGGTGAGCCATGGCGCTTGAGTGCCTTCTTCATGAAGGTGAGAGCTGCCTTCTTGTCTCTTGTCTTCGAGACATAGCTCACCAGCACCTCGCCTTCTTGATCCACTGCTCGCCACAGCTAGACCATCTCGCCATTCAATTTCACGTACATCTCGTCGAGATGCCAGCGCCACTGCCCAAAGCCGCGCATCCAGCTGATCCGCTGGCGCTTGATGTCGGCCGCGAAAATCGGGCCGAAACGATTCCACCAGTGCCGCACCGTTTCATGACAAATGTCGATCCCGCGCTCCGCCAGCAAATCCTCTACGTTTCTCAAGCTCAATGCAAACCGTACATACATCATCACCACAAGACGAATGACCTCGGGCGCTGAATTGAAGTTTCGGAATGGGCTAGCTGATTTCCGTGGCCTGGGCATCCATGCGCTCCACCCTCACCGATCGATCAGTCAATCAGGTACATTTGCCCTGGCAGCTCCGTGAGCATGCCTGAAACCAGAGACAAGTGCTGGGGGTGGGTGGCGGAGCAGGAGGGATTCGAACCCTCGATACGGGGTTACCGTATACACACTTTCCAGGCGTGCGCCTTCGACCACTCGGCCACTGCTCCGTGAATCCTTGCTGCACTACCGCTTCGCTGCTTGAGTGCGTGGATGCACTTTCGCCGCGTTGCTTGAGTGCGGACCCATATTTGGAAGGCGAGCCTCTAGCCACGAAATCCAGCTGCCGCAACCTCGCGTAGTAGGGTGACGGTGCGATTTGTGGTAAACGAGTCGCATTGGGCGGCGCTGCGCGCATCAGGCATTCGCTGCGAACGCCGTCTCAAGAGCCCCTTTCCGCCCCCCAAAACGTGCGGAAGGGGGTTTTTGTTGCGCTATTTGTTTTCGCCTCAGGCGCCGGCGGGGCCATCCGGCCCCTTGGCTATCCTCCGGGTGCCCGACCCCTGCGGGGCCACCCCTCCGGGCGCGCAGTCGCGCTTGCGGCGCTTCGCGCCGGGTGGCAGAACTCTGACTCATGAAAACCAAGCTCCTTGCTGCCGCTGCGGCGCTCGCCCTTGCCCTTCCCGCCTCTGCACAGGAGGAACCGCAGTCGCGCTCAAGTAGCGAAGCGGTAGCGCAGACAACGACTCCCGCTCCCAGTCCCAATGAGATCGTAGAGAGCGCCACGCCCGAGGAATGGGTGAGTATCCCTGCCGAAGACCTGCTGGTGATGACCCTCGCGCCCGATGCCGACGGAAATCCGCGTGAAGTCGTCATCCAGCTGATGCCCGCGCCGTTTTCGCAAGGCTGGGTCGAGAACATCCGCACCCTCGCCCGCGCCCAGTGGTACGACGGGATCAGCGTCAACCGCGTGCAGGACAATTACGTCGTCCAGTGGGGCGATCCCGGCTACGACAATCCCGAAAGCGGCGAGACAGAGCAGAAGCCGCTGCCCGAGGGGCTGCGGGTGATGGGGGAGGATGAGTATGAGTTAATCCCTTCCGCAGAGCACGTGGAACGCATTTTGCCGCCATTGCCTGGAGGCCAGCCGCTCACAAGTGACGACCTACGCCGGCGGATGTCACACCTTTATATCGCGCCAAATGGTTCGAGAGACACTTATCTCGATGGATGGCCCCTATCGATCGGTTTTCCTGCATTCTCGGGGCTAGCACCGGTCCACTGCTACGGCATGGTCGGCGTCGGACGGAACTACTCGCCCGACACCGGCACCGGAGCCGAACTCTACACCGTGATCGGCCACGCGCCGCGTCACCTTGACCGCAATATCGCGCTCGTAGGCCGCGTCATCGCCGGGATGGAGCACCTCTCCTCGCTCCCGCGCGGGACTGGCGCGCTGGGCTTCTACACCGAGGACGAGGCCCACAAACGTACGCCGATTCTGTCGGTGCGCGTCTCCGCCGACCTGCCTGAGCGCGGGCGGCGCGAGTTCTCCTATCTTTCAACCCAGAGCGAGAGCTTCGCCCGCTATGCCGAGGCGCGCGCCAATCGCCGCGATCCGTTCTTCATCCACCCCGCTGGCGGCGCGGATATCTGCAATATTCCCGTGCCAATCCGCGAGAGCGAGGCAGCGATCGAAGGTGAGTGACGCGGTCGAGGCCACCCTCCCGCTCAAGCGATGGGCGGGCGAGAAGGCGGTCTATCAACTCGTGACGTTCAGCGGCGCGGAGGCCGAGGCGTTGGCGGGCCATGCGCTGATGCAGCGGCTCGAATATGGCCGTGCGCGCGGGTTCGGGTCGATCAAGGTCACGGCACGGATCGGCGCGACCGAGTGGAAAACCTCGGTGTTTCCGCAAGCGAAACAATCCGAATGGATATTGCTGGTGTCCAAAAAGGTGATGCGCGCCGAGGACCTTGCCCCCGGCGACGCGGTCACCGTTTCGGTTACGCCGATCTAGATCAGGCGGCTTCGTCGGCTTCCAGTTCGCGGGCCGAGCGGCGCACGTCTTCGATGAAGCGTCCGGCCTTGTCGCGCAGGTTGTCGGCGTGGTCGCCCAGCGCCTTGGCGCTCTGGACCACATCGTCCGCTGCGCTGCCGGTCTCCTCGCTGGCGCTGCGCAGCGATTTGAGCCGCTCGCCGACTTTGGCCGAACCCGAAGCAACGGTGTCGATATTGCGCGCCAGTTCCTCGCCCGAAACCGACTGCTGATCGACCGCGCTGGCGATCATCACGGCGGCCTGTTCCAATTCGCCGATCTGCTGGACGATTGAGGTAAGGTCGCTGGCAGACGAGCGGGTGGAATCCTGCATCGCCTGAATTTTCTCGGCCACGCTGGCGGTCGCATTGCTGGTTTGCATGGCGAGTTCCTTGACCTCGCTTGCCACCACCGCAAAACCGCGCCCCGCTTCGCCGCCGCGTGCGGCTTCGATCGAGGCGTTGAGCGCGAGCAGATTGGTGCGCTGGGCGATAGTTTGGATCAGCCCTGCGATCTCGCCGATTTCGTCGGCTGCAACCGACAGGTGGCTCATGCGGGTGTTGGCGCTGTCCACGAGTTCGCTGGCGCCGCGTGCGAGTTGTGCCGAGGACGAAGCCTGACGGCTGATCTCGCTGATCGAGAGCGCGAACTCGTCGGTCGCTGCGGCGGCGGCAGTGACATTGGCGGTGGCGCTTTCCATCGCGGCGGTCGCATCCCTTGCCTGATCGTTCGATCCGTCGGCCAGCGCGACCATCTGCTTCGAAGTGGCCTTGAGCTGCATCGACGCGGCGGAAACCGCGGTGATGACTTCGCCCACCGACACTTCGAATTCGTTCGCCATCTCTTCGAGCAGGCGGCTCTTTTCGCGGCGAAGGCCGGCGACTTCGTCGGCAATCTTCTGCTGCGCTTCAAGCTGCGTTTCGACTTCGCGCGCGTGCGTTTCGGTGAGGTCGCGCAGTTTGAGCGAGTCGGTGCGGAACACTTCGAGCGAGCGGGCCATTTCGCCGATTTCGTCCTGACGCGCGCCGCCGGGGATGACGGTATCCATCTCGCCCTTGGCAATGCGGTTCATCGCAGTGGTGATGCCAGAGATGACACCGACCACGGTATGATTGATCGTGCGCGCCAAAAGGGCACCGATTACGAGCGCAATGGCAACGACGATGAGGTTCATCAGAATGCTGCGGTCAAGCCCGTCGAACAGATCGCGGGCCGCAGGAGCGAGCGTGCCGCGCAGTTCCATCGCATAGGCTGCGATTTCGCCGCGGGTCTCTGCCAGATCGGCTTCGAAGCGTTCCAGCTCTGCCCGGCTCGCGTCGGGGCCGATGCGGTCCCATTCACGTTCCAGCGCTTCGACATCGCCCACGAATTTCGCCACGGTGGCATGCGTTTCGGGCGGCATCTGGTCGCTGATCCAGCTTTGCGTGTAGACGATGTTCTCGCGCGCGCTGGCAATGTCGCCAGTGACCGTCGCGAGACTGTTTTCAACATCGCGATCGAGCCGGTCGCGCACGGCGAAATGGGCTTCGTCGAGCTCCATGACCGTGTGCGTTGTGCGCACTTCAAGGCCTGCAACGTCGGCGACATGGCGGCCCGAGGAAGAATAGTAGATCGCGGTCCAGCTCAGCAGGGCGACCATGAAGATCATGATTGCGCAGGAGCAGATGACCGAAGCATTCAGCTTCGTCGCCAGCGAAAAGCGGTCCATCCAATGCGACTGCACATCGGCAACCGCATCGGTGTCTCCAATATTGGCGTTAACCTGAACATCGCCGTTCGGCACGTGCGACGAAGAATACATGTTCATCCCGCTCAACCTTCCCCAGAGCAGCCTAGCTGATGGGACGGTGTAGAGCGGGGGATTTAAGAAAGCGCTAAACCGATCTTAACCATGCAAAATCCGCGCGTTGTGCGGCCTTCGCAAGGCACAGCCGGCAATCGCGATACAGCTAGATCCGGTCGGCCTGCGCCACCGCATCGCTTGCCCGCAGCGCGCTGAGGATGCGGGTCAGGTGCGCAAGATCGTTCACCTCGGCGTCGATCTCGTAAGTGACGAAGGGATAGTCGAGATTGGTCTGCGTGAGCGAGGTTACGTTGATCTTGTTCGCTCCGAACACGCCCGCCATTTCCGACAGAGTGCCGGGCCGGTCGTAAATCGTGACCGAAAACCGCCCGACCGCACCGTGCGAACGCCGCCCCCAGTTGAGATCGAGCCAGTCGCTATCGACACCATTGGCGAGTTCGAGGCAGTCGATCGCGTGGACTGCCACCCGCTCGCCCTTGCGGCGCAGGCCGACGATCCGGTCGCCGGGGACCGGGTGGCAACATTCGGCAAGCTCGAAACCGACACCGGGGGTAAGCCCGCGGATCGAAATCTCGCGTTCGTGCTTCGACCACTCCGCATCCTCTTCGAACTCGGCGGTGCTGCCCGGAACCAGCGCCTCCATCACTTCGCGGTCGGTGATCTTGCCCGCACCGATAGCAAACATCAGATCGTCGGGCTCGTCCATGCCGAGCCGTTCGACAGCCGCGCGTATGGCCTTCTTGCCAATCCGCGCAGGGACACGGGTAGCGATTTCGTCGAACAGCTTCGAGCCGATCACCGCAACCTCGTCGCGTTCCTTGAGCCGCACTGCACGCCGGATCGCTGCGCGCGCCTTGCCGGTGACGACGAAACCCAGCCACGACAGCTGCGGCTCGGCCTCGCCACCCTTGATGATCTCCACCACATCGCCGTTCGAAAGCTGGGTTCGCAGCGGCATGTGCCGCCCGTTGATCTTGGCCCCCACACAGGCAAGGCCGAGGTCGGTGTGCACCGCAAAGGCGAAATCGACCGAAGTCGAACCCTTGGGCAGCTGGAACAAGGCGCCCTTGGGGGTGAAAGCGAAAATGCGATCCTGATAGACAGCCAGCTTCGTATGTTCGAGCAGCTCCTCTGCATCGTGGCTGGCATCGACGATCTCGATCAGATCGCGCAGCCAGCCGACCTGCCCGTCGGACCTGTCGTGCTGCTTATAGGCCCAGTGCGCGGCCAGGCCGAATTCGTTGCGGCGGTGCATTTCGCGGGTGCGGATCTGCACCTCCACCCGCATCGAATTCTCGTACATCAACGAGGTGTGCAAGGACCGGTAGCCGTTGGTCTTCGGGGTCGAAATATAGTCCTTGAACCGGCCGGGGAGGAACTGCCACGTGGTGTGCAGCACCCCCATCGCGCGGTAGCAATCGGACGCATCCTCGGTCAGCACGCGGAACGCCATGATGTCGGTGACTTGTTCGAAACTGACGTGCCGTTCGGACATCTTGGTCCAGATCGAATAGGGCTGCTTCTCGCGCCCCGTCACTTCGACCTGAAGCCCCGCTTCGGCGAGCGCCTGTTTGATCGCGAGCGCGATGGCATCGACCTGCCCGCCATCCTGCCCGCGCAGCATTTCCAGCCGGTCGGTGATGGTCGCATAGGCTTCCGGCTCAAGCTCCTTGAACGCCAGCGCCTGCATCTCGCGCATATATTCGTACATGCCCACACGCTCGGCCAGCGGGGCGTAGATATCCATCGTCTCGCGCGCGATACGCTGTCGCTTTTCAGGCTTTTTGATGAAGTGCAGCGTGCGCATGTTGTGCAGGCGGTCTGCGAGCTTCACCAGCAGCACGCGAATGTCCTCGGACATGGCGAGCAGGAACTTGCGCAGGTTCTCTGCCGCGCGCTCGTTCTCGGGCATGGCCTCGATCTTGGAAAGCTTGGTCACCCCGTCGACCAGCCGCGCGACGTCCTTGCCGAAATGCTTCTCGATGTCCTCGATCGTGGCGAGCGTATCCTCGACCGTATCGTGCAGCAGCGCGGTGATGATCGTCTGCTCGTCGAGCTGCAAATCGGTCATCAGCCCGGCGACTTCGACCGGATGCGAGAAATAGGGATCGCCGCTGGCGCGCTTCTGCGTGCCGTGTTTCTGCACCGTATAGACATAGGCGCGGTTCAGCGCCGCCTCGTCGGCGTCAGGGTCGTAGGATTTGACCCGCTCTACAAGTTCATACTGGCGCAGCATCGGTTAGAATATGTGGTGCGCGGCGGCGCGGGGCAAGCGCCTTTGTGTCCGCGTCAACTCCACACCGCCCTTGGGGGCAGGCTCATCAGGATCGCGTCGATATTGCCGCCGGTCTTGAGCCCGAAGATCGTGCCGCGGTCATAGACCAGATTGAACTCGGCATAGCGCCCGCGATATTCGAGCTGGCGCTGTTCCTCGGCTTCGGTGAAGTCGGCGCCCATGCGCTTGCGCACCAGCTTGGGGAATATCTCGAGGAAGGCTTTGCCGACGTCCTGCGTGAAAGCGAAATTGCGCTCCCACGCGGCGTCGTCGGTGCATTCTAGGTGATCGTAGAAGATCCCGCCGACGCCGCGATGCGTGTTGCGGTGGGGGATGTAGAAATAGTCGTCCGCCCACTTCTTGTAGCGTTCGTAATAGGTCGGGTTGTGCGCCGAACATATCGCACGCAAGACAGCGTGGAACTCTTCGGTGTCCTCTTCATATGGGATCGGCGGGTTGAGGTCCGCACCGCCGCCGAACCACGCGGCCTGCGTGGTGAGGAAGCGGGTGTTCATGTGCACGGCGGGCACATGCGGGTTTGCCATATGCGCGACGAGGCTGATGCCGGTGGCGGTGAAGCCGGGGTGCTCTTCGCTTGCCCCGTTGATCTGGCCGGCAAATTGCGGCGAAAAACTGCCGCGCACGGTCGAGACATTCACGCCGACTTTCTCGAACACCTTGCCTTTCATCAGGCCCTGCACCCCGCCGCCGGGGTCTTCATTGCCCTCTTCCTCGCGGTTCCACGGGGTGTAGGTGAAGCTCGCGTCGGAACCCGCCGCGCGCTCGATTTCCTCGAACGCGGCGCAAATCTGGTCGCGCAGGCTCTCAAACCAATCCTTCGCGCGCGCGGTATGGCCGGTCCAGTCAGTCATGCAATTCCTCTTGCCCGATAGCTGTGCGGCATTGGCTCATGCCAGCCGCACTGTCTACCCGCTTTGCCACTTGTCAAACACGCTGCGATAGCGCAATTGCGAGCCATGGTTCCCGTTTCGTTCGCACCGCTGGATTTCGCCGGAGAGGAGCTGTTGCTCACCAGCAACCAGGCGCTCTACTGGCCGCGCGAGCGCGCGCTGCTGGTGGCTGACCTGCATCTGGAAAAAGGCAGCTGGTATGCCCAGCGCGGGCAGATGCTGCCCCCCTATGACAGCCGTGAGACACTGGAGCGGGTGGCAGACGCGGTGAAGGCAACCGGCGCGCGGCGGGTGATCACGCTGGGCGACAATTTCCACGATGATGCGGGGGCGAGCCGCCTCGATCCCTATGCTTCGGGAATGCTCGAGGCGCTGACACGCGCGCTCGACTGGGTATGGATCACCGGCAATCACGACGAGCAAATGGCGCGCAGTTTCGGCGCGCAACTGGCCGAGGAGCTGGAGATCGGCGGCATCGTGTTGCGGCATGAAGCCAAGCCGGGCGAAACCCGTGCCGAGCTTTCGGGACATTATCATCCCAAGATGCGCCTTCGGGTGCGCGAGCGGCACATTGCCCGTCCGTGCGGCGTGGTAAGCCGTTCGGACAGTGGCGGCGATCGTATGATCCTGCCCGCATTCGGCGCCTACACCGGCGGGATGGATGCCGCATCTCCTGAAATTCTTAAGGCGCTCAGCCCCGCCAGCCGCATCGACGCGGTACTGCCTGCGAAGGGCAAATTGGTCACATTTCCGCTCTATCGCGCGGCTGCATAAGACTCATCTGGCGTTTCGCCCCCAAAATCACTATATCGCCGCCTTCAAGACTCTAAGGCTACCACAGGAGAACACACATAGCCCGTCCACCCCGGCGTTCGATGGCCCCGCCAACCAAAAGCGGCCCTCGCTACGATCAGTTTATCCAGGTTCCCAAAGTCCGCGTCATTGATGACGAAGGCGAGAACCTCGGTGTCATGTACACCCGCGAAGCAGTTGAGCAGGCCCAGGACAAGGGCCTGAACCTGGTTGAAGTCAGCCCCAATGCTGACCCGCCGGTGTGCAAATTCCTCGATGTCGGCAAGTATCGCTTCGAAGCGCAGAAGAAGGCCAACCTGGCGCGCAAGACGCAGAAGACGCAGGACATCAAGGAAGTGAAGATGCGTCCGAACATCGACACGCACGATTATGACGTGAAGATGCGCAACGTGAACAAGTTCATCGACAATGGCGACAAGGTGAAAGTCACCCTGCGCTTCCGCGGGCGCGAAATGGCGCACCAGCATCTCGGCATGGAGCTGCTCAAGCGGGTGCAGGAAGATGTCGCGGAAACCGCCAAGGTCGAAGCCTTCCCGCGCCTCGAAGGGCGACAGATGCTGATGGTGCTGGCGCCGAAGTAAGCGCTGCCAATCACCGTATTACAAAAAAGGCGGAGCCATTGCGGCTTCGCCTTTTTCGTTTGGGCGGGAGTTTCCTTGTAAGTTTTCGGAGGCCCCGCCGACTAAGGGATCATGCAAAGGTCATCCGTCACGGCAATCTCGGCCCGCGAGGACCGCAAGGGCGACCGCCCGTCCGCAGCGACCCGACCTTCAGGTCGCATGAGCGAGGATATGGCAAGCCGGATGGCTTGCCGACCAACAAAGAAGTGTATTCGACGAATAACACACCGCAACCGATTGGCGGGAACACGCGTATAGATTTGTAAGCTATAGAATAGTCAGAGGCGCGGACCGGCCCTCTGGCTCCCTGATCCCCGGAGCGCCCCCGCAAGGGCCGGTCCCACTCCAACGAAACGAAGAATTCGGCGCCCTGTCCCCGGGGCGAAACAACAAGGCCCGAAAAGCAGGGCCGCAAAAACAGGAAGGACAAATTCATGCCCCGCATTTCCGCTGCCCTTCTGGCTGCCAGCACCCTCGCGCTCGCCATGACCGCCGCTCCGGCCAGCGCGCAGGACGCAGCCCCCGCTGCCGATCCGCAATTTGCTACCTTCGCGCCTTCGGGCACGCCGATCGACCACGGGATCGACTATTCGATCTGGGACGAGGCGATGAAGAACCTCGTCATCTCGATGGGGCCGTCCTTGCGCGAAACCGCCGGCAGCCCGCCGCAGAGCTTCGGCACGCGCCGCCAGTATGGCCATGTCTCGCGCTACCGCCTCGAAGGCTCGCGCATCATGTTCAGCTTCCTTGATGCCGACATTCGTGCCAGCTTCACCGAGTATCGCAAGGACCTCGAAGGCACCGCCGACCTCGTCGATATTCAGTCGCTGTCGCGCAACGAACAGCTGGCCTACTGGATCAACCTCCACAATGTCGCGATGATCGAACAGATCGCCAACGCCTGGCCCGTGCGCCAGCCGCGCGAGATCAAGGTGGACGGCGTGCCGCTCGACGATGCGCGTTTCATCACGGTCGAAGGCATCGCCCTTAGCCCGCGCGACATTCGCGAAAAGATCGTGTTTGCGCACTGGCGCGATCCCAAGGTCATTTACGGCTTCTGGCGCGGCGAAATCGGCGGACCGTCGATCCAGCGCGAAGCCTTCAATGCCGATAACGTCGTGCGCCTGCTCGACCGCGGCGCGCGCGACTTCGTGAACTCGCTGCGCGGTACGCAGAAGGCGGGCGACCGGCTCGACGTGAGCGAACTCTACGCCGAGGTCGCACCGTTCTATTTCGACAATTTCGAAACCGACCTGCGCGCCCACCTGTCGCAATATGCCGATGAGGAAACGCAGGCGTTGCTCGCCTCGACCACCGAAACGCGCGCCAGCGTCAACGAACACGACATTGCCGACCTTGCAGGCGGCGTGCGCGAGCCGACCTACCAGAACATTTCAAGTGCCGACGGGACGCAATACAGTTTCCGTATCCCGCAGAGCATGACCCGCCTGCTGCAACAGCGCGAAGAGAAGTTCCAGCGGATCATCCGCGAAGGCCGCACCGGCACCGTCACCTTCTC
Organism: Erythrobacteraceae bacterium; assembly: GCA_002706445.1. Taxonomy (GTDB): domain Bacteria; phylum Pseudomonadota; class Alphaproteobacteria; order Sphingomonadales; family Sphingomonadaceae; genus Erythrobacter. Next base: position 19,630 of record PALE01000012.1, read on the forward strand.
GAACATCGCCCTGCCCGGCGATCCCGAGGACAAAGACGAAGTCGAGTAATCCGGTTTCCCTTTGCGGGAGAGAGAGGAAGGCCGCCCGACCCGATGGTTTGGCGGCCTTTTTCGTGCGGTTTTGCGAGCTGACCCACGCAGTAACCCTGCCGCACCAATACAATCGCACGGCGAGGATTTTCTGGTATGGTGCGGTGAAATCGGGAGTAGATTCAATGCCTGTTACCATCCGCCACGCCCTCGCCGGTCTGGCCGTGCTTGCGGCCCTGCCCAGTACAGCTGCCGCGCAAGATACAGAGGCCGCCGCGCAGACGGGCGAGGCCGCCAACCCCTTTGCGATTTTCACCCCCACCGACACCCCGATCCGCCACCGGATCGACTACGGTATCTGGGATTACGCGCTCAAGAACATCGTCATCTCGATGGGACCGTCGAGCCGTTCGCGCCCCTATGCCCAGCCCGAACCGCTGGGCACGCGGCTGCGTCAGGGGCACAATTCGCGCTACCGGCTCGAAGGGTCGATGGTGACATTCTCCTCCTTCGAGAACGAGACCATCGAAAGCTTTGCCGAATACCGCCGCGATCTGGAAAGCGTGGGTGACAAGCTCGACATCTCGACCCTGCCGCGCGACGAACAGCTCGCCTACTGGATCAACCTCCACAATGTCGCGATGATGGAGAAGATCGCCGCCGAATGGCCCGTGCGCCAGCCGCGCGAGATCGAAGTGGACGGCGTGCCTCTGCAAGAGGCGAAATTCATCACCGTGCGCGGCGTGGCGATGAGCCCGAGAGATATTCGCGAGCAGATCGTGTTCGCCAACTGGCGCGATCCCAAGGTGATCTACGGCTTCTGGCGCGGCGAGATCGGCGGTCCGGCGCTGGAGCGTGAGGCCTTCACCGGTGCCAATGTCGGCTCGCTGCTGGGCATTGCTGCGGAGGATTTCGTCAACTCGCTGCGCGGTACGCAGAAATCGGGTGACCGGCTCAACGTTTCGAAACTTTATGACGAGGCAGCCCCCTTTTACTTCCCCGATTTCCAGACCGATCTGCGCGCGCATCTGGCCGAATATGCGCTTGAGGAAGTGACCGGAATTCTGAGCGAGACGAGCGAGATCCGCGCCTCGATTGAGGAGCAGGACATTGCCGATCTGGCTGGCGGCTCGCGCGGCGCGAATTACCTCGCCTCCAGCCGCCCCGGCCTGCCGCCGGGCGCCGTGCAATTGCTCGTCCAGCGCCAGCGCAAGCTTGAAGTGCTCGAACAGAACGACGTGCCCACCGGCCGCGTGATCTTCTCGAATATCGATCTGCCGGGCGATCCGCCGAACAAGAATGCGGTCGAATAAAAGTTCCGGTCGGTTCGCGCCGATCTCGACCATGTGTTCATCCACGGTTCTGCCGATCTACGGTAACATGTTGAAAGGTGAAACGTTTTGTCATGTGGGAGACAGATTATGAGGTTCGGGTCGCAGTTTAACATCATCGCCGCTTCGATTGTTTCGACTTCGCTTGCCGCACCGCTCGCCGCTGAAAGCGCCGCGGTCGAATTTTCGGCAGGCGTGCAATCGTCGGCGCCTGCCGCCCCTTCCTCAACGTCGCCGACACCGCTCGCCCGCTTTGTGCCCGCCGCAAGTCGGCGTGAACATCATATCGATTACGCTCATTGGGACGAGGCGCTCGGCTGGCTCGTGGTGCCCATGGGGCCGTCGATCCGCCAAGGTGCGCCGCGCGTGGACCCGAATACAGGCACGCGCCGCATCTACGGGCATGAATCGCGGTTGCGGCTCGAAGGGAACCGGGGCGCCTTCTCCTTTCTGACGCCGGAAATTCGCATGGCGCTAACCGAATATCGGCAAGACCTCGAGCGGGTCGGGACCGAGCTCGATATCGCCTCACTGCCGCGCAACGAGCAGCTTGCCTATTGGCTCAACCTCCACAATGTCGCGGTGATCGAGGCGCTCGCGGGCGAATATCCGATGCTGGAGCCGTCCGACCGCACCTTCGGCAGCAATGCCGCCGCACTCGACGATGCGAAGCTGGTGACGGTTGACGGTGTTGCGCTAAGCCCGCGCGATATCCGCGAAGGGATCGTCTATCCCAACTGGCGCGACCCCAAGGTGATCTACGGTTTCTGGCGGGGGGTCATCGGCGGCCCGTCGATCCAGCGGCTCGCTTTCACCGGGGCAAATGTCGATCCCCTGCTTGCGCTTTCGGCGGAGGAATTTGTGAACTCGTTGCGCGGGGTCGAACGCTGGAGCGGTACGCTACAGCTCAGCCCGATCTACGAAGAGGCGGAGCGGTTCTATTTCCGCGATAGCGACGCACTGCGCGGCCATTTGACGCAATATGGCCGCGAAGACGTGCGCGAACTGGTGAGCGAGACGCCTGCAATCGCCTACAAACCGCTCGAAAGCGATCTGGCCGATTTGCAGAGAGGAGAGCGCGAACCCAGCTACCTCAACACCTGCACGCATCCCGGGGGCCTAGTTGGAGGCAAGGCTCCGGAGAGTGTCGATCCGCTCTTTTGCGGAACGACCCGCACAGTGCCCAACCCCGCGATCCAACGCTTGATGGCCGAGCGCTCGGAGAAGCTTGATCGGGCGCGCCGTGCCGGGATCCGCACCGGCATGGTGATCTATGGTGGCGGCGAATATTCGGCCGACGCACCTGTGATCGAGGTCGAATAACCCGCCCGCTTGCGGCAGCCGCGCAATCCCTGATAGGCCTCTCGCCAACAAAAAAGACGAGAGGCCTTTCCTGACATGACCGCCCGCGCAATCGGCCTGCTGCTTGGCCCTGCGGTGTTCGCGCTTGCCGCGCTGACCGCACCTCCTGCGGGCATGAGTATCGAAGGCTGGCTGGTCGCGGGACTGGTGGTGTGGATGGCCGCATGGTGGATGACCGAGGCGGTCCCGCTGGCGGCAACCGCGCTGCTCCCCTTCCTCGTCCTCCCCTTGAGCGGGGTGATGGATGCCCGCGACACGGCGAGCGCCTATTACGCGCCGATCCTGTTCCTGCTGCTGGGCGGCGCTTTCATCGCGCTTGCGATCGAGCGCACCGGACTGCATCGCAGGCTGAGTCTTGCGATCCTGAGAGCTATCGGCACCGACGGGGGACAGGTTCGATTGCTGCTCGCCTTCATGGTCAGCGCGGCGGTGCTGTCGATGCTGATCTCCAACACTTCGACCACGCTCATCATGATGCCGATGGCGCTTGCGGTGTTGGCGGGCGGAGAGACGGGCAGGCAAGCGGGCGCGATCAGCCCCGATGGACTATCGGGCGCGCTGCCCATGGGTATCGCCTTTGCCGCTAGTATCGGCGGGCTCGGCACGCTGGTTGGCTCGCCCACGAACGGCATCGGCGTGCAATTGCTCAACGATATGATCGGGCTCGAGATCGGCTTTGCGACATGGACGCTCTACGGCCTGCCTATCGTGATCATCGGTGTGCCGCTCGCCGCGCTGATCATCGCATGGGTGCAAAAGGTCGCCGCCCATCCCCTCGACGTGTCTGCCGCTCGCTCCGCGATTGACGATCATTCGGCATGGTCGTCCGCCGAAAAGCGGCTCGTCCCGATCATCGTGCTCGCCTTCCTTGCGTGGATGACGCGGCTGTGGGTTGCGCCCTATCTGCCCGCCGGAAGCTGGACCGATGGCACCATCGCGGTGCTGGCGGCGCTGGCGCTGTTCGTGCTGCCCGACGGAAGCGGGCGCAGGCTGCTCGAATGGCACGAGGCCGACCGCGCGCCATGGGGCGTCATCCTGATGTTCGGAGGTGGCCTTGCGCTGGCCGCCGGTATGCAGGCATCGGGCCTTGCCGAATGGCTCGGTCAGGCGCTGCTGCCGCTCGACACGCTCCCGCTGATCGTGATGTCGCTGGCGATTGTCGCGATGGTGGTGCTGGTGACCGAGTTTGCGAGCAATGTCGCAACCTCATCGGCCATTATCCCTGTCGTCGCCAGCCTCGCGGCGGCGCTGGGTCTGGGCGAGGATGCGCTGCTACTCGCCCTGCCCGCGGCCATGGCGGCAAGCTGGGGCTTTGTCCTGCCTGCCGGAACCGGACCCAATGCGATTGCATGGTCCACCGGACGCCTCACCATCCCGCGCCTCATGCGCGCAGGACTGGTGCTCGATCTCTGCGGAATATTCCTGATGGTCGGGATGATCTGGGGGATCGCCGCGCTCGTTTAGACGAGCGAAGTCAATTTCACCGCGCAGCTGTCCATATCGACCGTGCCGCGACCCAGATAGAGTTTGCGGGCTGCGCTATGCGGGCCGTACCAGAATTCGACCGTCACCTCGGCTGTTCCCGAAGCCTCATTCCAGAACCGCGTGGAGACATATTCGAAGGGTTCGTCCTGCGTCGAGCCGCCCAGACGCGCCGCGGCCAGCGCCAGCAGTTCTTCCTGCCGGCCGTCCACCGCAGAACGACACCGGACGGCGTTTGCGCGCTCGTCGGTTTCGGCTGCAACTTGCGGCATGGGCTCATCGAGGGTGACGCGGATCTCCTGATCGCCTTGCGAACCCAATGCCGAAGCGGGCGCAAACAGCGGTCCGAGGCTGAGCGCAGCGGCAAAAGAGATCGCTGCCAGCCAGATCATCCGCTTAAGGATTCCGGCGAACAGCGAAGCGTCCGCGTTGTGCGCTGTAGAGGCGGCTTCAAGATGTGCGGCATGGGCCATGAGAAGCTTGGTAAAATCTTATGCCTAAAATCAGGTTAATCCCCTAGTGAGCCGCCGCTTTGCACCCCTAACCGGTTGCAAGAGAAACCATCCCTCGGTAATCGCTGCCTATTGCATGGCGGTGAGGGAGAGGCGCTTCTGCGGAGGTTAGAAGCGGGTGCCCCAGCTGCCCTCCAATCGGCTCCTGCCTTCCTGGGAGCGCAACACAAGGAAGGCATCCGCAATGACGGACATCCCTGTCGACGCCACCGATACCCCCACCCCCCGCCGCAAGCCCAAGCCCGAGCGCACCGAAATTGCCGGTCGCCCCTTGAAACCCGCGACGCTGATGATGGGTCATGGCTATGATCCCGAATTGTCCGAAGGCTCGCTGAAGGCGCCGATCTTCCTTACCTCGACCTTCGCCTTCCCCAGCGCCGCCGACGGCAAGCGCCACTTCGAAGGCATCACCGGCCAGCGCCCCGGCGGCGCGGAAGGGCTTGTCTATAGCCGCTTCAACGGTCCCAATCAGGAAATCCTCGAAGACCGGCTCGCGATCTGGGACGGCGCGGAGGATGCGCTGACATTCTCCAGCGGCATGACCGCGATCTGCGTGCTGATGATGGCCTATGTGAACCACGGCGACGTGATCGTGCACTCCGGCCCGCTTTACGCAGCAACCGAAGGTTTCGTGTCCAAGGTGCTGTCGAAATTCGGCGTGACCTATGTCGATTTTCCTGCCGGTGCGACCGCAGTCGACCTCGCGGCAGTGCTCGAAAAGGCCAAGGCGCAGGCCACTGCGAACGGCGGCAAGGTCGCGATGATCTACCTCGAAAGCCCCGGCAACCCGACCAATGCGCTGGTCGATATCGAGGCCGTGCGCGACGCGCGTGACAATGCCGGCCTCGGCGCTCAAGCAGCCGAAGGCGGTAGCGCGCAAGGATGCCCCATCGCGATCGACAACACCTTCCTCGGCCCGCTGTGGCAGCGCCCGCTCGATCACGGTGCGGACATCGTCGCCTATTCGCTGACCAAATATGTCGGCGGACACTCGGACCTTGTTGCAGGATCGATTGCGGGTGCGAAAGCGTGGATGGATCCGGTGCGCGCGCTGCGTAACACCATGGGCGGCATCGTCGATCCGAACACCGCATGGATGCTCCTGCGCAGCCTCGAAACGGTCGAGCTGCGTATGCAGCGTGCAGGCGAGAACGCGGCGAAGGTCTGCGCTTTCCTCAAACAGCACCCCAAAGTCGAGGGCCTCGGCTATCTCGGCATGATCGAGGACGCACGCCAGCAGGACATCTATGACCGCCATTGCCTTGGCGCCGGATCGACCTTCAGCGTCTTCATCAAGGGCGGCGAGGCGGCGTGTTTCCGTTTCCTCGACAATCTGACGATTGCCAAGCTCGCTGTCAGCCTCGGCGGCACCGAAACGCTGGCAAGCCACCCTGCCTCGATGACGCACCTTTCGGTCCCGCAGGCGCGCAAGGATGCGCTCGGCATCACCGACAGCCTCGTGCGCATCAGCGTGGGGATCGAAGATGCCGACGATCTGATCGCGGACTTCGAACAGGCACTGGAATACGTCTGAAAAACAGACTAACCCTCTCCTGAGCCATCAGGAGAGAGTTATGTCTACTACCCGTAAACCCGTCATCCTCGTCCTCGGTGCAGGCGCGGGGATCGGCGGCCATGTCGCTGCGCGGTTTGCGCGTGAGGGCTATCATGCGGTACTCGCGCGGCGTTCGGACGAGGAAGGCCTCGCACGACTGGTCGGCGCGATCGAGGCGGGCGGCGGCAGCGCCAGCGGTATGCTGGTCGACGCTAGCGCGGACGGCTCGATCGAGGAAATGGTTGCGAAGGTCGAGGCCGACATCGGCCCGATCGACACCGCGCTCTACAATCTCGGCGCGCAGATCGGGAACCGCAAGCTGCACGACACGCCGCACCGCACATTCGAGCTGGGCTGGCGGCTGGGCTGCTACGGATTGTTCCGCCTCGCCCACGCCATGCTTCCGGCGATGGTCGAGCGAGGCGGCGGGAAGCTGCTCGTTACCTCCTCGACCGCCGCGGTGCGCGGCAATGCGGGGCAGCACAGCCACGCAGCGGCCATGGGCGGGCGGCGGATGCTGTGCCAGACGCTCAACGCCGAATTCGGACCGCAGGGGGTGCATGTCGCGCATGTGGTGGTCGATGGCGCGGTCGATGCGCCCGATACGTTGGGCAAGCTGCTGGGCGACAAGTTCGATGCCTACAAGGCTTCAAAGGGCGAGGATGGTGTGATCGACCCAGCAAGCCTCGCCGACACCTACTGGCATCTCGCGCAGCAGCCGCGCAATTGCTGGACGCACGAGATCGATCTGAGGCCGTGGACCGACGTGGCGTGGTGGAACGACAATCCCCACCCTGAGATCGACGGGCGCGGCAAGAGCTTTGCCGGACCGAAAGCCGATTAATCCGTCAGCTTTGCGACCAGTCCGCGCAGTTCTTCGTCGAGATCGGAGTCGGTCAGCTTTCCCGCCTCCTTGTCGAAGGCGTCGTTGAAGCTGGGCACAGTCATCCGGCCGATCACCTGCCCCGAAAACCGCGGCACGGCGGCGGTTGCGAGGTCGAGCACGTTGCGGCCCCCACGCTGGCCGGGGGAAGTTGCAAGCAGCAGCATCGGCTTGTCCTGCCACACGTCCGGACGCACACGGCTGCACCAGTCGAAGAGGTTCTTCCAGGCGGCGGTGAAGTTGCCGTTATGCTCGGCAAACGAGACGATCAGCGCGTCGACCGCGCCGATACGGGCGAGGAAATCATGCGCCTTTTGCGGGATGCCGTCCGCCTCTTCGCGGTCATGGCGGTAGATCGGCATTTCGTAGTCATGGATGTCGAGCGTCTCGATTGGGTGCCCGTCAGCCAGCGACGCGGCATATTCAACCAGTTCGCGGTTGATCGAAACCGAGGAATTGCTCGCGGAAAAAGCCAATATTCGCAAAATCTCTATCCCTTCCATTCGCGCCGCTCTTCGGCAGCGCGCAGTACTTCATAGGCGACCTGCAGCTTCTGGAATTCCTGAGCGGCCTCGGCATCGCCGGGTTTTACATCGGGGTGAACTTCCTTGGCCTTGGCGCGGTAGGCTTTCTTGATCGCGGCAAAATCGGCGTCGGCCTCAAGCTCGAGCAGTTCGAGCGCGCGCATTTCGCCCGCCGAGCGCGAGCCGTCGCCCGATCCCGTCCAGCCGTAATGCGCGCTTTCGGCATAGCCGGCGCTCTCGGCGCGTTCGGCGCGAGCGCGCTCTTCCTTCTCGGCCTTGTCCAGCCCTTCGAAATAGTCCCACTCCTTGTTGTATTCTGCCGCGTGCTTTTGACAGAAATACCACCGGTCGGGGCTGTTGGGCGCCTTGGGCGCAGGGCAATCGCCCGGCTCGTCGCAGCCGTGGCGGTCGCAAATGCGCACATTGGTCGCCTCGCGCGAGGAGCCGTAGCCGCGCCAGCGCGGGAAACCCCAGTCATTGGAGCGGCGCGCCTTAGGCATCGGTCTGCCCAGAGGCCTGCCTGTAAAGGCTCATGTCGTTGGTCGGGAAGGTCACACGCTTAATCTAGGGACACTGGCCCTCAATGGAAAGGGCGTGCAAAAGAGTTTCATTCCGAAATGTTGCAATGCAACAGATCATTCACATATAGTCGCTAACTGAGAGCTATGAGCCGCCAACTGACCATATCCAGCCTGTTTTCAGCCTTTGCGCTGGTGACGCTCGCGCTGTTTGCGCGTGCAGGGGCCTATGCGGATATGCAGGCAGGCCAAAGCGATCTCGTGGTGCAGGTCGCTGCACCGCCCGCGCTCGGCAAGTAAGCCCGACACAAAACAAGCCAAGCCAGAAACCAAAGCGCCCGCCCCTCACACGGAGGAACGGGCGCGATTGGCATGCTCGGAAGAATTACATTCCGGTGATGATGACGCTCGCTGCGCGGCGGTTCTGCGCCCATGCGCTTTCGTTCGAAGCCAGCGCGACAGGGCGTTCCTTGCCGTAGCTGACGACGCGGATGCGGTTGGCCGACACGCCGAGGCTGACGAGATAGTTCTTCGCCGCATTGGCACGCCGTTCACCCAGAGCGAGGTTGTATTCGCGCGTGCCGCGTTCGTCGGCATGGCCTTCCACGGTGAAGTTCAGCTGTGGGAAGCGGGCGAAATACTGCGCCTGCGCCTGCAGCGCCGCCGCATCGGTGCTGTCGATGTTGAAGCGGTCGGTGTCGAAATAGATCGTGGTCGAGGAACCGACAGCCTGTTCGAAATGCGCCTGCGTGCCCACGCTCGCGCCGACCGGGCCGGTGGGCGTCGGGGTCGGAGTCGGCGTCGCGGTCTGCTGCACGGGCGGCAGTTCTTCGGGAGCTTTCTTCGAACATGCGCCGAGCGCGAGCGTCGAAGTCATCAGTGCGACGGTTGCCGCCTTGGGAAAGGAGAAAGTCATATCTTTGCTCTCCATAATTGCGCCGGGCCAGGATTCGCGCCGGCAGGGTTGAAACAATAGCAGAAAATCAGGGCCGGATGGGGCCCCATGCCGGATCCGACGCGTCCACCGGCGTCGGCAGTCTCCTCTCGTTGCGACCGGTCAGGTCGACTTGCCACAGTGCAGACCGGCCCGAATCGCGGGTGGTCCGGAAAAACTGGATGATACGGCCATTGGGCGCCCAAGTCGGCGCTTCGTCCTGCCAGCCGTTGGTGAGCACGCGAAGACCGCCGCCCGATGGCGTCATGACCGCGACGTTGAAGTCACCTGCAATCCGCGTGAAAGCGATCTGGTCGCCGCGCGGGCTCCATTCAGGCGTCGCGCAGCGTCCGCCGAAGAAAGTGATGCGGCGCTGGTTCGAGCCGTCGGCATCCATGACATAGCATTGCTGCGTGCCCGAACGATCGCTTTCGAACACGATCTTCGATCCGTCGGGCGAATAGCTGCCGCCAATGTCGATGCCCGGCGTATCGGTAAGACGAACGCTTGTCCCGCCGCTTACCGGCACGCGATAGATGTCGGTATTGCCCGCAACCGCCATCGAATAGAGGATATAGCGCCCGTCCGGCGACCAGCGCGGCGCGAGCGTCGGGTTGCGGTTCTCCGTCACCAGCGTCTGCTGCCCGCTGCCGATGTCATAGACATAGATGCGCGGATTGCCGTCGACATAGGACAGGTAGAGGATCTTGGAATAATCGGGCGAATAGCGCGGGGTGAGCGCGGTGGCGCTGCCCAGCGTCAGGAAGCGGTGGTTCGCCCCGTCGCTGTCCATCACCGCCAGCCGCTTGACGCGGTTATCCTTGGGCCCGGTTTCGGCAATATAGGCGATGCGGCTGTCGAAGAACGGGTCTTCGCCGGTCAGCCGCGCATAGATGAGGTCCGAACATTTGTGCGCTGCACGCCGCCAGTCGGCAGGCTGGACCACCCAGCCCTCGCGGATCAACTCGTCCTGCAAAGCGACGTCATAGAGGTAGCAGCCGACCACCAGCCGGTTGTCGGGCCGCGCGCGGACATAGCCGTGGACCAGCATTTCAGCCCCGCGCCCCGACCAGCTGCCCCAGCTGGGTGCAGTGATCTGCGCGAAAGTGGGCGAAGGCAGGCCGTCGGGGCCGCTCGGCTTGAACAGGCCGTTGTTGCGCAAGTTGCCGCTGATCACCCGAGCAATCTCGCGCCCCAGCGCCTCGGTCCCGCTGTCATTGGCGGGCGTCGGCGCGTTGCGGTCGGTCGCAAAAGCGGGGATCGCGATGCCAAGGTTCTCCCAGTCGCTTTCGTCGGTAACGGTGCCGCGCAACGGGCCGTCGTCATCGTCGCCCTCGATCGAAACAGTATCGACCTGTGCGCCGTCGCCGAGCGGTTCGCCAAGATCCTGCGACTGGGCGAGCGCGCTGGTCGCCATCAGTCCGGCGAACAGGGGAAGGAGGAACAGCGTGGGTTTCATGTGTGTCAAAGCCTTCTGTCGAATTGCCATTCGAGATCGTCCCAGCGGCTATAGAACTGCTCGGGTAGGTTGAAAGGGGCGGCAAGCTGGACTGCGCGAATTGCGCGTTCGCAATGGAGCGCGGCCTGCGGGCGGTTGCTGTCGGTGATGCTGCTCGCCTCGTTGCGGCAGGTCGGGCGGCCGTTGAGGCTCCCGTCCTGATTGAGCCGCCACGAAACGATCGAGACCAGCTTTTCGGCATCGACGCCGGTGGGCGCGTTCCAGTGCGGGCGCAGCTGGCGGGTGATCGCGGAGGCAAGCGCGGCGCGTTCGGCACGGCCGAAGGTGGCGGCAGGCGCGCGGGTCTCGTCGGTCTGCGTCGATGAGCCCTGACCGGGAAGGAAGTCATCACCGATGCGGCTTCCGCCTGCGGGCGTATTGCTGCGCACGGGCCTTTCCGCCTGACGATCAGGGCGGATGCGGTCAGTCTGCGGCGCAGGCGTGCGCGGAGTCGGGCGCGTGGCGGCTCGCGAAGGCGGCGGCGGCGGTGCGGTCTGCGTACGCGGGGTCTCGGTGTTCGGTTCGTCGGCGGCTTCGGGTGCGGGCAGCTCCGACAGCGTCGGCGCAATCGCGGCGCGGCTTTCGGGCACGGGGTCGGGCGCGGTCGATTCAAGGCTGACTTCGGTCGCAAGGCTCACCGCGACCCGCTGGGGCGGAACGAAGGGATCGGGCGCGAAGAATACCGAAATCGCCAGCGCCGCCAGCAACAGCGCATGCAGCACCACTGCGGCAACAAGGCCGATACCATCTTCAGAGCGGAATGCGGTC
>PALE01000013.1 GCA_002706445.1 Erythrobacteraceae bacterium
CGCGCGCTATCTCCACGGCGCGGGCATTTCGGGCCGCGGCATGCTGAGCTTTTTCGACCGGCTGCGCGACATGGAAATCCGCCGCGGCTATTCTCAATCGGATGCCGCCGCCTATGGCCGCACCCACCCGCTGGCAGGTGATCGTATCGCGACGCTGCGCGGCTTGCTCGAAGAAGACCGCTATTGGAACGCGCCCGACGATGCCGCGTTGCAGGCCCGTTTCCGCGCTGTGCAGGCAAAGCTCTACGGCTATCTCGCCGAACCGCAGCGCACCTTCCAGCAATATCCCGAAAGCGATCAGAGCGTGCCTGCGCGCTATGCCCGCGCCTATGCCTACCATAAGGATGCACAGGTTCAGAAGGCACTGAACGAGGCGAACAGCCTGCTCGCAGGCGATCCCGACAACCCCTATTTCCTCGAGCTTAAAGGGCAGATCCTTCTTGAATCGGGCCATGTCGAAGAAGCGCTGGCCCCCTTGCGCCGCGCCACCGACATTACGCTCGGCCAGCCGCTGATCGCTGGAATGTTCGGCCACGCGCTGATCGCTACCGAGGACGAGGCGAATTATGCCGAAGCCGAACAGGTGCTGCGCGCCGCAGTGGCAAAGGACCGTCTCAACCCCTTCGCCTGGTATCAGCTGGGCGTGGTCTATGCCGCGCGCGGCGACATTCCGCGAGCACGCCTCGCCAGCGCCGAACAGCAGGTGATGAGCAACCGCTTCCCCGAAGCTTTGCGCAATGCGCAGGCCGCCGAAGCGGGGCTGCCGGTCGGCTCACCCGACTGGATCCGCGCACAGGACGTGGCATTGCAAGCGCGCGCCGAACTGGAACGCATCCGCGACAGCCGCTAAGCCAGCCCCGATGGAGCCCAATTTGAAAAATTCGCTGTTCACCGCGCTGCTGGCGCTTGTTTTCGGTTTTCTCGGCGCAGCGATCTGGTCGATGAGCGGGCTGGGCGGAAACAGCACCCGCGCTTATCTGCTCGAAAACCCCGAAATCCTTGAAGACATGTACACCGCACTGCAGGAAAAGCAGGCCGCCGAGCGGCTCGCCGAAGCAGGCGACGCGCTTTACGAACCCTTCCCCGGCGTCATTCTGGGCAATCCGGAAGGGTCCAAGGTGATGGTCGAGTTCAGCGACTACAATTGCCCCTATTGCGAGGCGAGCCTTGCCGATGTGCAGCGGTTGATCGACGCAGACCCCGAACTGAAGGTCGTCATGCGTGAATGGCCGATCTTCGAAGGCAGCGAAGACGCCGCGCGCATGGCGCTCGCCGCCGGACTTCAGGGCAAATACGAGGAGTTCCACAATGTCATGTTCGCCGTCGGTGATACCTCGCCTGCAGGGATCGAGACGGTCGGTCGGCAGATCGGGCTCGATATGGAGCGAGCGAGCGCCGACGCCGCGAGCGAGGCGGTGTCGGTCGAACTGGTGCGCAATGTCACCATGGCGCGCGAGCTTGGCTTTTCAGGCACGCCCTCCTTCGTCGCGGGCAAGAACGCCTTCGGCGGCATGGTCGGATATGACCGGCTGAAGGAAGCGCTGGACGAATCGGACAGCTGATGCACCGCCGCCGCGTTCTCACGGCGCTTGCCCTGACGGCGACGCTCGCGCTGGCGCCGGGAGCGGCGCAGGCCGATGTGAACTGGAACCGCATCGACCTTCCTGCCGAACGCACGGCAATCGAAACCTTCCAGTTTTTCGACCAGCGCCTGCAGGATGTGGGCTGGCAATTGGCGCGCGGCAATGCCGATTACTGCGACAATGCGATCCCATCTATCGGCCTGCAATTGCAGGACATGGCAAGCTACGGCTCTCCCGAAGTCGCCCGCCGCGCATTGGGCCTGAAGCGCGATTTCGCGGTGCAGACCGCCGCGCGCGGATCGCCTGCCGCCGCAACCGGAGCGTTTGCTGCAAACCGCGAGGTGATCAGGCTCGGCAGCTTCGATCCCAATGAATGGCCCGCCAGCCCGCGTCTCAACTGGCAACGCCTCAAGCTTGCGCACGACCATGTCGATGAACTGCTTGAGAGCGAAGGCTCGGTCACGGTCGGCTTTGCCGGCGGCGAGACGGTGGAGGTTGCTCCGGTAACAGTGTGCGCCACCCGTTTCGAACTGGCGGGACGCGGCGACGATGCCGTGGCGACGGGCGACCGCGTGGTGATCGGGATCAAGTTTCCCGGCTTTGCCTATGAGGAACAGGTTTTCGCAGGCGTCGTCGCGCACGAGCTGGCGCACAATCTGCTCGGTCACAAGGCTTGGCTCGACCGCCATGGCCGAAGCCGCAGCAACACCCGCCGGACCGAGCGCGAGGCCGACCGCTTGATGCCGTGGCTGCTTGCCAATGCGGGCTATGATCCCGTCGCTGCCGAGGAATTTCTCGAAACCTACAAGCCGACCAGCGGATCGGTGCTGTTCATCCCCGGCACCCACCAGAAATGGCGCGACAGGGCGGAAGCCGTCGCAGGCGAAGTGCCGCAAATCCGTGCGCTGACCGAGGCCCACGGGAGCGCCGATTGGCGGACCCATTTCCGCCGCGAGATCGACCCGCAGCAGAGCCTTGACGACTAACGCCGCCCCGCAATTGCTGCGACCAGCGGTTGCTCGCCTGCGCCCATCGGCCTGCGAACACCCGATAGACCATGCCAGAACGCGAAAAATCGGCTACATGACAAAGCAATGTCGATGATGCGCCTCCAGCCAGCGCCGTTTTTCGCGAGCAAAAACCGCGCCTTCTGGATCCTCCAGCTGGCGGGCTGGGGTGGTGCATTCCTGCTGCGCGCGCTCAACACGCTGGCGAACGGACTGCCTGCGAACCAACTGCTGCTTATCCTCGTCACCACTGTGACCGGCTTTTCGATCAGCCTCGTGCTTTCGGTGATCTATCGCGATCTGATCACCCGCAGCGCGCTGGTGACCTGGGGCGGCACCGCCATCGTGCTGATGCTGGCAGTGCTTCTCCATGCCTCGGTCGAGGCGTGGGTGCAGGCATTGTATCAGGGGGCTTCGCGCGAGACGTCTTTCGCGCAGCGTTTCATCGGCCTGTCCTTCATTCCGCTGACGCTGCTCGGCGGGTGGAGCGCGCTGTATTACGCGATCAATTTCTTCCTGACGGTGGAACAACAGGGCGACCGGCTCGAACGGCTCGAAGCGCAGACCACCGCCGCGCAGCTTGCGATGCTGCGTTACCAGCTCAACCCGCATTTCCTGTTCAACACGCTCAATTCGATCAGCACGCTGGTGCTTTTGAAGCAGACCGAACCGGCCAATGCGATGCTGACGCGGCTCTCGGGCTTTCTGCGGCACACGCTGATCACCGAGCCGGGCAGTCAGGTGACGCTCGCGCAGGAAATCGAGACCTTGAACCTCTATCTCGACATCGAACGCATGCGCTTCGAGGAACGGCTGCGCACCCAGTTCGAAATCGAGGACGAGGCGATGGTGGCGACCTTGCCTGCCATGTTGCTGCAACCGCTGGTCGAAAACGCGATCAAATATGCGGTCAGCCCGCAGGAAGAGGGCGCGTGCATCTCGCTCTCTGCCCGCGTGGTCGGCCAGCGACTGCGGATCGCGGTCGAGGATACCGGACCGGGCATCGATGGACCGATGCAGATGTCGATGCTCGACCATATGCCCGAAGGCGCAGGCCGTCCGGTGTCGACCGGCGTCGGCCTTGCCAATATCCGCAACCGGCTGATGCAGGGCTATGGCCCAGACCACCTGTTCGAAACCCGCTCGCAACCGGGCGGGGGGTTCACCGTGCTGATCGAAATCCCATATGAGCCCAAGGAAGACCCCGCGAACGCCCGTGCGCCCGCCGCCCGCAAATCCCGGATCGCAAAGCCCGACACCCCCGAAACAGCGTCGGACAATGTGATCGAACTCAACACCCCCCGAAACCCCCAACGCGCTATTGGAAATACGTGATGACTATTCGCACCATCCTCGTCGATGACGAGAAACTCGCCATTCAGGGCCTGCAAGTCCGGCTCGAACCCTTTGAGGACGTCGAAGTGATCGACACCTGCTCGAACGGGCGCGAGGCGATCCGCAAGATCAAGACCGAAAAGCCCGATCTGGTCTTCCTCGACATCCAGATGCCCGGCTTTGACGGCTTTTCAGTGGTCAAGGGCGTGATGGAAATCGAGCCCCCGCTGTTCGTCTTTGTCACCGCATTCGAGGAACACGCGATCCGCGCGTTCGAGGCCAATGCGGTCAACTATCTGATGAAGCCGGTCGATGCCGACAAGCTGGCCGACACGATCGAACGCGTGCGCCAGCGCCTTGCCGAGAAGAAATCGGCCGAGGATGCCGAACAACTGCTCGACGTGCTGGCCGAGGTCGCCCCCGACCGTGCCGCCGATTTTGGCGGGGAAGGCGCCGAAAGCGCCGAACGCTTCGAAAAGCTCATCAACGTCAAGGATCGCGGCCAGATCTTCCGCGTCGAGGTCGATTCGATCGAGCATATCGAGGCCGCTGGCGATTACATGTGCATCTACACCGGCGACAATTCGCTGATCCTGCGCGAAACGATGAAGGACCTCGAACGCCGCCTCGACCCGCGCAAGTTCCAGCGCGTGCACCGTTCGACGATCGTCAATCTCGATCAGGTCCGGCAGGTGAAGCCGCACACCAATGGCGAATGCTTCCTGGTGCTCGACAGCGGCGCCGAAGTGAAGGTTTCGCGCTCCTATCGCGACGTGGTGGCAAGGTTTGTCCATTGATTTTGAGCGGGGAGCGCGCATCCGCGCGCTCCCCCTCGCTAGACGCGCAGCATAGCTGCGCCCGCTGCGGGCGTCCTGTCGGACTTGCGGACCCGCTGGGTCCGTTTATGGGTAGCGCATGACCTTCTCCCTACCCGGCTTCGATCTTGACCGCTTCATCCGCGAAACGCTCGCCGAAGACCTTGGCGAAGGGCTTCCGGGCGGCGGCAAGGATGTCACCAGCGAAAGCGTCATCCCTGAAAACGCCCGTTTTGCAGGCGTAATGGACAGCCGCGACGCGATCACCGTCGCCGGACTGCCGCTGGCCGAAGCCTTCTTCCGCCATCTCGACCCCGATTGCCGGATCGAGATGCTGGTGCAGGACGGTGACAAGGTGGCGGCAGGGACCGATCTCATGCGGCTCGAAGGCAACGCCCGCGCGCTGCTCACCGCCGAACGCAGCGCATTGAACATCGTCCAGCACCTTTCGGGCATCGCCACCATGACGCGCGCCTATGTCGATGCGATGGGATCGCAGACCTGCACCCTGCTCGACACCCGCAAGACGATCCCCGGCCTGCGCGCGCTCGAGAAATACGCCGTGGTGCAGGGCGGCGGGCAAAACCACCGCATGGGGCTCTGGGACGCGGCCATGATCAAGGACAACCACGTCGCGGTTGCAGGCAGCGTCGGCGAAGCCGTGCGCCGTGCGCGCGAGGCGAAGATCAAGCCGATCATCTGCGAAGTCGACCGGCTCGACCAGATCGAACCCGCGATCGAAGCCGGCGCGCACCATCTGCTGCTCGACAATATGGAGCCTGATATGCTGCGCGAGGCGGTCGCCATCGTCGCAGGCCGCACCGCGACCGAGGCATCGGGCGGCATCAATCTCGAGACCATCGCGGCCAAGGCGGCGAGCGGGGTCGATTACTGCTCGGTCGGGCGCCTGACCCAAAGCGCGCCCGCAGCCGACGTCGGGCTGGACTTCAAGCCGCTATGACTCCGCGCAGGGGGGCAAGGCCGTGGCCTATCAACCTGTTCGCGCTGACCCTGCTCACCATCGCCACACTCAATCTCGCCGCCGCGCTGCTTGACCTTCAGGGACAGCAGGAATTCCTGCGCACGCTCGGCCTCGGCTTCATGCAGAACCGCGACGGCGCGATCATTGCAAGCTCGGCGTGGTTCACGATCGAACTGATCCCGATTGTGCTGGTGTGGGTGGCCGCAAGCCGCTTTGCGCGCGGTTTCATCACCGTCATGGCCGCGATCAAGGCGCTGCTTCTGCTTGGCGACCTGCTGTTGTTCTACGCGCTGCCCGGCCTGATGGTGGGACAGGCGATTGCGCTTGCCGCCGTGGCGCTGCTCTACACCCGCGATGCCGATGCCTGGTTCGCGAAAGAGGAGGTGAACCCTGAAACATTTGGCTAGCCTCCTGTGCGCGCTTGTGGCGCTGGGTTTGCCTGTCGCTGCCCATGCGCAGGCCTACCAGTGCCGCGCTCCGCAGGTCTCCAGCGTTCCGCAAATCACCCCCGACGGCCCGCCCCGCGAGCTTCCCGTCACCGGCTACACGCTCGCGCTGAGCTGGTCGCCTGCCTATTGCCGCACCCGTCAGGAAAGCCGCCGCGACCGCGTGCAATGTTCGGGCGAGAGCGGGCACTTCGGGCTGGTCGTGCACGGGCTATGGCCGCAAAGCGCCAATGGCAGCTGGCCGCAATGGTGTCGGACTTCCAACCGACTCACGCCTGCACAGGTGCGCGGGGCGATGTGCATGTCGCCCTCTGCGCGCCTGATCGCGCGCCAATGGGCCAAGCACGGCAGCTGCATGGTGCGCAAACCCGAGACCTATCTGCGCGTCACCGAGATCCTGTGGGACAGCCTGCGCATCCCCGATTACGACCGCATCAGCCGTGAGGACGACCTCACCGCAGGCCGTATCCGCGAGGCGTTTGCCAGCGCCAATCCGGGCTGGGAGCCCGAGCACATCGGGGTGAAGCTCAATGCGCGCGGTTGGCTCGAAGAAATCCGCTTGTGCTACGGTCGCCGCTTCCGCCCCACCCGCTGCGACAGCCGCCGCTATGGCGCGCGTGACACAGTCGCGGCTAAGATCTGGCGGGGTTTGTGAGGCGCGCAAATTTGATCGCGATCAATGCCACCGTCGGCATCGAGGGCTAGATACTGTGGCATGATCGACATCGAAAAACTCTCGGACAATGCGCATCGCATTGTAGTCATGGCCGAATTTCGTCAGGCGGACGCGGAGAAGCTGGTCGAATTCGCCAAACAGCGCAACGCAGCGGGCGGCGGCGGCCATGTGCTGATCGACGTCACCGCGACCAGCGATTTTACTCTCTCTGCGGTTGCAGTGGAGCTGGCGCATGTCCCCGCGCTGCTCAAATGGATTTACGGTCTCGACCGTATCGCGATCATCTCCGACGATGACTGGGTGCGCACGGGTGCACGGCTGGAAAGCGCGCTTTTGCCCGGTGTCAGCTACGAGGTTTACGACGATGACGAGGCCGATGCGGCGCGCGCATGGGTTCTGGGAAGCTCGGACGCGCCGCACAAGGGCGCGTTTCACGAACTCGACCTCGGCAAGCCGGGCATTGCCGCTTACGAATTGTCCGGCAGGCTCGACCGCGAGGAATCCGAAAGAGGCGTCGCAGCGGTGCGTAAACGCATGGAGGACCCCGCCTGCACCCGCCTGCTGCTCGTCATCCGCAATTGGCACGGCTTCGACCTTGATCGCCTGCTGAGCCGCGATGTGCTGGCAGGCAAGCTTGAAGTCGCCAACAAGCTCAAACGCTACGCCATTGTCGGCGGTCCCAAATGGGTGCGCGTCTATGCCGAATTCACCAGCCATTTCGTGAAATCCGAGATCAGGGGCTTCGAAGCGGACGAAATGGATCTGGCGCTGGCTTGGCTCGAATCGGAGTGAGAGGCGCGGCTACCGCCGCTCCCTGAAGAACCCGCGCAACAGCTCAGCCGCCTCGTCCGCGCCCATGCCCGAATAGACCTCGGGCGCGTGGAGGCATTGCTCCTGCTCGAACACGCGCGCGCCGTTCTCGACCGCGCCGCCCTTGGGGTCGCTTGCGGCGTAATAGAGCCGCCCGATTCGTGCGTGGCTGATTGCGCCGGCACACATCGCGCATGGCTCCAGCGTCACGTAGAGATCGCATTGCGTGAGGCGCTCGTCGTCGAGCGCTGTGGCAGCCTTGCGAATCGCAACCACTTCGGCGTGGGCGGTCGGGTCCTTGCCCGTGCGGGTGAGGTTGTAGCCCTCGCCCACAATTTGCCCCGCACAAACGACAACCGCGCCGACGGGCACTTCGCCCATCAGCGCGGCTTCTTGCGCCAGCTCCAAGGCTCGGCGCATGGGATCAGGCAGGGGCAGTCGCGCCCCTGTCATGACCCTTTGTCGCGATTACTCGCTGCCGGTGACCGGTTCGCCTTCTGCATCGTCGGGCATATCGACATCGACGGTCGGGACGTCAACGGTCACTTCTTCGGTGCCGACGTCAACGTCTGCGGTTTCCACGTCAAATTCAGGCATGTTGCCGCCTTCAACTTCAGGCAGTTCAGCTTCTTCGGTCTGGTCAACGTCGCAAGCTGCGAGACCAAGAGTAGCTGCGGCCATTGCGGTCGCGAAGACAAACTTTTTCATACGGACGGTTCCTCCAAGTGGTAGAAAAGCATAGCTTTTCACGGGCTCATCGAGCCACGCAAAGATCGTATGACAGGAAATTGCCACAATGTTCAAGGTTGACGTTATCCAGCCTCGTGGTTATGCGCCGCGCTTTCCGGGATAACCCGAGCAATTCGGAGGCCGAATCGATTGGCCCTCCCTCAACTGTGAACAGACGAGAGATATCATGTCGCGCATTTGCGAACTGACCGGCAAGGGCCGCCAGGTAGGCCACAACGTGAGCCACGCCAACAACAAGACCAAGCGCGTCTTCCTGCCCAATCTGCAGAACGTCACGCTGCTGAGCGAAAAGCTCGACCGCAGCTTCAAGTTCCGCGTGTCGACCCACGGCCTGCGCTCGGTTGAGCACAATGGCGGTCTCGACAACTGGCTGCTGAAGACCAGCGACGAGAAGCTCTCGGCCAACGCGCTCAAGGTGAAGCGCGAGCTGAAGAAGGCTATCGCTGCCTAATCCACCTTCGGGTGATGAAACATGCAAGGGAGGCGTGCGGGATGACCGTCACGCCTTTTTTGCGTTTGTTTGCTCTCGCGGCAATTGACTGCGTCAATGCCTCCGAGTGGGCGGCCTGACCAGCCGGCGGGCGGTCGCCCTTGCGAACTCTATGAGTTCGTTTGGTCCTGCTCTCTATAGACCGGATCGCCATGTAGCTCTCGCGGCCTGTCGGCTGCGCCGACGCCTCCGAGGGGGCGGCCTGACCAGCCGGCGGGCGGTCGCCCTTGCAGGCTCTGAGAGCCTGTTTTTTGCTCTTGCGGCAGTCAGCTGCGCCGACGCCTCCGAGAGGGCGGCCTGACTCTTCTATCTCTCGACAGCGGGATCGAAGAGCAGCTTCACCAATAGGGTGCGTTGCTGGACCGACTGGTTGTCGTCGGCAATGACCCATACTGCCACCTTGCCGTCCTCTTCCTCGCGCAGCGTCAGCCCTTCGTAGTTCTCGCGCGGGACCACGCCGTCGAGCGCGAAGACGACCTTGCCGCTCCATGCCTCTGCACCTCCTTTGGGCGGCGGATCGGCGATTGCCAGCAGGCTGACGAAGGGCGGGTAGGCAAGCTCCAGATCGCGCAGCAACATCAGCAGTCGCCCGTCGGGCAATTGCGCCATGTCGGTGACGACGTAGCCGGGTGCGGGGACTTGCCAGACGATCGTTCGCGCCGCTTCGGGATGCTCCACCGGATCGCTTGCGAAGATCAGTGCCTCATCGCGCCCCTCGGGAATGATGACAAAGCGCCCGTCGGCAAGCCGCACCATCGCCTCCGCGCCGCCGTTGACGAGCCAATCGACCTCATCGTCCAAGACCCGCACACCCTTGCGCTCACTGGCTTGCGAGAAGCGGTGGATCGCATGGTAGTTCTCATAGGAGAGCCAATAGTCGCCGGTCGCAGGATCGCGCGTGGCGGCTTCGATATCCCACAAGTCGTTCGAGTAAGCGTCTTCGACAGCCTGATAGACCACCGATAGATCGCCATCGGCGGCCTCTGGCTGGTCGGGTTCCACGAAAGTGAAGCGCGTGCCGCGGTCGGAGAAAGCGCGCAATTTGTGATCGTAGAGCGCCAGTATCGCCGAAAAACCGCCGAAATAGCGGCTTTGCGCGGAATATTGCCACACACCGCCAAGGCTCCAGCCGGGCGTGTCGGTTGCGTGCGGCCCGAGAATCGGGGTGAGCGTGATATCACTCGGCATCGCGTCCGGAACAGGGGTTCGCAGCCATGTACCCGGCGCGCAGGCCAGCGCCAGCGCGAGCGCCGCGATTACCCTGCGGCGCGACCGCATATCAGTTCATCCGGCTCAATTCTGGGGGCCCACGAACAGCAACGGATCGAGCCGTGCATCGTTCCACTTGAGGCTCCAGTGCAGATGCGGTCCCGAGGCGCGTCCGGTGGCGCCGACATTGCCGATATGCTCGCCTTGTTTGACGTGCTGTCCTTCGGTCACGACGATGCGCGAGGAATGCAGGAAAGCGCTGTTGAGGCCCGCGCCGTGATCGATGATGATCAGCCCGCCTTCGAGGCTGAAGCCCGTGCGCGCGAGGACCACCACGCCATCGGCGGGCGCGACATAGGCCACGCCTGCGCCCGGTGCGATGTCCAGCCCCGAATGATAGCTGCCCGGTTCGCCGCGATAGATCCGCTGGCGTCCGAAGCGGCCCGAAATGCGCCCCTTGACCGGCCAGATGAAGTCCTGGCTCCAGCCGGTTGCGCCGGTTTCCATCTCGCGTGCGGCCTTGATCGCGAGCCATTCGGGTTCGCGCTTCGCCCACCACGCTTCGCTGCCGCCGCCCGTGCCCTTGGCGACATTGACGCGTTCGATATCCCAGGCGCGCGGGGCGATGGTGAGAGTTTCCTCGAGCGTCCGACCGTTTGCGAGCGTGGCCTTAAGCGTCAGCGCGGGTCCGCTGTCGCGGTCGAAAGCGGCAAAGAAGCTGCCGTCTTCTGCCAGTTCGAGCGGCTGCTCGCCGAGCACCGCGCTCACCGCACTCGATGGAGCGACCCCGCGGATATAACCGCCCTGTGTCAGTTCGCCGGTGAAGGTGAAGCCGGTTTGCGCGGCTTGGGAAGCGGTGGGAGCCGGCGGTGGCGCCGGTGTTGCTGCCGATGCTGCATCGGCAGCCGTCGCCATATCTTCCGTCACCGTTTCAGGCGCAGCCGCTTCGCTGCCGGTGCAGGCGAGCAGAACCGAGAGCGAGAGGGCGGCGGGCAAAGCAGCAGCCCGGTTCATGATGCGGCCCCTCACGCCTGGCCGAGCAGGCGGCGCGTCGCGATCTCGCAGGTGGCGTAGGCCTCCTGATGCTCGGCGCTCCAGTAACGCAGGTCTTCGAGCGGGATGACCTCGCCCGAAACCGCGCAAAAGACATGCTGGCCGGGGCGCAGCACGCGGAAGCTGGAGGCGGCGTAGAAGAGTTTGGCGGCTTTATCGCTGGATGACATCAACATGGGGGCGTCCTTAGCATGGCTCAATCGCCGAATAAATCGTCCTGGCGCGGCGGCGTGGCCTTGGGTGCAGCGGGCTTGCGTTTGGGAGCCGCCGGGGGCGGTGAAGCCGCGCCAGTGCTTACATCAAGCACATCGTCCTTGAATTGAAGCTTAAGCGCAGCCTCGCGTTCGGCCTGCGCCTTGCTGGTCATCACCTCGCCTGCCGCACTAAACACCATGGCATAGCCGCGTTCGAGCGGCTTTCTGGGATGGAGCTGGCTTGCAAGCCGCGCGAGCGCATCGAGCTTGTCCTGCGAGCGGGCGATGGGTTGCTCGACCAGCGAAGGCGTCAAACGCGAACGTTCGAGGCGATCCCGGCCTGCTTCGATCTTGCGTTCGATCAGGCGCGGCGTGAGCAGCGAGCCCACTCCTGCCAACGCCTCGCGCCCCTTGGCTGCACGATCGGTTAGCCCGCGTCGCAGGCGCTCGGCCAGATCGTCGAGCTTTTGCGCCTGCGGTTGCAGCAACGCCTCGATCTTCGGCATCCGGCGCGCGCGCGCCTCGAGCCGTTCGCGCCCCAGTTCGAGGGGGCGACGCACCGCACGTCGCTGACGGGCAGCAAAATCGGCCACCACCGCATCGAGATCGGCGCGCACCGGCACCGCCATTTCGGCCGCAGCAGTCGGCGTGGGCGCGCGGCGGTCTGCGGCATAGTCCGCAAGCGTCGTATCGGTCTCGTGCCCAACCGCAGAAATAACCGGAATGGTACATTCGGCAATCGCCCGAACCACCTCTTCCTCGTTAAAACTCCACAAATCCTCGATCGATCCGCCACCGCGCGCGACGATCACGACATCGGGGCGCGCCACGGAGCCGTCGCCGGAAAGCCCTGAAAACCCGCGGATTGCGCCTGCAACCTGTGCAGCTGCCCCCTGCCCCTGCACCAGCACCGGCCACACGACGACATGCGAGGGAAAGCGGTCTGCAAGCCTGTGCAGGATGTCGCGGATAACCGATCCGGTTGGCGAGGTCACAACCCCGATCACCCGCGGCAAATAGGGCAGACGCCGCTTGCGCCGCTCGTCGAACAGCCCTTCGGCCGCCAGCCTCGCGCGGGTTTTCTCCAGCAGCGCCAGCAGCGCGCCCTCGCCTGCAATCTCCAGACTGTCGATTACCACCTGATACTTCGAGCGGCCCGGATAGGTCGTCAGCTTGCCGCTGGCGATCACTTCCAGCCCGTCCTCGGGCACAAAGGCGAGCCGCTGCGCATTGCCGCGCCACATCACCCCGTCGAGCACCGATTTGTCGTCTTTCAGCGCGCAGTACATATGCCCCGAGGCCGCCCGCTTCACGCCCGACAATTCTCCGCGCAGCCGGACATAGCCGAACCGGTCCTCCACCGTGCGTTTCAGCAAAGTCGAAATCTCGGTGATCGAAAGGGGTTCGGCGTTGTCGCCCCGCGTCTCGCGCGCTACCAGCCGGTCTTTATCTGTATCGGAAGGCGGAGGGGCCATGAAAATCCTGCTTTTGGGGTCGGGTGGGCGCGAACATGCGCTGGCGTGGAAGCTCGCGCAATCCCCCTCTCTCACCAAACTCTACGCCGCCCCCGGAAATCCCGGCATTGCCGAGGAAGCCGAACTGGTCGCGCTCGATGCGACCGACCATGCAGCGGTGAGCGCATTTTGCGAGGCGAAGGACATCGCGCTCGTCGTGATCGGCCCCGAAGCACCGCTGGTGGACGGGCTGGCCGATAGCCTGCGCGCACACGGCTTTAACGTGTTTGGCCCGTCGAAAGCCGCCGCCCAGCTCGAAGGATCAAAGGGCTTTACCAAGGATCTGTGCGCGCGCGCCGATATTCCGACCGCTGGCTATATCCGCACCTCCACGCTCGACGAGGCGACCGCCGCGCTTGCAAAGTTCGATGCGCCCTATGTGCTCAAGGCCGATGGCCTCGCGGCAGGCAAGGGCGTGGTGATCGCCGAGAGCCGTGCCGATGCCGAGGCCGCGCTTGCCGACATGTTCGAGGGCAATCTTCCCGGCGCACAGGTGGTGATCGAGGAATTCATGCGCGGCGAGGAGGCGAGCTTCTTTGCGCTGACCGACGGCACCACCATCCTCCCCTTCGGCAGCGCGCAGGACCATAAGCAGGTCGGCGAGGGCGATGTCGGTCTCAACACCGGCGGCATGGGCGCCTATTCGCCCGCGCCGGTGCTGACGCCAGAGCTTCAACAGCAGGCAATCGACACCATCCTTCGTCCCACGGTCGACACGATGCGCACCGAGGGCATGCCCTATTCGGGCGTGCTCTACGCCGGACTGATGCTGACCGAAGCTGGGCCGAAGCTGGTCGAATACAATGCGCGCTTCGGTGATCCCGAGTGCCAGGTGCTGATGACGCGCTTCCAAGGCGATCTGGCGGCAGTCATGCTCGCTTGCGCCAAGGGCCAGTTGGAAGGCGTGACGGCAGACTTTGCCGACGAGACCGCGCTGACCGTCGTGATGGCCGCCAAGGGCTACCCCGGCACGCCGGAAAAGGGCGGCGCGATTGCTCTGGGCGATGCCGAGACAGGCGGGCAAAAAGTCTTCCACGCGGGCACAGCGGTGAAGGACGGCACGCTGGTCGCCAATGGCGGACGCGTTCTCAACGTCACCGCCACCGGCGCGAACGTGACCGAGGCCAAGGCCAAGGCCTACGAGGCGGTAGACAAGATTGATTTCGCCAGCGGCTTCTGCCGCCGTGACATCGGCTGGAAGGAAGTGGCGCGAGAAAGCAAGTAGCCGGGGGCCAAACTTGATTTGCGTCAATGATTGCGGCGCTAATTTGCGCTATGAGGCGAGCATGACCACACCGCGCCTACTCCTCGCACCCTTCGCGTTCGCACCCCTCGCGCTTACCGCGTGCCAGACCACTGCCGACGCGCCGCCACCCCCGCCGCCCGCCTTCGTCGAGGCGGCTTGCGGAGGGTGTCATGCGGTCGAGGCGCCGTTCCTCTCGCCCAATCCAAGCGCACCCAGCTTTGCCGCGATTGCCAATCGCCCCGGCGTGACCAAGGCGACCGTCCATGCGTGGCTGGTCAATGCGCACAACTATCCAGAGCAGATGGATTTCACGCTCGAACAGGATCACGTCGACCAGATCGAGCGCTATCTCGTCACGCTGAAACGCGCGGATTACGTGCCGGTTGAGTAATGGACAGGCTGGCCGTTTTCCTACAGCGGGTCGCAGCGTTACTGTGCGACCCGCTCTTTCAAATCGTCAGCAATTCGGCCGCTTCCCAAAACAAAGCAGCGGCTCTTGTAGGCAAGGTGTCAACTTCGCTTTTTCAGGGCAAGTCCCTGATATAAAGCAATAAATCGCCTGTTTTGGCGGTTGACACGCTGTCAGCTTTGTCAACTTCGCAAGAAAGTTTCCTACAGGCTCTTTTCCATCAGCGCTTTCATGTCCGCTTCGGGACGCGGGCCGTAGTGCGAGATCACCTCGGCAGCGGCAATCGCGCCGCGCTTGAGGCACACTTCGAGCCGCTCGCCCTTGGCGTAGCCGGCAAGGAAGCCTGCGGCGAACTGGTCGCCTGCGCCCGTGGTATCGACCACCTTGGCAACCGGAGCGGCTGTGGTCACGGCGCGCTCGCCGTGCGCGCTGGCAACCGCGCCCTTTGCGCTGCGGGTGGCGACCAACACGGGAACCTTGGCGGCGACGGCGTCAAAGCCGGTGTCGAAGTCGTCCTCTCCGGTCAGCGTGGCAAGCTCGCTCTCGTTCACGAACAGGATGTCGATCAGCCCGTCGTCGATCATCGCGCGGAAGTCGTCGCCGTGACGGTCGATCACAAAGCTCTCCGAAGCGGTGAAAGCGACCTTGCGGCCGGCATTGCGGGCAACCTCGATAGCGCGGCGCATGGCGCGGCGCGGCTCTTCGGGATCCCACAGATAGCCTTCGAGATAGAGGATCGCGGCCGATGCGATGAGCTCTTCATCGAGCGCCGAGGCAGGCAGAAACTGGCCTGCGCCGAGGAAGGTGTTCATCGTGCGCTCGCCATCGGGCGTGACGAAGATCAGGCAGCGCCCGGTTGGCGGGTCCTGTTCGCGCACGGGCGTGTCGAAATCGATCCCGGCAGCGCGGATGTCATGCGCGAAGACCTTGCCGAACTGATCGTCGGCAACCTGCCCGATGAAAGCGCACTGCACGTCGAGCTGCGCGAGGCCTGCGAGCGTGTTCGCCGCCGAACCGCCCGACTTCTCGGTCGCAGGGCCCATCGCCGCATAAAGGCGGTCTGCGCCGTCCGCATCGACCAGCGTCATCCCGCCGCGATTGAGTTCAAGCTCGGCGATGTCCTCGTCGCTGCACGAGGCGATGATGTCGACAATGGCGTTGCCGATGGCGATGACGTCGTAACGGGGCTCTGATGCAGTTTCGGGCAAGGGTCGTTTCCTGTCGTAAATGAATGCCTGCCGCGCCTAGCGGTATGGCGGGATGAGGCCAAGAGCGAATTGGCACGTGAAAACGGTGGCTATACGCGGTGAAGCGGTTTGACTTGCCGCTTCGCGCGCCGCATTTCGGCTGCGATGAAACAGGTGCTCCCCGCTCTTGCCAAAGCCTTCGGTCAGCTGGGCGACCGTGCGATTATGGGCGTATTGGCAAAATCGGTGGCACTGACCTTGCTGGTATTCGTCGGACTGGGCGCGGCGCTATTTGCAGGGCTCAATTGGGGCTTTGCCGCTTTGGGACTCGAATACGGGGGCTATGCCAGCGCGCTGCTCGCAACGCTGCTGGCGGTGCTCGCAGGGTGGCTATTGTTCCGCGTCGTCGCCGTGGCCGTGTTGCAGTTCTTCGCCGATGAAGTGGTGATCGCCGTGGAGAAGCGCCATTATCCGCAAGCAGCCGCAACCGCGCGCGCACTCCCGTTTCGCGAGGACCTTGCAAACTCGCTGCGCGGGATCGGGCGCACCGTGCTGGTGAACCTGCTCGCGCTTCCGGTCGCAGCCGTGCTGGTGGTGACCGGGATCGGTCCGGCCATTGTGTTTCTCACCGTCAACGCCTGGTTGCTGGGCCGCGAGCTTACCGACATGGGCTGGCTGCGGCATCGCGGAGAGGCTCATCCGGCCAACCCTGTCACAGGCGGAACGCGCTTTGTGCTCGGGCTGGTGATCGCAGGGATCATGCTGATACCCTTCGTGAACTTGCTCGGTCCGGTCATCGGGGCAGCCGCCGGCACGCACCTTGCCCAAGGCGCGATGGCGCGGCGCAAGCTGGAGAGTGCGAATGCGTAGAGTCTTGGCTGGCCTCACTCTCGCACTGGCCGCGGCGGGCTGCTCCAGCGGCAATTACGTGCGCACTCCGCAAGCCGCATCGATCCCTCCGGCGGCGACCGGCTCAACCTTCCGCGCGCCCGATGTGATGCAAGCGCGCGGCACCGACGGCGTGATCGGCTCGGAGGCCAATGCGCTCACGCGCCGGTTCGGCACGCCGCGCATCGACCTGTCCGAAGGCGATGCGCGCAAACTGCAGTTCACCGGGCGAAGCTGTGTGCTCGACATCTTTCTCTATCCACTTGAAGCAGGTGCAGTGCCCGTCGCCACCCACATCGCCGCCCGCGCGCGCCAAGGCGGAGCGGCAGCCGACAGCGCGTTTTGCATCCGTGAAGTCGAGTCCGAAGCAGACTGAGCCGACCCGCCGGTAACCCAGTCTTAAGCACATTCTGCGAAGGCAGAGGCGCAATTCAAGGGGTGTACCGAGCAATGACGACCCAATTTACCGATCTCGCGCAGCGCGTCGCTGCAGACGGACAGGTTACAGCCGCCGAAGTGCTGTCGCTGCGAAGCGAAGGCTGGGGCGATGGAATCATATCGCGCGAAGAGGCCGAAGCGCTGTTCGCAATCAACAATGCGATCGACGTGCGCGATGAACAATGGTGCGACTTCTTCGTCGAAGCGATCGGCGAATTCGTGCTCAACGGCACCGAGCCGCGCCTCAATTGCGACGAGAACGAAGCCGATTGGTTGATCGCGCAGATCGACCATGACGGCGTGGTGGAAAGCTATGTCGAGCTCGAATGTATCGTGCGCATCATCGAGCGCGCGGAGAACGTGCCGACCAAGCTCAAGGACTACGTCATCGCGCAGGTCGAGCGCGAAGTGCTCGAAGGCACCGGCCCGACCCGCGACGGCGGCGAGCTGTCATCGCAGCACATCACCGAGGCTGAAGTGAAGATCCTTCGCCGCGTCATCTTCGCCAGCGGTGGCCACGGTCCTGCTGCGGCCACCCGCTTCGACGCCGAAATGCTGTTCCGTTTGAAGGACGAGACGCTGGCCGAGGATAACGCGCCGGGTTGGGACGATCTGTTCCTCGACGGTGTCAGCAATTACCTCAAGGGCTTCACGCTCCAGAACGCCCAGCTCGACCATGCGCGCGCCAAGGAACTGCAGGCCTTCGTCGCGGACAACAAACCCAATATAGGGCGCTTCATGGGCCAGGTGGCGCGTGAAATGCCGAGCGCGCGCAATCACTTCGGGAAAGTCTTCGGGAAGAAGGATCCCAATTTGATCGATGCTCAGCCGAGCTACACCGAACGGGCGATTGCCGGCGAGGCCATTACCGATCACGAGCAGGAGTGGCTCGACCGGATGATTGAAAGCGATGGCGAGGTCGACGAGCTCGAACGCCGCCTGATCGCGCGGATCATCGACGACGGAGAGTGAGGTTTCGAGCCGGAAGGCTCAGACCATGAAGCTTTCGCCGCAACCGCAAGCGCCCTTGGCGTTGGGGTTTTCGAATACGAAACCGGCGGTGAAATCGTCCTCGACCCAGTCCATGGTCGATCCGACGAGGTAAAGCACGCTCGCCCCGTCGATGTAGAAGGTGCCGCCGGGCGTTTCGATCTTCTCGTCGAATTTCGCCTCTTCTGAAACGTAATCGACCGAATAGGCCAGCCCCGAACACCCGCGGCGCGGGGTCGAAAGCTTCACACCGATAGCGTCATCGGGCGCTTTGCTCATCAATTCGGCAATACGCGCCTCTGCCCCTTTGGTGAGGGTGACGGCGGCAGGAATTTCGCGGGTTTTGACGTCGGTCATCACAGCATCCCCAGTTCGAGCCGCGCTTCGTCGGACATTTTGTCTGGGCCCCACGGCGGGTCCCACACCAGCACGACCTCGGCATCGCGGATACCCGGCACCGAAGAAGCGCGCAGTTCGACTTCGCCCGGCATGGTTTCGGCAACCGGGCAATGCGGCGTGGTCAGTGTCATGGTGACGGTCGCATCCGCCTCGTCATCGACCTCGACGCCGTAGATCAGACCCAGATCGTAGATATTGACCGGAATTTCAGGGTCGTAGATTTCCTTGAGCGCGTCGATCACCGCCTGCTGCAGATCGCTTCCCGCGCCGCCGGTTTCGCCAGTCTCGGGCTGTTTGGCGAGGAAGCCTTCGAGATAGTCGCGTTCGCGCTTGGGCTCTGCTTCCTCGGGGTCGATCGCATCCGAGACGCGAGCGCGCGGCGGCTTTTCCGTCACGACGTCGTTCGGAGCGGGCGCGGCGACAAAGGTTTTGTCATCACTGGGCTTGTTCATCATGCTTTCCCAAAAATCCGGCGGGTGCGGGTGATTCCGGCGAGCAGCGAGTCGAGGTCTGCCTCGGTCGAATAGAGGCCGAAGCTGGCGCGTGCGGTGGCGGGGACGCCGAGATAGTCCATCAAAGGCTGCGCGCAATGGTGCCCGGCGCGGATCGCCACGTTCTCTTCGTCGAGAATTGTGCCGAGGTCGTGCGGGTGAATCCCGTCGATCACAAAGCTCACGATGCCCGCGCTGTCCTCGGGACCGAAAACGGTCACATCGTTCGTTGCAACGAGTTCGCGGCGCAGGCGGGCGACAAGCGAGGCCTCTCGCGCTTCGAGCGCGTCGAAACCGATTTCAGCGACATAGTCGGCAGCGGCGGCGAAAGCGATAGCTTCGGTGATCGCCGGTGTGCCTGCTTCGAAGCGCTGCGGCGCGGGCGCATAGGTCGTGCGCTCGAAAGTGACGCGGTCGATCATGGCACCACCGCCTTCCCACGGGGGCATGGCGTCGAGCAGGTCGGCACGCGCCCACAGCGCTCCGATCCCGGTCGGCCCGTAGAGCTTATGGCTTGAAAAGACGTAGAAATCGCAGTCCAGCGAAGCGACATCGACGGGCAGATGCGGAACCGCCTGACAGCCGTCGAGCAGCAGTTTCGCGCCAACGCTGTGCGCGATTGTCGCCGCACGGGGCGCGTCGAGCACGCTGCCGAGCACGTTCGAGACATGCGCGAAGGCAACCAGCTTGTGCGCAGGCGTAATCATCGCTTCGGCCGCGTCGAGGTCGATGCGGTGATCGTCGGTCAGCGGCACGATGTCGATCTCGGCGCCCGTTGCCTCTGCCACCATCTGCCACGGCACAATGTTCGAGTGATGCTCAAGCTGCGAAAGCAGGATGCGATCGCCCGCTTTCAGATTTGCACGGCCCCAGCTGTTGGCGACGAGGTTGATCGCCTCGGTTGCGCCGCGCGTGAAAACGATCTCGCTCTCCGCCCCGCCGACGAATTCGGCAATCCGCCGCCGCGCTGCCTCGTAAGCGAGAGTCATCTCGGCAGAGCGCGCATAGACGCCGCGGTGGACGGTTGCGTAATCCTCGCCCAGCGCACGCGCCATCGCATCGATCACGGCGCGCGGCTTTTGCGCGGTCGCAGCCGAATCGAGATAGTGCCACGGCGCACCTTCGCGGGTCACAAGGCCCGGAAAATCGGCGCGCAAATCGCGGGTGATGGGAGCGGCGGCGTTCACAGGTCGGCACCGCCCAGCGCGTCAAGCGCGGCGTCGAGCAGGCGCGCATGTTCGGCCTCGTCCTCGAGCGCGACAAAGGCATCGCCAAGGAAGGCCTGTACCAGCAGACGCTGCGCCGCTTGCGGATCGAGCCCGCGCGCCGCCATGTAGAAACGCGCGCTTTCATCAAGCTGGCCGACAGTCGCACCGTGAGCGCATTTGACATCGTCGGCGAAGATTTCGAGCTGCGGCACGGCATTGGCGCTCGCACCTGCCTCGAGCAGCAAGCCCTTGAAGTCCTGTGCGGCGTCGGTTTTCTGCGCGTGACGCACCACCTTGATTTCGCCGAGGAAATTGCCTGTGCCGGTGTCCCAGTGAACGCTGCGAACGGTCTGGTTGCTGGTCGCTTCGGGTTCGGCGTGCACGGTTGTGGTGACGAATTCGCGCACCGCTTCGCCGCCGCCGATTGTCACTCCGCCAAATTCGAAATGCGCGCCTTTGCCGAGCGTCACTTCCACTTCGACGCGGGTGTAGTCACGGCCTGCATTGGTCACGAACAGCTCGGCCCGCGCGCCTTCGCCCAGCGTCAACCGCAGGCGCAGCAATTCGGGAGCATCACCGCCCACGACTTCGCAGCGGCGCAGCGTTTCGCCGGCGCCGAGCGTAATCTCTTCCCATGCGTTGATCGCATCGAGACCGAGACGCCCTGCCGCATCGATATCGGCATAGCGCCAGGCCTCGTCGCGGCGGGTCGGAAGGGTTGCCAGATCAGGCATCGGCCATGACCGCGTCGTAGCCCTCTTCCTCAAGCCGCAGCGCAAGGTCCGGCCCGCCGGTCTGGATGATGCGACCATCGGCAAGCACGCTCACTCGGTCGGGCTTCACCACGTCGAGCAGACGCTGGTAGTGGGTGATCAGCAGCACGGCCTTTTCAGGGGCGCGCATGATCGAATTGATGCCTTCACCCACCACGCGCAGAGCGTCGATGTCGAGGCCGGAGTCGGTTTCGTCGAGAACAGCGAATGCGGGGTCGAGAATGCCCATCTGGACCATCTCGGCGCGCTTCTTCTCGCCGCCCGAAAAGCCGACATTCACCTGCCGCTTGAGCATGTCCATGTCCATCTTGAGCAGCGCGGCCTTGTCCTTGGCGAGCTTCAGGAACTCGCCGCCCGACAGCGGTTCCTCGCCGCGATACTTGCGCTGCGAATTGAGCGCTTCGCGCAGGAACTGGACATTGGAAACACCGGGGATTTCAACCGGATACTGGAACCCGAGGAACAGTCCGCTCGCGGCTCGCTCATGCGGGTCGAGTTCGAGCAGATCCTCGCCGCGGAACGTCACCGAACCGCCGGTAATCTCGTAACCCGGCTTGCCGCACAGCACATTGGCGAGCGTCGACTTGCCCGCGCCATTGGGGCCCATGATTGCATGGACCTCGCCTGCCGCCACTTCGAGGCTGAGCCCCTTGAGGATCGGCTTCGTACCGCCGGGACCGTCAACGACGGCGTGAAGATTATCAATTCGAAGCACTAACGGCCTCCTGTTCGCGTTGCTGATAGGCGGCTTCGGCAGCGGCAGCGGTCGCGTCGGTGCGCGCTTTCACTACCGAGGCATCGCGCAATTCGAGCACGAGCCCCTTGGGCCGTTCCGCCTCATACTCGTCCTGCGCCGCCTGCATGGAGCGCTGGATATAGGTAAACTGGTTATCGAGATCGGCCCCGCGCGCGATGTGGATGCGGCCGACATGCTCGAAGATGTCGCGCACTTCGTCGGCAGTCAGATCGGCATAGTCGCTGCGTCCTGCAAGCGTGGCATTGGCTGAAGCCTCCGCCTCCTCGAATTCCTTCGTACAGGCGGCAACGTCGCTGCGGTGCTGCGCCTCGAAATCGGCCTGCCCACGCACGGTGCGCATCTGGCCGGTCAGGCAGCGGCGGTAGTCGGCGACATAGGGCTGCAAGATGCGCGGATATTCGAGCGTCCAGGTCTCGGGCGCGTCGTTCTTCACAGCAACAGGCGCCTGTCCGGCAGCCTGAAGCGCGAGAAGCGGGGCAAGGGTAAGGGCAAAAACGGCCATCGTTTCAATCCTGCATTGGCTGCCGCGAGGGCGTGAAAAGAGCGGTTCGGCGGGGCATCATGCGGATTTCGCCGCATTGTCGGCCACGGCTTGCGCGACCATCTTGTGACAGGCTTCCTGCTGATGACCCAGACGGTCTCCAAAGGCGTCAACCCAGTCGCCGCATCCGGCAAGGCCCGACTGGAAATCGATCCCGTAGCCGCCGAAATCGGTGACCAAACGGGTGACGAGGGCGCGCACGGCGATCCAGTCGCGCCCGTCGCCATGCGCAGTGATCGAGAAGATATGTGCGCCTGCGAGCGGGGCTGTGTCCATTCCGCAATCCGTCATGATGTCGCGCAACTCGAAAGTGTCGTTGTCGGGATCGAAGAGGTATTCGCGCGCATCGACGACATGCGGCTCGCCGCCGACTTCAAGCCCGAGCCGCTCGGCCGCGCAGATTTCGAAGGGCGCTTTCGACGTGAACGGCTTTACCAGCAGGCGCACTGGATCGTTCGCTGCGACCAGAGCTGCGTCGAGTTGGCGTGCACTCGGCCATCGTTCGTGCGGGACAGCAACCTTGTAAATATACCCCATAAAACCCCCTAGCTTCGGCGCTGTTCGTGATGTGCGCGGCGCGCCTGCCGCTTGTCTTCGATCCGGATACGCATTCCGGCGGTAATCCGCTGGAGAACGGCATCCATATTCTCGAGAATATCCTTGGCCTTGATCCGCATCACGCGAATGCCGACGCTTTCGAGGCTCTTGTCGCGGCGCTTGGCCAGCGCCTCGTCCTGATCCTCTTCGTCGATCATGATCGCCATGCCGAGATTGTGGCAGTTGAAGTCCACGATTGCGCTGCCGACCACGGCAAAGCGTTTGAAAGTGTACCGCCCGAGGTCCGCCTTGGCGAAACGTTCGGCCAGCGCCTTGTGCGCAGGCGAAGCAAAGCGCCGCATCTCGCGCGCCTGATCGTGCAGGGCATCGAGGCGGGACTCGGAGATCTTCCATCCCCGGCCCTTCTTGGGAAGGTCGGGTGCGTCCGCGTCAGGCGATTGCGGCTTCAGGTTAAGGGTTTTGCGTTCAGTCATTGGCGGTATCCGCGTCAACCTTCAGAAAACTCACCAGCCCAAAGCCAGCGATTAGAGGCCACATGTAGAGAAAAGCGAGACCAAGAAGGTATCCGCCGGGCGAAAGCTCGCTGTCAGGCAAGAACCGGAGTTCGCCAGCAAACAAGGCTACGATTCCCCAAATAAAGACCCAACCGATAACGCCAGTCAGGGCCACAATTGCAGAATTTGTTCGGCTCACCCCACGCTCCCCTCAAGCGAAATCGCCAAGAGCTTCTGCGCTTCGACAGCAAACTCCATCGGCAGCTCCTTGAGCACATCCTTGGCGAAGCCGTTGACGATCAGCGCCACCGCCTCTTCCTCGCCGAGCCCGCGCTGCATCGCGTAGAACAGCTGTTCGTCGCTGATCTTCGAGGTCGTCGCCTCGTGCTCGATCTGCGCGACGGGGTTCTTGACCTCGATATAGGGCACGGTGTGCGCGCCGCATTCGTCGCCCAAGAGCAGGCTGTCGCACTGGGTGAAGTTGCGCACGCCCTCGGCCTTGGGCCCGACGCGGACGAGGCCGCGATAGGTGTTCGACGATTTGCCCGCCGAAATACCCTTCGAGATGATCGTCGAGCGGCTTCCGCGCCCGTTGTGGATCATCTTGGTGCCGGTGTCGGCCTGCTGGAAGTTGTTGGTGACCGCGACCGAGTAGAACTCGCCCACGCTGTTCTCGCCATTGAGGACGCAGGACGGGTATTTCCATGTCACCGCGCTGCCGGTTTCAACCTGTGTCCAGCTGATTTTCGAGCGATCACCCTGACACAGCCCGCGCTTGGTCACGAAATTGTAGATCCCGCCCTTGCCCTCGGCATTGCCGGGATACCAGTTCTGGACGGTCGAATATTTGATCTCGGCGTCTTCGAGCGCAACCAGTTCGACCACGGCGGCGTGAAGCTGGTTCTCGTCGCGCATCGGCGCAGTGCAGCCTTCGAGATAGNNNACATAAGCNNCCTTCATCNGCGACGATCAGCGTGCGNTCNANNTGNCCNGTNTTNTCNGCATTGATGCGGAAATAGGTGCTGAGTTCCATCGGGCAGCGCACGCCTTCGGGCACGTAGACGAAGGTGCCGTCGGAGAAGACCGCGCTGTTGAGGCAGGCGAAATAGTTGTCGCGGGTGGGGACCACGCGGCCGAGCCACTTCTTAACCAGCTCGGGATATTCCTTGATCGCTTCCGAGATCGACAGGAAGATCACGCCGGCGCTTTTCAGTTCCTCGCGGAAGGTGGTAGCGACGCTGACGCTGTCGAACACCGCGTCAACCGCGACCTTGCGCGCGCCTTTTACTCCGGCAAGAACCTCTTGTTCTGCAACGGGAATACCCAGCTTGTCATAGACCGACTTGATCTCGGGATCGAGCTCGTCGAGCGATTCCAGCTGCGCCTTCTTCTTGGGCGCGGCGTAGTAATAGGCGTCCTGATAGTCGATCTTGGGATAGCCGACCTTGGCCCAATCGGGCTCTTCCATTTCCTGCCACAGACGGAATGCCTTCAATCGCCAGTCGAGCATCCACTCGGGCTCGCCCTTCTTGGCCGAAATGAAGCGGACGGTATCCTCGTTCAGACCCTTTTCGGCGAACTCGGTCTCGATGTCCGAGGACCAGCCGTGCTCATACTCCGCAGCATTGGCAGCGGCAGCCTTGGCGTCGGCGTCCATTTCCCGTGGGAGGTCTTGCGTGTCGATATTGTCGCTCATGCGGCGTGCTCTTGAATTGGGGTGGTGGCCGGGGAGCCGGTGTGAGCGGGGCGCAGGTGCTCGAGAGTGATCTCGGCGAGGGCGCCGCGCAGCTTGGCATTGATGATAGGCCAGTGCGGTTTCATGTTGCAGCCCGCCTCATGCTCGCATTCGCGCGCTTCTACGCAGGCGGTGAGGCCGATCGGCCCTTCGACCGCTTCGACGATATCGGCAATGCTGATCGCCGCTGCGGGGCGCCCCAGTTGCAGGCCTCCGCCCGCACCGCGCACCGAGCGCAGCAGGCCGGCAGCGGTGAGTTTGGAAACGAGCCGCTGAACGGTCGGAACAGGAAGGCCTGTCTCGCTCGCTAATTCAGCGGCGCTCACGCGCCCGTCACCGCAATGTTGTGCGGCCTGGCTCATCGTGATGACGGCATAATCGGCAAGGTTGGAAAGGCGCATGAGAGGCGAAAATCTGCTTGTTGCGAATGATTCTTAAATCAGACTGAATCGGTCGCATTTCAAATACGCGCAGAATGCTCCGATTTCAAGCCGGGTCTTGGCCCTCGCCGATCAGCCGGAAATGCTTGAGCCGGTCGAGATTGCGCATCCGCAGCAGCGTCTGGAACAGCGGCCCGCCATCGCCACCGAGGCGCGTGGGCGTATGGCCGCAAAAGCGGCGGATCTCGCGGATCATATGTGGCTGATCGTAAAAGGCATTGGCGATCTCGGCCTCGCCCTCATCCGAAAGGTCCCGGCGCGACAGCAGATTGGCGGCGCGGATAGCGCGATATTTGCGCGCCAGCGCGGCGGGCGCGAAGCCGAAATAGCGCGCCACCAGCCGTTCGCATTGGCGGCGCGAATAGCCGAGCATGTCGAACAGAGCCTCGACGTCGGGATTGAGCGACGTGGAAAGCCAACTGATCGTCGATTCGATCAGCTTCTCGTGCGCGGCGGGAATGGCCTTTAGTCGGGGTGCGATCCAGTCGATGAGCGCTGCACAGGCTTCGCTGCCGTTGATCGCGCCTGCGCGGTATTGATCGCCGACCTCATCTGCCATGCGATCGACGTCTTCCCCCAGCAAATTGCTTGCCGGGAAAATGCGGTCGACGTGCCGGTCGGTGGGCGATTTCGTCAGCGCCGCCCAGCCGAGCGCGGTGAGCGATGCGCCAATCGCATGCCATGGGCCTTTCATCTCGAGCGGAGCGGCTCTGGAAAAGCCGCTGAAAAGATAGGCGCCTTCGGTGACGTGATCATCACGGTCATCGAAACAGATCCGGCCTTTGCCTCTCAGATTCATGAACAGCTGGCCAAGTGCGCCCGGGTGGCGATCGGCGATATCCGCTTCGCTCCATTCGAAATGGAACAACGTAAGGACATGGCGATCGAGTTCTTCGGGCGGATCATAATAGGTGAGCGTGAAACGGTCGGTGCTGGCGTCCGAGCCGCCCGCCATACCGCCCACTTTGGCCATACCTCGATGCACGGCGGTATGGGACGGCATTGACGACCCGGTGCGACCCGTCGTCCCTGCCGTCCCCAGCGCCTCTGCGTCAGGCCCTGACGAACCGGATCTCTCCGGCCCTCGACCTGTTGAATATCCTCGCTCTCCCATACGTCCTTGTATCACAGCGACATCATTTGTGCGCTGTTTTCAATCATATGATCGAAATTACTTCGTTTTCTGGCTTTCAATCCATGCCCCGACGTTTTCTTCGAGAATCGACAGCGGCACAGGTCCGCTCGTCAACACGGCATCGTGGAAGCCGCGAATGTCGAAGTCATCGCCAAGCTCTGTGCGGGCATGTTCGCGCAGCTCCATGACCTTCAGCTTGCCGATCATGTAGGCGGTCGCCTGTCCCGGATAGACGATATAGCGCTCGATCGCCTTTTCGATGTCGCCGTCCGGATTGGGCGTATTCTCGCTGAGATAGGCAATCGCCTCTTCGCGGCTCCAGCGCTTGTCGTGGATGCCGGTGTCGACCACCAGACGGCACGCGCGCCACAGTTCCATGCCCAGCCGGCCGAAGTCGGAATAAGGATCGGTGTACATGCCCATGTCCTTGCCCAGCTCTTCCGAATAGAGGCCCCAGCCCTCGGTGTAAGCGGTCCATCCGCCGAACCGGCGGAATGGCGGCAGGTCGCCGAGTTCGGTTTGCAGCGCCCGCTGGAGGTGATGTCCGGGCAGCCCTTCGTGATAGGCGAGCGCCTCGAGCTCGTTCTTCGACATATCGCGAAGATTGTAGAGGTTCACATAGTAAGTGCCCGGGCGCGATCCGTCGGCGGACGGGCTCTGGTAAAAGGCCTTGCCTGCGCTTTTCTCGCGAAACTCCTCGACTGCCTTGATGGTCAGCGGCGCTTCGGGCAGCTGACCGAAATAGTCGGGCAGCTTTTCGGTGATCGCGTCGATCGCGGCATTGGCGTCGGCGAGATATTCCTCGCGCGTTTCGTAAAAGAACTGGTCGCCATTGCGGGTGTATTCGAAGAATTCCTGCAAAGTCCCCTCAAAGCCCACCTGCGCCATAATCTCGCGCATTTCGCCGTGAATCCGCTCGACTTCGCGCAGGCCGATATTGTGAATCTCCTCGGCAGTGAGATCGGTGGTGGTGTAGCTCTTGAGCAGAGCAGCGTAGTACTCATCGCCCTGCGGAAGACGCCAGATGCCGTCCTCTGTCGGAGCCATTGCCTGCTGGCGCTTGAGCTCCACGAGGAGACCTTCGTAGGCCGGGCGCACCTCTGCGTTCCACGCCGCGGTTGCTGCGGCCATGAGCGCGTCGGATTGGGCCGCATCGAGTTCGAGCGCGGCGACTTTGCCAGCAAAATCTTCGAGCACCGCATTGTCATCGCCAGCAGCCAGCAGTCCTTCGACATCGCTGATCATGTAGGGATAAACCCAGTCGGGCGGCATCACTCCCGCATCGGCGCGCACAGCGGCTTCGGCGGTGAGAGCGCTCATCTGCGCGCCCGCGCCTGCGATACGCGCAACATAGGCCTGTGCATCGGCCGCAGTGCTGATCCGGTGGATATTAATCAGAAACGCGGGCAGGCCGGTGTGCGGCCCGCGGCGCTGATCATAGATGTAACCCAGCTTGCGGAAGGGATGGAGCGATGCACTGCGCTCTGCGGTGAGCGCGAACAGCCGGTACGACAAGGCGTCTTGCGCATTGAGGCTTGCAAGGTCGAAGCTCGCCTCCATGGTCGCGGCGGCATCCTGCAGACGG
The DNA here is from genome assembly GCA_002706445.1 of Erythrobacteraceae bacterium. Taxonomy (GTDB): domain Bacteria; phylum Pseudomonadota; class Alphaproteobacteria; order Sphingomonadales; family Sphingomonadaceae; genus Erythrobacter. Next base: position 28,139 of record PALE01000013.1, read on the forward strand.
CGGAAATCGGCCTCTTCGGCTTCGTCGGAGACGTCACCCCATTTGCCGTAATCCTCGTCGCGGATCCCGCGATAGGCTTTGCCTTCGGGTGAGGCGGCAAGATTGGCGGCATCATAGGCTTCGAACAATGCAGCGAGCGCCTCGCTATCCGCGTCTGCGGCTTCTTCGTGATGATCTGCAAGCGCGGGAGCCGGAAGCAACAAGCCTGCGCCGAGGCCGAAACCGGCGATGGCAATAAGGGAGGCGGTGAGGGGGAGTTTGCGGCGCATGGTCGTCCTTGGTTTTCGTATTGGCTACTAAACCCGGGACTTGCCCCTAATTGCCCAGTTCGCGCAAGTTCTTGGGCGCGATCATCTCGGAAAGGTAGGGATTGTCGGGGTCCTTGAGCCGCGCGGGCGTGCGCCCGACGAAGCGGTTGATCTCGCGGATCATGTGCGACTGATCGAAGAAGGCATCGCCCAGTTCCGCCTCGAATTCGGGCGTCAGCTTGGGAAAGGACAAGAGCGCTGCGGCACGCAAAGCGCGGTATTTGCGCGCCAAGGCCTGCGGCGAAAGTCCGAAATAGCGTTCGGTCAGGCGCTGCACCTGCCGTTCGGAATAGGCGGCGCGGGCCAGCAGGTCGCTCAATTCGGGATTGAAGGACGAACCAAGCCAGGCGTTCACCACCTTGATGAGCTCGGCATGGCGCGAATTGATCTTCTTGACGTTGCGACCGATGAAATCGCCGAGGGCAAGCGCGCAATCGCGCCCGCTCATTGTCCCGTCGCGATACCGCGCGATCAGGTCCTGACCCAATTCAACCGCCTGCGGCCCGAGAATCTCGCCCGCATCGCGCAGCCGGTCACGGTGCTCGCCCGCGTGAAGGCCGGTCAGCGCAGCCCAGCCCAGCGGCGTCAGCGCCGCACCGATGGCATGGAATGGCCCGTCGACGATGATCGGATTCGCGGTCGAGAGCGGGGTCATCACTCCCACTTCGTGATTCGGGTCCTTGTGACCCGCGCGGAAGTGCATCTCGCCCTTCCCACGCGGAAAAATAGCAAGGTGCCCGATCGACGCGGGCTGGATATCACGAATGAGCGTTTCGTCGCAGCGGAAGTGATAAAGCGTTGTCACATAGTCGCTGATCGCCGCCGGAGGGGCGATATAATCGACATGGATAAGCGAGCCGTCGGTGAGCTCGAAACCCGCCTCGCCCGTATCCGCACTGCTTTCGTCCCTGAAGGACTCTTGAAAATCAACCATCGTCCACGCCCCGATTGGCGAAGCGTGTAGCGGTTTCGGGATTGTTTTGACACAAAAAAAGGGCGGCCCACGGTTGAGCCGCCCTTATAAGTTGAGGAACTCTTTGCATTGCTGCTCCGAGCCCTTCGGGTCGCAGGCGAGTCTCTAGCGCGCAACTTCCTGAAAGAATTGTATGCATACGACACAATGGTAATTGTCCGTAAATTTTGCTGGAAACCCAGATAGTTGCACTTACCGGGCGGTAGAATCGCAAACGGGTCGCCTCTCGACAGCGGGACCAAAATTTGGCTTAGGGCGAGGTGATGACGCTTCCGACAAAAATGTTCGACCTGATCCGGCCCGCCCTGTTCACGCTCGATCCCGAGACGGGGCACCGCTTGGCGGTCCGATCGCTGCGTGCAATGCCGAGCCGCGGTGCGAGTTCCTCGCCTCCACAACCAGGGGCGACCAAAGTGTCGGTCGCAGGGCTCGACTTCCCCAATCCGGTGGGCGTTGCAGCCGGGTTCGACAAGGACGCGGAAGTTCCGGATGCGCTGCTCGGACTGGGCTTCGGCTTTACCGAAGTGGGCTCGATCACCCCCAAGCCACAGGCGGGCAACCCGAAACCAAGACTGTTCCGCCTGACCGAAGACAAGGGCGTCATTAATCGCATGGGGTTCAACAACTCCGGCGCAGCAGTGGCGCTCGAACGGCTCAAGGCACGCGCCTCGAGGCCGGGAATCGTCGGGATCAACATCGGCGCAAACAAGGACGCCGAGGACCGCATTGCCGACTATGCCGAGATGACGCGGCTGATGGCGCCCTATGCCAGCTATCTGGCGGTCAATGTCTCCAGCCCCAACACGCCGGGCCTGCGCGCCTTGCAGGACGAGGGCGCTTTGACCGCGCTCATCGACGGCGTGATTGCCGCGCGCAACCTCGTGATGCCCGCGAACGCTCCGCCCATCTTCCTCAAGGTCGCACCTGATCTCGAGCCTGCTGATATCGACGCGATTGCGCGGATTGCACTGGACAAAAAGCTTGGCGCGCTGATCGTTTCCAACACGACCATTTCCCGCCCGCCGCTGCGCTCACGCCATGCAGACGAGACGGGCGGTCTTTCCGGTGCACCCTTGCGCGAACTTGCCCAGCAGCGCCTGCGCGATTTCCGCAAAGCGACCGGCGGGCAGATACCGCTCATCGGTGTGGGCGGTATCGCCAGCGCCGAGCACGCATGGGCGCGCATCCGTGCAGGGGCGAGCCTCGTGCAGCTCTATTCGGCGATGGTTTATCACGGCCCGGGTCTCGGCGCGCAAATCGCAAGCGGGCTGGAGCGGCTTATGAAGCGCGACGGCTTTGCCAGTATCGCCGAGGCGGTGGGCACAGAAAGCGACTAAGGGGCGCCTACGAGCACCACACCCTCGCGGCGGGGGTCATAGCCGCCGTCAACCTTGCTGTCGCGGATCAGCACGCCGTGAACGCCTGAATCCTCGCCCTGTCCGGGCGTCACGATAATCCCTCTTTCGGCAAGCCCTGCCACGATCGCCGGATCGAACCTTTCGGTCTCCGCCCCATAGCGATTGCCGCGGGCGACCAGATTGGGCTGCGCCAGCGCATCCTGCATCGGCATCCCCCAATAGACCGCCGCAACCAGCGTCTTGCCGACATAGGCGGGAATCGAGTTGCCGCCTGCCGAACCGATGGCTCCTGCAAACTGGCCGTCTGCGTCGAGCAGGATTAGCGGCACCATCGAAGAGCGCGGGCGCTTGCCCGGCGCGACCGCATTGGGCGCTTCGTCGCCATTGGCTTGCAGCGGGTTGAAGGAAAAGTCGGTCAGCTGGTTGTTCAGGAAGAAACCGTCGACCATCCGCCCGCTGCCGAAAATCGATTCGACCGTGGTGGTGATCGACAGCACATTCCCCGTCGCATCGCGGACGATGAAATGCGACGTGCCCGCTGGTTCGCGCGTCATATCGGCAACGGCGACCTTGGCTCCCGCCGGAACGCCTGCTTCGACATTCTCTGCCGCGCTCGCCCCGATCAGCGCGGCGCGCGCGTCGATATAGGCGGGGTCAAGCAGCCCTGCGACCGGGACATCGACGAAGTCACCATCGCCGAAATAGGCGTCACGGTCGGCATAGGCGAGGCGGCTGGCTTCGGCGAAGAGATACCAGGCCTGCGGATCGTTCGGGCCGCGCGAGGCAATGTCGGTGCGGTCGAGGATGCCGAGCAGCTCGATCATCGCCGCTCCACTCGACGGAGGCGGCGGGGCGCACACGCGGTAACCGCTCCACGGACCGCAAACGGGTTCGCGCTTCACCGGACGATAGGCTGCAATGTCCGCCATCGTCATCGTCCCGCCAAGCGGCGCGGCGCGGGTCCGCTGGACGATCTCGGCAGCGGTGCTTCCGCTGTACAAAGCGTCGGTCCCCTGCGCAGCGAGGCGCTTCAGAAACTCGGCATATTCGGGGTTCACAAGGCGGTCGCCCGTTCCCTTGCGCGTTCCGTCGGGCCGCGAGAAATAGGCCGCCGCATCGGGCTGCGCCAATTGCGGGAAATCGATCCCCAGAAACCGGCCGAGCCGCGGCGAAATGACGAAGCCTTCTTCGGCGGTGCGGATCGGTGCGTCGAACAGGCTATCCCACGGCAAGTTCCCGTGTTCTTCATGCAGCATGCCGAGCGCTGCGATCGCACCGGGAACTCCGGTCGCGCGCCCGCTGACCACGGCTTCGCGGAATCCGAGCGGTTCGCCAGAGGCATCGAGGAACATCGTCCGGCTCGCCTGCGCCGGAGCGGTTTCGCGCCCGTCGTAAATTATGACCTTGCCGGTTTTCGCATCGTAATAGTTGAGGAAAGCTCCGCCGCCGACACCCGAAGACTGCGGCTCGACCAGCGAAAGCATCGTCTGCACCGCAAGCGCCGCATCCGCCGCGCTGCCACCGCGCTCCAGCACATCCATTCCGGCCTGCGCTGCGAGCGGATTGGCCGCGATCACAAAGGGTTGGACCCGGGCCTCTGCGACTGCCGGAGCAGGCGTGCCGGCTGTCTGTTCGAGAGTGGGAGCGCAGGCGGAAAGGGCAATGGCGAGCCCGGCGATGCAATTGCGAAGAAGCGACATGGACGCGATCCTTAAGCATCGCTCCTTGTGCTGGCAACGCGCTTTGCCGCTGTGGGTCGCGGGGCTTAGCGGCCCGCACGGTCTTGCCGCTACGTAAATACCACCTTAGTTTAGAACCAACGCAAATTACGCAAGCTCGCCTGTGGCCGACGGCTATCAAGGGTGAGCGGGAAGAGGAGCCTTTGTCCGTGCACGCCCCATCCGCCGCGCCAGTGGCCAATCCGGCTGACGATCCGCTCCTTCAGGACGTCGACAGCGCCAACAACCTCGTCGAACTGTTCCTCAAGCGTGCCGATGAAAAGGGCGATGCGCCTTTTCTGGGTCGCAAGGAAAATGGCGAATGGGCCACGCAAAGCTGGCGCGAAGTCGCCGATCAGGTGTGCATGCTGGCAGAAAGCCTGCGCCGGATCGGTATGAAAGAGGGCGAACGCATCGCGCTCGTCTCCGAAAACCGCCCCGAATGGTGCATTGCCGACCTCGCGATTATGGCCGCAGGGTGCATTTCGGTGCCGACCTACATCACCAACACCGAACGCGATCACGCGCATATCTTCGACAATTCCGGATCGCGCGCGGTGATCGTCTCGACCGAGAAGCTGCTGAAGCCGGTGTTCGGCGCAATCTCGCGCACAGGCAATGTCGATCACGTCATCGGCATCGAAGACCTTCACCGCCAGCAATCGGGCAGTTTCGACTACCATAGTTGGAGCGATCTGATCGAAGGCGACGCGGTGGCTGCGCGCAAGGCGGTTGAAGGGCGGATTGCGAAGATCAAGCGCGATGACCTGGCCTGCCTGATCTACACCAGCGGCACCGGCGGCGCGCCGCGCGGGGTGCGTCAGCACCACGGCTCGATCCTGTGCAATGCGGCAGGTGCAGCCGAGATTCTGATCAACGATTTCGGCATCAAGGACGAGCGCTTCCTCTCCTTCCTGCCGCTCAGCCACGCCTATGAGCACACTTGCGGACAATATCTCCCGATCAGCGTCGGCGCGGAAATCTTCTATGCCGAGGGGCTCGAAAAGCTCGCTTCGAATATCGAGGAAACCCGCCCCACGATCATGGTCGTGGTCCCGCGCCTGTTCGAAGTGCTGCGCACGCGGATCATGAAACAGATCGAAAAGCAGGGCCGCCTTGCCAATTTCATGATGGATAGCGCACTGAAAATCAGCGAGAATTCGCGCGAGGGCAAAACCCGCACACGCGACAAGCCGCTCGATTTCGTGGTCGAGAAAGCGCTGCGCCCCAAGATTCGCGCCAAGTTCGGCGGACGTCTGAAAGCGCTGGTGTCGGGCGGCGCGCCGCTCAACCCCGAGGTCGGCAATTTCTTCGACGCAATGGGCCTCACCATGCTGCAAGGCTATGGCCAGACCGAGGCGGGGCCGGTGATCAGCTGCAACCGCCCGCGGACCGGTTTGAAGATGGACACGGTCGGCCCGCCGATGCGCGGGGTCGAAATCAAGATTGCCGATGACGGCGAAATCCTGTGCCGCGGCGAATTGGTGATGCATGGCTATTGGCGCAACGAGGCCGAAACCGCGCGCACCGTGGTCGACGGCTGGCTGCATACCGGCAACATTGGCGAGATCGATCACAAGGGCCGGATCAAGATCACCGACCGCAAGAAAGACATGATCGTCAACGACAAGGGCGACAATGTCGCTCCGCAAAAGATCGAGGGGATGCTGACGCTGCAACCCGAAATCGCGCAGGCGATGGTGAGCGGCGACAACCGCCCCTATGTGGTCGGCCTGATCGTTCCCGACGCCGAATGGGCGCTGGAATGGGCGCGCGCGAACGACGAGAAGTTCGACCTTGCGGCGCTGCAGGACCTGCCCGCCTTCAAGAACGCGGTGCGCGCAGCGGTCGACCGCACGAACAAGGACCTCTCGGTGGTCGAAAAGGTCCGCCAGATCGCTTTCGCGGACGAGGCCTTCACGATCGAGAACGAGGAAATGACGCCCAGCATGAAGATCCGGCGCCACAAGATCCGCGACCGCTATCAGGAGCGGATCGACGGATTGTATCGGAGTTAGGCGGCGTTCTGGCCGCCGCGCCGTGAAGCGGCCTTGATCTGGCCCAGTTGCATGTGCAGCCGCCGTTGAACTTCGGAGATGCGCTTTAAAAAAGCGAGCATATCCAGACGACTGAATGATTGCTCGTGTGCGGTCACCCCCTTCTTGCCGCGATGTTCGCGGTAACGGAGGGTAAGCCCCGCGTCGCTAACCGACATTTTTCCATGCGCAACGAGCACGCGCTGCTGCATGAGCGCACACCATTCGTCGAGCATCTCGACACAAGGCCTGGCATGCGCTGTGAAAGAGCCGCGTTCTTCGAGAAAACCTCTCAGCGCATTCGCCCGCGCTGCAGAGAAATTGTGGTGTGCCATCGGGCCGAGATCGCAGCCGCTGACCTCGAGCACTTCGCAACAATCGTCGATCGAATGTTCGGCGCGGGAGAACACGTCGAGGCACGCGCCGCGCCATGCGAAGGCGGTCACATGCCAGTCAGGCACCTGATCGGAGACGGGAAGCTCTGGAACAAACGGAAGCGTCATTGCGTCTGTCTGACGCAAAAAAGTTAAGGTTATCTCGCGAGTTACGCGGCCTCAACATCCTCGACATATTCGGGATAGAAGCTGGGCTTGCGCTCCGACCAGCCGGGTGCGGTGGCCGCGGCTTCGCTGAGCGACTGGAGCAGCACCTTGCGCTGCTGCGGACGGATCGTCGGCAAGGCAGCGGCGGCGCAAAAGGCAGCGGGCAGATAGGGCCGCGCTTCGGCGCCGAGCAGACGCTCGTAGAGGAACCGGAAGGCCGAAAAGCTCGCGATGCGCTCTTGCGACAAGTCGAACGTCGCCATGCGCATCAGCTTGCCGATGAACCGCTCGATCTCGCCAATTGTGCCCTCTTGCGGGATCAGATCGCGCAGAACCTTGAGGTCCTGGTAGGCGACATACTGGCGGCGGATCGCGGTGTTTTCGACCTCGGTCCGGCCCCACAGCTTGAACGCATCACAGCGCGAAAGGCCAATGTCGAGACTGCGCTTGATATAGCGCTGCTCGCACGGCGCGAAGCCTGCGAATTCGCGCATTTCGCCGATGGCCATGGTCGATGTGGTGGCAAGCGTCACGATACGTCTCCTCGGGTACTGAAGACGGGTGTCCGCGATTTTGGTTAATACGTAGTAACCACGTATTGGTTTTTCGCACGCACATCCGTGCGTGCGTCCTCGGCGCTGTTCCTTCGCTTCGCTCCGGGCGCCTACGGGGCGGCCGCTTGGCCTTGCGGCGCTCCGCGCCGTTCTGGCGCGAGTTAGATCAACCCGGCCAAGGGGCTGCTGGGATCGGCATATTTGCGCCGTCCCATGCGCCCGGCGAGATAGGCCTCGCGCCCCCCCTCGACCGCAAGTTTCATCGCGCGCGCCATGCGGATCGGGTCTTTCGCCTCGGCAATCGCGGTGTTCATCAGAATACCGTCGCAGCCCAGCTCCATGCCGACCGCCGCGTCCGACGCCGTGCCGACGCCCGCATCGACCAGCACGGGCACATTCGCACCCTCCACGATCAGGCGGATCGTGACCTGGTTCTGGATGCCCAGCCCGGAGCCAATCGGCGCGCCCAGCGGCATGACCGCGACCGCGCCTGCGTCCTCGAGCTGCTTCGCGGCGATCGGGTCGTCGACGCAATACACCATCGGCAGGAAGCCTTCCTTGGCGAGCGTCTCGGTCGCGGCGAGCGTTTCGCGCATGTCGGGATAAAGCGTGCGCGCCTCGCCCAGCACTTCGAGCTTCACGAGGTCCCAGCCCCCTGCCTCGCGCGCCAGCCGGAGCGTACGGATCGCCTCGTCGGCGGTGAAGCAACCGGCCGTGTTGGGGAGGTAGGTGACTTTCTTGGGGTCGATATAATCGGTCAGCATCGGCGCCTTGGGATCGCTGACATTCACACGGCGCACCGCCACGGTGACGATCTCCGCCCCGCTCGCCTCAAGCGCGGCGGCGTTCTGTTCGAAATCCTTGTATTTGCCGGTCCCGACGATCAATCGCGAGGTGAAAGTGCGGCCAGCGACGGTCCAGCTGTCCTTCTGGTGGCCGCCCCCGCCGACAAAATGCACGATCTCCAGCGAATCCCCGTCTCCGAGCGCGGCCTCTTCCAGCGTGGAGCGCGGGACGATTTCGCCATTGCGTTCGACCGCGACCTTTTCGGGTGTCAGTTCGAGTTCACGCACGAGGTCTGCGATGGTTGCCGCAGAGGTGCTGCGCGCGTCGCCGTTGAGGGTGATGGATTTGCTATCGCTCATGCGGCTCAAATAGCTGCCGTGGCGCGCGGTGCAACCTTCTGCTTCAAGCGTGCCTATGAAGCTTCGTCGGAGCGCGCATGTTGAGGAAGTGGCCCACCGAGACCAGCGTCACGCCGATCAGCGTCAGCGCCACCTCGTCATCGCCATGCGGCACGAGCAGGGCAACACTCATGAAGGCGAGTCCTGCCGATGCCATGACAATCGGCGTGGTCTGGTCGTGCCGCAGCGCGCCCCAGCCCATTGCCACAGCCGCAATTGCCAGCGCGACGGCGAGGCCGATGCGGTGGATGCCCGGCTCGAGCAGGAAGTGACCGCCGATGCCGAGCGAGGAAACCAGCACGATCGTCGCAATGCAATGCACCGCGCACAGTCCCGCAATCCCGATCCCGAGCTTGTCGAGCCACCGGCTGCGGTCGTTGCGACTCAATGTGTTGGTCTTCTGCATCATGCTGCGTGCCACATATGTAACAACATAACATTTCGCAAGGAGATTGCGATTTGCTGATGTCACTTTTCAGCAAACGCACTTGCATGCCCGCGCAGGCGGAGACATTTACGCCCGGCCATGGCCACGCAAACAGCTTCCCCCGCCCCCCGCCTGCTCGCGATTGCGCGCTGGCTCGAGATCGTCGCAACTTTCGTGGTGCTGATCGTTGTCGTCGGCGGCATCACACGGCTGACCGAAAGCGGACTGTCGATCACCGAGTGGAACCTTGCGACAGGCGTTCTGCCGCCGCTCAGTGATGCGGCATGGCAGGCCGAGTTTGCCAAGTATCAGGCGACTCCCGAATACCGGCTCGAAGCGAGCCTGACGGGAATGACGCTCGCCGATTTCAAGTTCATCTATTTCTGGGAATGGTTCCACCGCCTGCTGGCGCGCATGGTGGGCATGGTCTTTGCGCTGCCGCTCGTTTGGTTCTGGGTGAAGGGCGCAATTCCCGCAGGCTTCAAGCCGCGGCTGGTCGGACTGCTCGCGCTGGGCGGTCTTCAGGGGTTGTTCGGGTGGCTGATGGTCAAGTCGGGACTGGTCGGCACCATGACCGATGTCAGCCATTTCCGCCTTTCGTTGCACCTTCTGACCGCGCTGCTGTTGCTCGGGCTGCTGGTATGGACCGCACGCGATATGCGGAATCTCGCTCGCAACCCCGAAGCACGCCCTGCGCCGCTGACCAGGGGATCGGCAGTGGTTACGATTATCCTGTTCGTGCAATTGCTGCTCGGCGCCTGGGTCGCAGGGCTCAACGCCGGACATGCGGCCTATGACTGGCCGCTGATGAACGGGCGGCTGGTGCCCGAAGTGAGCTTTTCGTCCGGCTTCTTGTGGACGCTCACGCACGACCCGTTCCTGCTCCATTTCCTCCATCGCTGGTGGGCTTGGATTGCGGTTGCGGCGCTCATCTATCTTGCACGCAGGGTGCGGGCGAGCGACCGCCGCGCCTCGATTGCAGTCCATACCGCGTTCGGCATCATGGTGCTGCTCGGCATCGCGACGGTGATGAGCGAAGTCTCGCTATGGGTCGCGGCCGCCCATCAACTTACCGGGGCGCTGCTCGTCGCAAGCACCGCTTGGGCGATGCACAGCGACGGGCTGGCTGCGCGCCAGCGGAGCGTTTGAGCGATGAGCGATCCGCAAGGCGCGCTCGTGTGGTGTCCTTTTCCCGATGCGGGAACTGCCCGCGAAGCGGCAGGGGCATTGCTCCAAGCGAAGCTGATCGCCTGCGCTAACATTTTGCCGCAGGTTGAGTCGGTGTTCGAATGGGAAGGCGAGCGCTCCAGCGCTGCGGAATGTGCAGTCCTGTTCAAAACAACCGCGCAGCGTCTTGCTAGCGTCGTTGACAGGTTGGGCGCGCTTCATCCCTATGATACACCGGCAATAATCGGTTGGCGCTGCGATGCGGCCCATCCCGAAACGCTGCGGTGGATGGCTGGCGTTATAGAGAATGATTAGGCGGGGGCCAAAGGAACAGAAATGAGCGCACCTACCCGACGGGGGGCTCTTGGATTAGTGCTGGGAGCCGGAATCGGGTTGGGTCTAGGCCCCGCTGCCGCGCTTGCGCAGAGCCGTATCACCCTACCCGAAGGGCCGCAGCTTCTGACCCGCAGAATCGAACGGTCCTTGAGTGACGGCGAGTGGATCAAGGTCAGCCGCCGCTGGGAAGTTGCATTCTCGCGTCAGGGGCAGAGCATCGCGCTCACCGGGCAACAGCTCGATTGTGAGGTCGATGCCCCGCCCTCGCTTGCCCCGCTTACCGCAATCGAGAAATCGCGTTCGACAGCTGAGATGTGGCCTATCCTGCTGAACGGGAGCGGTCTGATTTTCGCTGCCGGCAACGGCGTGGCCGCGCGCGATGTCGCCACCGCAATCGAAGTGGCGCAGCGCATGATCGCCGAACGCCCCATCCCCGCTTCGGAGCGCAGCGCCTTGCGCGAGCATCTGGCGATCGTCCGACGCACGAGCTCAAGCCTGCTCGAACAATTGCCGGACGATCTCTTCTTCCCGGTGGCGGGCCCTATGCGCGCGGTGCGCCCCATAACCCTGCCCGGCGGCATGGTGGGCGAATTCGAGCTTTCCTACTCGGCCACAGCTGCCCCTGGCAGGGGCTGGCTCGATCGCGCCGAGCGCCTGATCGTCACCCGCCTCGCCGGGACTGAACAGATTGCACGCGAATACTGGGAATTGAGAGAAGACTGAGCCACCCAAAAGCCTCCTGCAAAAGGCGGTGGTATTATTTTACCTCTCCGCAAACACGCGGTTTTGCTTGACTTGCGGAGGTCAGAGCGACAAATGCGCCGCTCCACGCTCATGGGCCGATCGGCTTGTGGCAGCGATTCGATCTGCTTTTGTGATGAAGGCAGCATGCGAATGACCGGACAAACACAAACAAACCCTTTGGTTTAAGGACTAAACAGCCATGAAGGCTCTCAGCAAACAGACCCAGTCGGCCAAGCCGGCAGAGGTCGAAAAGAAATGGCACCTGATCGATGCCGACGGCCTCGTTGTCGGTCGTCTCGCTTCGATCATCGCCAACCACCTGCGCGGCAAGCACAAGCCGAGCTACACTCCGCACGTCGATTGCGGTGACCATGTTGTCGTCATCAACGCTGG
>PALE01000014.1 GCA_002706445.1 Erythrobacteraceae bacterium
ACGCCCTACGGGCTCCGCTACGCAGCCCATTGCTTCAACCGCGCTTATGCGCAACAAAGCTGCCCGGCTCTAATCCCAGCTGGGGGAAAGCTGGGGGTCACGTCACTGGCAGCCTATATCAGTCCTGAAGGCGCCCCGGGCCATGACATTGTGGTGGTGTTGGGCGGTCAGGCAAAATCGATTGAAGTGAAAACGCGGCAGTTTCGCCAACGCGAAAGCGAAATCCAACGCTGGCCAGTCATGATGGATACGAAGGGCGATGCAGACTTCTTCATTTTCGTAGCGCTCGACATACGGAACATGTCGCCTACCTTCTACATCTTGACCAACGAGCAGGCGCGCCAGACGCACAAGGAGTATTCCGGCTCGGGAAGTTGCTTGCCTTCGCATGTAAGAAGGCTGGCGAAACCGAATGATTTTTCACTAATTGCGGGAGGCACTTCGTCCATCGAATCACACTGCAACGAGCTGGATCCATGGTGGCCGAAGCTTTAGAAACTATCGGCCGAAACGTTCAAATCAGCTGAAGCCCACCTAAATCGAACTGGATGCCCTGATGTCAACTTCACAGGTACGGCAGCTTCAGGACTTTTGAAAATGAAAGCAGACTGACTGCTTTCGGCCCAGTTCCAGACGTATCCGCACGCTTACTTTGAATGACCGATTATGGGCCGATTGCGGACTATCCGCTTTTCAGAGTAGATCGGACTGGGCAGACGATCGCGTATCGGCCTGATTTCAGGCTGCTTGAACGAAGCTTTTCGAATAGAATTCCCAAGCCGAGCTTTGTTTCAAACTCCGATAAAGCGGCTTGGCAACCTCAAGAATGATAAAATTACGTTTTCTGTTGGTCTCAAAGCTTGACTGACCGCCGCGATCATCAGCGCTCGACTTGGGCGTCTCGGGATGTGCCTCATCGCACCATGCAGGTTCAGAACTTCACGATTAGCGCACAAGTCTGACTTTGCGCGGGATTGTAATTTGTTGGGGGTGTTGGCAATCTGATCTCGAGGGGACTTAGTGGTCACGTTGTTTGCGCTTGCGAACGATGCAGGGGCTGCTTAAGCACGGGGGTGCAACAATGCGACGTTCGTTCGCGCAATTCAGCCTGTTTTCTTCCGCATTACTCTATTCCGGCAGCACCGTTCGGGCGCAGGAGAACTTAGCCCAATCACCAGCAGAGGAGCCGGGCCCGGGCGCTCCCGTCATCGTCGTCACTGGTCAGAAGATCGATCGCACTCTTCAGCAAACCACAGACAGCGTGCGGGTAATAACGCGCGAAGAACTGCGCCGCGAAGCCGGTCGTGATCTTACAGAGACGATCGAGCGCGTCCCCAATGTCGCGTCAACGGTCGGCGAACGCAGCTTTGCCATTCGCGGGGTAGATCAACGCGGCGTGAGCGGTCGCGGGTCCACCCTCCAGGTGTTCGTGGATGATTCGCCGATCGGGAACCGCACCATTGCTCTTGGCCCCACCGCTATCTGGGACCTTGAGCAGGTCGAGGTCTTTCGGGGACCGCAATCGACCAATTTCGGCAGGAGTGCGCTGGCCGGCGTTATTTATATGCGCACCCGCGATCCCGAATATGACTGGTCTGCCTACATTCGTACGGAAATTGGCGAGGCAAACACGTATCAGGCGGCTATTGCAGGGGGCGGTCCGATCGTTAAGGACCGCGTCGCCTTTCGGGTCGCTCTTAACCGGCTCGAAAGCGACGGCTTCGTCGACAACACCTTCACGGGCAACGATGCTGACTTCTCGCGCCTGAACTCGGCGAGGCTGAAGCTGTTGGTCGAACCCGCGCAGGGTGTCTCGATCGTGACCGGTACCAGCTTTACCGACAGTTTGCTTGGCGAAACCGGAGTGAGCGCAACCAACGGGAATCCCGGCAACCCGGTTCGTGCGGGCGACGTAGTTCGCGAGATTTCAACCGATATCGACGGTCGGGAAAATACCGAAAGCTTCATCCAGTCCTTGAGCGTCGCCTGGGACATCAAGCCAGGATTGCAGTTGCGACTGATCGGCACGTATCAGGATACAGATTACTTCCGTGAGCTTGACGGCGACGGCACCGCATCGCCGCTCTCATTCAGCGAGCGCACCGGGGACGAAAAGATCCTCACTCAGGAAATTCGACTGGCTTACGCAAATGACCATTGGGCCGGGGTGATCGGCGGGTACTTCTACGACTTGCGCGAGAAACAAACCGACGATTTCATCATTCCTTTCGGCTTCCTGGTGCCCGGCGTTCCGCTCGACCTCGGCCTGGCGCGGGAATCGGACTTCTCGACGGACACGCGCAATTATGCCGCCTTTGCCGAGGGGGAGGTCGTGCTGACAGATCGGGTCGATTTGTTGCTGGCGCTGCGATACGATTACGAGGAGGTCGACACGGCATCGAGCGCGTTGACCACCTCGACCGCACCAATCCCTCCCGAGCTTGGTTTCCTGAATGGTTTCCTCGGCACGCAAGCGGAAACGATATCGTCGTCATACGATGCCTGGCTGCCGAAGCTCGGCCTGCGATGGGCGCCGAGCGACGAGGCCAATCTCTCATTCGTGGTTCAGCGCGCCTATCAGGCAGGTGGCGGTATCTTCGACATCATCGACGGCCGCGTCATCGAGTTCGGTCCGGAATATGTGTGGAACTACGAGCTAGGTCTGCGCACATGGTGGCTCGATGGAAGGCTGCGTTTCAACACCAACGCCTATTACGCACAATGGTCGGACCAGCAGGTGCGCCAGCCGCGCCTAGATTTCCCGTTTCTGTTCACGGTCGAGAATGCCGGAGAATCGACCCTGTGGGGGTTCGAAGCCGACTTTTGCCTGGAGACCGGCAGTGATTGGGAGGTCTTCGGAGCAGTCGGTTACGCCCACACCGAATTCGACGATTATCCGAATGAGCGCTTCAACCGAGGTCGGCCGATATCGGACGAGAACCTGCCGAACTTCAACGGGAACCGCTTTCCGTTCTCACCGCGCTGGTCCGGCAATCTGGGATTTGCTTATCAACCATCCGAGGGGTTCTTCGGCGGGGTCGACGTCAACTACCGCTCGAGCCAGTTCAGATCGAGCGCAAATCTCGAGATCAACCGTTGCTGTGAGCGCGTGACTGCCAATGCGCGGCTCGGATATGCGACCGGCGCTGTGAGGATCAGCGTCGTAGCGCGCAATCTGTTCAACGAGACGTATTACACCTCCCTCACCGCCTCTAGGCCGGGTGCCGAGTTCGGAGTCCTCGGCGACCCGCAGACATTCTCGGTCCGGCTCGACGCGAGCTTCTGATCACACGAAAACGGGGCCACGTCGCTATTGGACGCGGCCCCGCCTTCGGGCAGAAATTGATACCGGGCTGCAAGGGGACTCAAGCAGCCCGGTATCCAAGCTGGGGGCGCCGAAGCGATGGCTTGCCCAGCCTCATGGTTTGCCTTGCGGCTTACTTGATGGCGAAGCGGATCTGGCGATCCGAGCGGGCGAGCCGAACGTCGCCGTAGCTTTCGACCGCGAGGTCACGCGATTGCTGAGCGGAGACCTTGGTTTCGGTCTGGCATTTGCGCACTGATGCATCGAAGGTCGGGCGTCCGATCATGCGGCCGCAGACCTGCTCGATAGCGCGCTCGATACGGCGGTCGAAGATGTCTTGGCCGGCCTTGCTGCTGAGATCGAGGTCGGCGTAGCTCACGCTGCCGGTGGCACCCTCATTGGCCTGTGCGGCCGAGAAGGGCAGTGCGAGAGCGGCGAGAGCGATGGCGGCGCTTGCAAAAGTCTTGGGCATTGGTGTTCTGCTCAATTGGTTCCGGCGACGATGCCGTGTTTCGGTCAATTGTCCGGTTCGAGGCCGGTATCGGAACTGCCCGAACTGCCTGCTGGACGAGAATGAAAATGACCAATCGGGGATTATGGCGCTGCGCAAAAACACAGCGTTTTCAGTGATGAGCACCTTATGAAATGCTTATATTGAGCATCTCGCACTGGATTTGCGGCGAAAAGGTGCGAAAACATGCGGCGGAGGCTTTAGAAAACCGACGCACCGGTTTTCGCATGGGGGCATTGGCGTGAACGATCAATCGATGCATTCGGACGATTCGCTCAACGCGCAGGCGCGCCGGATCGATCTTGCGCATCACAGCGATTTCGCGGTCGGAGTTGTCAAAGTGCGACCCTCGCTACGAAAGATTCTCGGACCTCACGGCGAGGTCATGCTCGAACCCAAGGTGATGCAGGTGTTCGTGGCGCTGGCCGATCCGATCGGCAACATCATGTCGCGCGATGACCTGATCGATCGCTGCTGGGATGGCCGCATCGTCGGCGACACCTCGATCAATCGCGTGATCTCCTTGCTTCGCACGAGCCTGAAAACGGTGGCCGATACTGCCGTCGTGGTCGAAAACATCCCCAAGGTCGGGTACAGGCTCCTTGTAGAGGGGCAGGTCGACGAGCCTGTCGTCGCAGCGCCATCTGCCAGCGGAGCGATGATTGCCGAGCCGAACGCCTTGCGAACGAGGCCAAAGCTGGTTGGCGCCCTTGTGATCGCCCTTGCGTTGTTAGTTGGCGCCATCGTGTGGTTACAGCCTATGTCGGAACCGCCCGTCGAGGATGTCCGCCTCGTCATGCTCCCGCTCGAAGCCGGAGAGGGGGTCGATCCGATCTTTTCCAGCGGCCTGGAGGCCGAATTGCGCGCTGCGATTGCGCGGGTGGGCGCGATGGAGGTCACTACAAGTGAAAGCGCGCAGATACTCGACGAACAGGGAATCAGTCCTGCCGAGATCGGTCGAAGGCTTGGCGCGCGCTATGTCTGGACCGGCAGGTTCGATACTGATGTCGAGCGTTCGGCCCTGCGAATAGCGCTTATCGACGCGGATACAGGTGACGAGTTTTTCTCGCGCACCATACAGAGTGCCCCCGACGAGGCCGAGCACCTTCCTTTCCGAACTGCACGCGCCGTAACCACAGCTTTGGGACGACCGAGCCGCGGAGAGGATGCGCCTGATGAAATCTCGGCTGGAGATTACCGTCTCTATCTCGTTGCGGTCGGGCTTCTCAAATCGCGCGGCAACGATCAGCGGCTCGCCGCTCTCGAAATTCTCCAGCAGGTCACTGCTCGCAATCCCGGGTTCGCAGATGGATTGGGAGCGCTTTCAAAAGCGTATTTTCTCTACCCCGCCTTCGAGCCTGAGGCGCGGGAGCAATACACCACGAAAGCAAGGGAGACGGCGCAGCGTGCCATAGAGATGGCACCCGACACGGTCGAGGCAATGAAAGTTCTGGGCATATCGGGTACCGATCCCGAAGAGGCGCTGAGCCATCTGTCGCGAGCGGTCGAGCTTGATCCGGGTGACTCGGAAGGCTGGTTCTGGCTCGGTATCACCCAGCGCAAGTTCATCCTGCAAGGGGGGCATCCGCTTACCAGTGCGCGCAAGATGATCGAGATTGACCCGTTGTGGCCGGCGAGCTGGATCGGCTCCGATATGGCGGCGCAATTCGGACAGCTTGAGACCGCTCGTGAGATGGAGGGCGACGTTCTCGCCGCAGCGGTCGCGCCCAGCCAGCGACTGTATGCCGAAGCGAGGATCGCCCGGCTCGAAGGCGATTTGTCGCGCTATGTTCAGTTGATCCAGACCGCAGCTCGTACTGCCACGGAAGCGGAGCGGCGCTGGGGCGCGGATTTGCAAGATCGGTCGATGCGAATCTTGCTCGGAATGACGCAGCTCGATGGCATCGCTGTTCCGCGTCAAAAGGCACCCGCGCGGGTTATGGATCAGATCGACCTGGCACGCCTGCCGTCACGGGCAGTCTTGCGTCAATACGACCTCACCGGTTCTGGCCTGTGGGACGATCTCAATTACGTGAGAGGAGCCATGCCCCTGTACCTGCAATATGATCGCACTGAAGAACTGATTGCGGATTATGATACGCGGTTTCCGGATCACGCGGCCTATCTCGCGTTTGCCGAAGCGTCGGGGCAGCCCGAACACGTCATACCCGACATTTCGACCTACATGGTTCTCGCGCTGCGCAATGCCGGCAGGCAGGAGGAAGCGGAACAGCACCTTGAAAGCCTTGAACGTGTAATCGTCCGCTGGCGCGAGGCAGACCTCGGCTGGATCGATCAGCAGATCATCCTCCTGGAGTACGCAGCGCTCATCGGGGATGACGAGGAAGCAGTGCGGATCGTGCAGTCGCTCCCCGACTTCGCGTGGCCCTACTCCGTCGTCAAGATCGATCCGACCCAGTTCAATATTCTCAAGGACGATCCGCTTTTCGATAAGGTGCGTGGCTTACCTGCGGTGCGTGCGGTGCTGGATCCGATCAGGGCCCGCTTGAAGAAAGAAAAAGCTGAAATCGAGGCGCTCGGCGTCTGATCCTATACGAGAGTTTAGAGAGACTTCTTAATTTACTACACGATATGCAAAGAGTTGATGGAATTATTAAAGCAATGATCGTGACGACAAGCAAATCTACAAGAGCATGAACCGCATCATGTCTCAAATCTTACGAAGACCGGATACAGGTGATTAGCGCAGTTCGTGCGGTCACTTAGAGTCAACGAGCGGTAGCCATCCCGCCCTCGAAAAAGAATAATTCAAGCAGGTGAGCGTCACACAAGCGCAGGTGGACACGTTTCTCGCGATCAAGGACGAAACGGATCGCCCCATCCTGTTTCTCATTGAAGGGGCGCTTCGGGCCAATCCTCTCGCCAACGTTGAAAGGCACGCGGTTCTGCGCTGCAGGATCAAATTGCGCGTATGCTATCGTCATTCTCCTTGGCCGGAATGATCTCCGAGAACGTCCGCTTTCGGGAACTAAGATCTCGAATGGTTGCGTCTTGGATTGGGACGCAAAGCAGTCATTCGCCAAGACAGCTCCACCACTCTGGCCAAGAAACCTTGATGGGTGTCCGAGTAGCGTTCCAGACTTCACGCTGTTCGTCCTCGGACAGATGGCGATCTCCAAGCCGTTCCAGCGCGGCCTCGACGATCCACGGATTGAGCTCCCAACGCACACGGGCCTCGTCGGCCGGAAACTTGAGCCGGGCGATCCCAAGCGCATCAATGATAGAGTCGGCACCACTTTCGACCGAAAACAATACAATCTTCGACAAGCCCGAAGTCACTTCGCTACGCGTTGCTCGTGCAGCTTCAATTGCATCGAGCGACGCTCGCGCTGCAGCACCGTCACCGGCCAGCCCCTTTTGGGTGAGTTGCAGCAAGAATGCCTCGGCGGCTGTTACACGTCGCTCGCGCCCGTCCTCGCGGATCGTAACCATCTGCCCGAGCACAGCATCATAAGGGATCTCGCGGCGGCGGTTCTTGGGCCGCCCACGCGAGTTGCCGGACTGCCCCTTGCGGAACCGGGTGGAGTTTGGAGGCGTCTGGTAGCCGATCGATTCCGGATCACTCACTCGATCCGTCCTCTTGGCCAGCGCAGTGTGTTGGAATTATCGGTGAAGAACTTGATCGATTCTACGTCGCGCTTGCTGAACTTCCTTCGTCCTGGCCGGCTGAGCGCGGCCTGCGTTGCCCAAGTGTTGACCTTCCAGCGATTGGGATGAGTAGGATTTGGGGCTGCAATACCTAAGATACGCATGGCTTCGTTGGCGTTCTCGGCGCAGTGATGAATTTCGAACGGGATATTGCGAGGCGGAGGTGGATTCTTCTTCGCCAATGCAACCTCGCGTTTCTCGATCATCTTCAAGACCTTGCGGATCGCCATGCGTTTGCCAGCGAGCGCGTCCTTCAATGTCTGCTGTTGAAGCACCTCTTCGACGTTGAGCTCGCGCTCCTTCCCGCCAACGGTGGCCGTGAGCCGCTTGTCGAGTAGGATCTCAAACGCGGAGATGTCGGGGCGTCTAGGCTTGGGTGGACGGCCCCTGGGATTGCCGGACTGACCCTTCTGGAACCTTGTATCGCTCATGCTGCCTCCTCGGTCGGGCTGTCGCGGTGTATCAGCTGGGGCTCCTTGCCCGTGAGATCGCTCCAACGCTGCATGGCAAGGTCGACATAGGCCGGATCGATATCGAGCCCGCGGAACCTGCGTCCGACCCGCTCGGCCGCGATCAGGCTGGTGCCCGAGCCAAGGAAGATGTCGAGGACGAGTTCGCCCTGCTTGGTCACATCGCAATAGGCGTCCGCCACCATCGCCACAGGCTTGACCGTTGGGTGCAGCGCGAGATCCTCACGGCGCGAGCCTTTCATCGAGTTGACGCTCGGATAGTCCCAGACATTGGTCCGGTTTCGACCGTGCTTGCCAAGCTCGACCGTGTTGGTGTGAGGCGCGCTACCCACGCGGTAGACGAACACCATCTCGTGTTTGGAGCGATAGAGCGATCCCATGCCCGCGTTGCTCTTGTTCCACACGCAGATGTTGAGGAGATCATCGTAGATCCCGCCGACCGACGCGGTGACATCGTCCATGTGCCGCCAGTCCATGCACACGAAGTGGACTGCCCCATCGCGCGAGACCCTGGCGCAAGCTCCAAGGGTATCGGCGAGGAAGGCACGGAACTCGGTCTCGGTCATCTCGCCCGAGGCCATTGCGAACTCACGGTGGCGCCCCTTGGCATTAGCGTGACCGTTGATCTTCACATTGTAGGGCGGATCAAGAAATGCGCAGTCGATTGTCTCGCCCTCGCCGACAAGGCGCTGGAGGAACGCGACATCGCGGCCATCGCCGCAGGCGACACGATGCTCACCCAATTGCCAGATGTCGCCGGGCTGGACCCGAGGGCTCTCCGGAACGGCCGGGATCACCTCGTCATCGGGGTCTTCAGCCTCGGACAGAACTACGTCGATCTCGCCCGAGCTGAACCCGGTTAGACTCAGATTGAAGTCGATCTCGGGCAATGAGAGTTCGGCGAGTTCGAGTTTGAGGATCTCGGTGTCCCAGCCTGCATTGAGCGCGATCTTGTTGTCGGCGAGCCTCAGCGCCTTCTTCTGTGGTTCGCTCAGGCCATCGAGCGTGATCACTGGTACTGTTGCCAGCCCCATCTCTTTCGCCGCACGCAATCGTCCATGTCCTGCGATCAAGTTACCTTCCGGATCGGCAAGGATCGGATTGGTGAACCCGAACGCGCGGATCGATTGCACAATCTGCTCGACCTGCATCTTCGAGTGCGTGCGCGCATTGCGGGGATCAGGGACGAGCTCGCCTGGGGCCTTGTAGACCACTTCGAGCATGCGATCGGCATGGGGGGATGCCGCTGGGGAGGAGTTGGCCATGGCTGGAACATATCATGACCCTTGCTCAATTCGG
The DNA here is from genome assembly GCA_002706445.1 of Erythrobacteraceae bacterium. Taxonomy (GTDB): domain Bacteria; phylum Pseudomonadota; class Alphaproteobacteria; order Sphingomonadales; family Sphingomonadaceae; genus Erythrobacter. Next base: position 9,254 of record PALE01000014.1, read on the forward strand.
AGGGGGCAGGGCCCTCCTCGCTGTGGATTGCGGGGATAGGCATTTTCGACTGGACTGCGTGCACATTGAGAGCATTGGTGTCCCTCGCGCCCGGTGAGCCGGGCTTGTCCCGGTAGCGGCGGCCAATTCCGGCCACTGCGCAAACCGGAGACAGACATGACCAGCACAACGACCAAACCCGCGAGCAAGCTCGACACGCTCGAGAAGCTGCTTNNGCGCAAGAANGGCGCGAGCATCNCCGAGATGACCAAGGCCACCGGNTGGCANCANCACTCGGTGCGCGGAGCCATGGCAGGCGCNATGAAGAAGCGCGGCCACACGATCNCATCGGAGAAGCTCGACGGCACGCGCCGCTATCGGATCGAGGAGGCGAGCAAGTGACCGAGGCTCTCGAAGCATCTGTTGCCGAGATCGAAAACATGGATCTCGATCGCCTGCGCACATTCTGGAGGGAGCGCTTCGGCGCCCCTCCACCGCTGCGCTCCGAGCCGATCATGCGGCAACTACTGGCTTGGAGGGTGCAGGCGCAGGCGATGGGCGGGCTCGATGCCGAGACACGCAAGGCGCTGGCTCGGTCCGGCCCTGTGCAAGCCGAAGGCAAACACCTTGGCGTCGGCGCAAGGCTGACTAGGTTATGGAAAGGTCGCGAGGTCACCGTCGTTGTGGAGGAGCAGGGGTTCCGCTGGAACGATCAGCTGTTCCCGAGCCTCTCGGCGGCAGCGACAGCGATCGCGTGCACACGCTGGAATGGACCGCGCTTCTTCGGCCTCAGAAGCAGCTGATGGCGACCAAGTTCAAGCGCTGCGCGATCTACACCCGCAAATCCTCTGAGGAAGGTCTCGACCAATCATTCAACAGCCTCGACGCGCAGCGCGAGGCCTGCGAGGCCTATGTCTTAAGCCAGACCAGCGAAGGTTGGGAAGCGCTGGCCGATCACTATGACGATGGTGGATTTTCGGGCGGGAACACCGCAAGGCCAGGATTGCAGTCTCTCCTCAACGATATCGAGGCCGGAAAGATCGATATCGTGGTCGTCTACAAAATCGACCGACTCACCCGCAGCCTCGCGGACTTCGCGCGTATCGTCGAGATCTTCGAGAAGCACGACTGCAGTTTCGTCTCGGTCACCCAGTCGTTCAACACCACCGGATCAATGGGCAAGCTGATGCTCAACGTCTTGCTCTCCTTCGCGCAGTTCGAGCGCGAGGTCACCGGCGAACGCATCCGCGACAAGATCGCCGCCTCCAAGGCCAAGGGCATGTGGATGGGCGGCGTCCCGCCGCTGGGTTACGATCCGCCGATCGACGGATCGCGAACGCTCAAGGTCAACGCGGACGAGGCCGAGCGGGTCCGCCACATCTTCGCAAGATATCTCGATCTTGGTTCTGTCCATTCGCTCCAGCGTGATCTCGAAGCTCGACGCATCCACTCCAAGCTTCACATAACCGCCAAAGGCCGCAGGATGGGAGGACTGCCGTTTAGCCGCGGCGCGCTGTTCCATCTTCTTCGTAACCGCGTCTATCTTGGCCAGATCACACACAAGGGCGAGGTTTATGATGGCGAGCATTATGCCATCGTCGACACCCACCTGTTCGGCCAAGTTCAGGCCAAGCTCGATGCGCAGGTACGGCGCCATCGCAACAAGGCCAGCACGCGCAAGAGCAAGGCTCCTCTCACCGGCAAGCTGTTCGATGCCGCTGGCGAGCCGATGAGCCCGACCACCTCGCGCGGGAAGTCGGGAGGGTCCTATCGCTATTACGTATCGGCTTCGCTCCAGCAGGGGTCGCGACCTGCCGATGCAGACCTCGTGCAGCGTGTGTCAGCCACCGAGATCGAGAAGGTGATCTGCGAAGCGGTGCGTCGCTGGGTGCCCAAGGCTGGCGATCCGTTTGCGATGGTGCGCTTGGTCCGCATCAGCGAGCGCGGACTGCAGATCAGCATCGAGAGATCGCACGCGGCAAGCGTAGCGACGCAGCTTGCAGCAGCCGAGACCATCCTCGATCACACCGCCGACACAGTGATAGTTCTGCTGCCGATCAGGTTTGCCACGCGCGGGAGCAAGCAACAGATCATTCCAGCAAACTCCCGACCGCCTCAGCCAGACCGGGTCCTGATCTCTGCCCTCAGAAAAGCCCACACCATGCTGCGTACCGAGCGCGGCATGCCGGTTATGAAGACGGCTCCCGATTCTCCCTACGACCGCAATATCCTGCGGCTCGCCTTCCTCGCGCCCGACATCCAGCGCGCCATCCTCGACGGACGCCAGCCACTTGATCTCAACCTCGAGAAGATCAAAACAACCAAAATCCCGCTCGCCTGGTCGCAGCAGCGCAAGGTGCTGGGATTTGGCGAAGTCTGCATGCCCTGTTCTGACGAACAAATACCCTGATACCGGCGATTAAATTCCCTGTTATGGGCGAATAAATACCCTGTTCCGTCGAAGAACAGGGAAACCCCGTTTTCAGCCGTGTAAGCTGCTGAAATGTCGGCATATTATCTCGGCAACATCGCCCGAAATCGCTCAAATCGGCCTGTTTTGGGCCTCAAATTTGCAAAATTCCCTGTTCTTCCCTGTTAAACAGGGAAATCCGTCCAAACCGAACCGATGTTCGCAAGCCAAGAGACGGTGCCTCGAATTGGCCCCTGAAATGGCCCTAGAGACCGCCCGAATGATGCGGGCGTTACGGATTGGACCGCGAAAACCCGCCTGTTGTCCGCGACTTGCGAGCGGCCCTGAAACCAGAGACGAGTGCTGGGGGTGGGTGGCGGAGAGGGAGTCCGCCAAACCCTCCGCCAGTCATGATCGATAGTATCCACATAACCCATGTTTTTCCAACGTATTGAAGGCGATTGCGCTTGCCAACTGTCCGATCTTATCCGATCCTGTTCCCATAAAAACACCGCCCTATTGGGGAGCGGTTATGGGAACAAGGTTAGTCGGTATGCCAAAGAAGCTCCATAATGCGCTGTCAGCCCAAGCCGTGAAACACGCAAAGCCTGGTCGTCATGCGGACGGCAACGGGTTGCATCTTTTGGTGAAGGAGAGCGGGGCGCGCTCTTGGGTCTATCGCTTTATGCTCAACGGAAAGTCCCGTGATATTGGCCTTGGGTCGGCAGGTCCGGGTGGTCTGTCACTTGCGGCAGCGCGCGATGCTAGGGACGCTCTCAGAGTCAAAGTCAAAGCAGGTATCGATCCGCTTGAGGAACGTGCTCAGGAGACTGCTGAGGCGTTTGCCAAGGCGCAGGCCGCGAAGGTGGCGCAAGTTACGTTTCGCGATGTCGCAAAGTCCTACATCTCCGCCAATGAGGATAGCTGGCGTAATCCCAAGCACCGCCAACAGTGGCGCAACACGCTCGAGACATACGTCTACCCAGAAATTGGCGATATGCCGGTCGGAGAGATTGAGGCCACCCACGTGCTCCGCATTCTGGAGCCGATCTGGAAAACCAAAGCCGAAACGGCCAGCCGCATTCGTGGCCGCATCGAGACGGTACTCGATAGCGCCAAGGCGCGCGGTTATCGCGAAGGTGACAATCCGGCGCGCTGGCGCGGTCATCTTGCGCAAATCCTGCCCGCTCGCACCAAGCTATCGCGCGGCCATCACAAGGCCATGCCCTACGCGGAGATACCAGCCTTTGTTCGCGCACTTCACACGCGTGAGGCAATTGCGGCGTTGGCGCTGGAGTTTGCAATACTCACCGCTGCGCGCTCTGGCGAAGTAATCGGGGCGACTTGGGAAGAGGTCGATCTGGAGGCTGCACTCTGGACAGTGCCAGCCGAACGCATGAAAGCAGCGAAGGAACACCGCGTTCCGCTCTCACCGCGCGCCGTAGAGATACTGAAGAGCGTGAAGGCGCTTGGCAGTGAATATCTCTTCCTTGGTTCACGCGGTGGGAAACTCTCAGGTATGGCCATGGCAATGCTGATGCGGCGAATGAAAGTGGATTACACCGTGCACGGTTTCCGATCAGGCTTTCGCGATTGGGCCGCCGAGCGAACCAGCTACGCCCATGAGGTCGCCGAGATGGCCCTCGCGCACACCATCGGCAACGCAGTTGAGCGCGCTTACAGGCGTGGCGACATGTTCGAGAAGCGGCGGCGGCTCATGGTAGATTGGGGGGACTTCTGCTCCGGAAAGCCTCTAGATGCGGCAACTGTAGTCTCTTTACGGCAGAACGTGGCTTAACCTGAGGAAATCTGATGGGCGAAAGCAATCCGTATGCGATGGACCTGATTGCGGAGCTGACAGGCCATACTCCACTACATGGCGAAGCCAAGGATGGTCAGCAGCTACTCATCATCGGGGAGATCGTGATCGCCGCCAAGAGTTTTGGCTTATGGGGTGATCCAACTACGTATCAGTCTAGTGATCGAAAGCTGCAAGTGAGGTGGGGTGGACAGTCAGTCACTCTTGTGAAGAACGACGACGGAACGTGGGCCGCGCAGGCCTTTGCCGACCCTATCCAGGGCAAGGCCCGATTCTTGGACTAAGGTAACACCTGCTTGCCAAGGATCAGAGGCTATAAGTCCATAAACAGGTGTTTCTGGATTTCGATGAAGGCGTTTCGTATCTGGGGGATAGAGCCGAGCACGCGCTTGGCATCGTTCGTTCCGCCATACCGAATCTGAAGAAAGTCGCTGATCCGGTGCGGGGCCAGCTCCTCGATGCCCTGTAGCTCATAGGCTTGAAGGATATAGTTCAGGAATTCGCGCATCTCGGCTTCGTAGCCGCCAAGGCCGGTAGCCTTGGCACCCTCCACCCTTTCCGATCGTGACATCGGGTCGAGGGTGAAGCGCACGTAGGCCAAGACGTCGAAGATGTCGCTCTTGGGTGCATCGATCAGGCGGCGCATGTCGTCCATGCGATCGCGGTCGTAACCCATTTCCTCGAGCCGCTGGATGAAGGCCGTGCGTCGATCGGGATCGGTCCAAATCGCGCGGAGTTCGTCGGCGCTGGTGACTATGGTGCCGAGGTCACCGAACAGTTGCTCCATGAACTCCTTCGCAGTGATTTGCCGGCCGTTAAACCAGTAAGTCGTCTCGGCGACATACCGGATCTGGCGCTCCTTCCCATCGGCAAGCTTCACCTTCACGCGCTCGACCGGCGGGTCTGGTTCGACGGGGTCACCCCCGTCTGGGGGCTCCGGCGGCTTCGGGGGCTTCGGCCCACCTGGCCCCGTAGCCGGCTCCTCGGGCTCGCCATCCCACTCGGGGTCGTTGAAGTGCTCATAGGCCTTCACGAAGTCGTAAATCGTGAAGAAGTCCTTCCCGTCGAACGTCCGCGTTCCCCGGCCGATGATCTGCTTGAACTCGATCATCGACTTCACCGGGCGCAGCAGCACGATGTTGCGCACGTTGCGCGCGTCTACCCCGGTCGACAGCTTCTGCGACGTGGTGAGGATGGTCGGTAGTGTCTTCTCGTTGTCCTGAAACTCGCGCAGGTGTTGCTCGCCAAGCTTGCCGTCGTCAGCCGTCACGCGCTCGCAGTAGTGCGGGTCTGGATTGGTCTTCACCTGGTTGATGAAGTTGCGCACCCGGGCGGCGTGATCCTGCGTCGCGCAGAACACCAGCGTTTTCTGACGCTGGTCGATCTGGTCCATGAACTCGCACACGCGGCTCATCTCGCGCTCGTCGATGATCAGCTTCGTGTTGAAATCGGCCTCGGTGTATTCCTTGTCGGGGTCGATCTCCCCGCTCACCACCTCGTCCTCATCGCTGATGGTATAGGTGTCCATCGTGCTGGCCATCTGGCGCACCTTGAACGGGGTAAGGAACCCGTCGCCGATCCCTTCCTTCAGCGCATAGGTGTAAACCGGGTCGCCGAAATAACGGTAGGTGTCCGCGTTCACGTCCCGCTTGGGGGTGGCGGTCAGGCCCAGTTGCACGGCGGGCGCGAAGTATTCGAGGATACCGCGCCACGTGCTCTCGTCCCGCGCCCCGCCGCGGTGGCATTCGTCGATCACGATGAAGTCGAAGAAGTCCGGCTCATAGCCTTCGAACCGGAACTCGTCCTTGCCGGTCATGAAGGTCTGAAAGATCGTGAAGAACACGCTCGCATTGGTGGGCACCTTGCCCTGCTTGCGGATTTCCTCGGGGCTAATGCGGCATAGCGCATCGGGCGGGAAGGCGCTGAAGGCGTTGTAGGCCTGATCGGCGAGGATGTTGCGATCGGCAAGGAACAGGATGCGAGGGCGGCGGGTCGGCTCGCGGGTCAGGTTCCAGCGCGACTGGAACAGCTTCCACGCTATCTGGAACGCGATCGAGGTCTTGCCCGTGCCGGTGGCGAGCGTCAGCAGGATGCGCTGCTGATCCTTGGCGATCGCCTCAAGCACGGCGGTGATGGCATTGTGCTGGTAATAGCGCGGCTGCCACTTGCCCCCGCCGGTCTCGAAAGGGACCGCGCCGAAGCGTTCACGCCAGGCATTGCCGGTGGGGAAGCAGCGGTGCCACAGCTCATCGGGCGTCGGGAAAGGCGGGACCATGGACCCTTCCTTGCCGGTGTGCATGTCGATCTCATACCACTCGGCCCCGTCGGAGGCATAGGCGAAACGGGCTTTCAAGCGGGTCGAATAATCCTTGGCCTGACCGACGCCCGCACCTGCACCTTTGCCCTGGCGCTTGGCCTCCATCGTGGCGAGCTTGTGTCCGCGATATTCGAAGACGTAGTCGGCCGAGAGCGGCGCACCGCGCTGACCGCCGGGCATGATGCGTCCGGGGCAAATCGCCTCTCGTCGAATATGCGAGCCCTCGACCACACCCCAGCCAGCCGCGCGCAGCACGGGATCGATGCGATTGGCGCGGGTATCTGCTTCGGTTTCGGTCGAGGGCATTGCTATCCTGTCATCCTTCCGCGTCTTCCGCGTCGGGCACGTTCTGTAGGTATTCCTCTAAGGTCAGCTCATCGCCTTGGTCGATCAGCGTTTGAAACAGGTAGAAGGTGTCCGGTCCAGTCAGGTAAAAATGTAGCTCCGAAGGGTTGCCGGGATCGTAGACATCCATGGTGAGGCGGTAGTCTTCGTTCACAAGCTTCTCGTGACCGGGCAGCTTCTGGAGTTTTTCAAACAGTTCTTGAAGTGTCATAATTTCCCTTTTGCTTGGGTTGCGGAAGTTAGTGAGAGGGGATTGGAGGATTTTCCGGAGATTCCTGCACCAGATCAGGTCAGCTCCCCTGCAAAGGCCTTTTGCAGCAAGGCTTGGCGAAGGTTGACGTGACCCCCAGCTTTCCCCCAGCTGGGATTAGAGCCGGGCAGCTTTGTTGCGCATAAGCGCGGTTGAAGCA
>PALE01000015.1 GCA_002706445.1 Erythrobacteraceae bacterium
AGGTGCAGGCCGATCTCCGCATCGATGAGGCGATGATTGATTGCCTCGAGGCTTTCGAGGCCCGAGGCATCGATTTCATTGACCGCGCTGCACATCAGGATGACGTGACGCAGCTGCGGGCGCTCTGCGACGCGTTCGAGTACATATTCCTCCAGCCAGCGCGCGTTTAGATAGGTAAGCGCCTCGTCGATGCGGATCGAGAGGACATGCGGGACGGTGAAGACCTTGTGGCGCTCGACATTGCGGAAATGCTCGGTTTCGGGGACGCGCCCGACAATCGCGGCGTGCGGGCGGCTGGCGCGCCACAGATAAAGCAGAAGGCCGACCAGCACGCCTGCGATCACGCCCATTTCGACGCCTGCGAGCAAAGTGATGCCGATGGTGGCGATATGCGCGGCGAAATCGGCCTTGGAATAGTTCCACAGGCGCTGCGGCGTCTTGAGATCGACCAGGCTCAGCACCGCAACGATGATGGTTGCGGCCAGCGTCGCGATGGGTAGCGAGAACAGCAGCGGGGTGAGGAAGAGCGAGGCGAGTGCGATGCCGACTGCGGTGAACGCGCCCGCCGCAGGAGTCTGTGCACCGGCATCGAAATTCACCACCGAACGCGCAAAGCCGCCGGTGACGGGATAGCCGCCCGAAAAGGCGCTCGCGATGTTCGAGGCGCCCAGACCGATCAGCTCCTGATCGGGCGCAATCCGCTGGCGGCGCTTCGCGGCGAGCGTCTGCGCGACCGAGACGCTTTCGACAAAGCCGATGATCGAGATGAGCAGCGCGGGAACCCACAACTGCTGGATCAGGCCGAGGTCGGTTGAAGGCATGGAGAAGGGCGGTAGACCGGCGGGAATGGCGCCGGTGATCTTCACCCCGTCCGATTGCAGGTCGAGCACGATCACCGCGATGATCGACAGCGCAACCGCGATCACCGGCCCCGCCTTTGCAGCCATTTCGGCAGCCTTTGCGGGCATTCCGAGCTTTTGCAGCGCGGGCTTTGCGCCTTTGCGGACCCAGAACAGGAACAGCATTGTCGGCACACCGATGGCGACCGTCACGAGGTTGATCTCGCCGATCCCCTTAGCAAGATTACCGAGCATTTCGGGCCAGTTGTCGCCGCCGCCTGCGACGCCGAGAATGTGCTTTACCTGGCTCGTCGCGATCAGCACGCCCGATGCGGTGATGAAGCCGCTGATGACGGGGTGCGAGAGCAGATTGGCCAGAAAGCCTGCGCGCAGCAGGCCAAGCACCGCCAGCATGATGCCGGACAGGAAGGCGAGCGTTACCGCCGCTTCGAGATATTCCGCCGTGCCTTGCGCTGCCACCGCGCCCGCCGCGCTCGCCGTCATCAGCGAGACAACCGCCACCGGCCCGACCGCGAGCGTGCGGCTGGTCCCGAAGATCGCATAGAGCACCAGCGGCAGGATCGAGGCATAAAGCCCCACCACCGGCGGAAGCCCTGCGAGCAACGCATAGGCAAGGCTCTGCGGGATCAGCATGATGGTGACGATCACCGCCGCCATCAGATCGCTCGACAGCACGTCGCGGTTGTAGGTGCGTCCCCATTCGAGGATCGGGAAGTAGCGTTGCAGCATGGCGTTCAGTTCAGCCCTATTGTGCGATCAGGCCGCCGGGTCCGGCGAGCCACTCGCGGCCCTTGAGCATGCCGTTCCAGTAGATCCACGGCAGCGCATCGGCCTTGAGCATCCACGAAAGACGCGCAGGCTTGGTCCCGTCGATCAGCCATTCGGGGAAGCTCGGCATAAGCTTGCCGCCATAGCCGAACTCGGCGAGCACGATCTTGCCGCGCTCGACCGTCAGCGGGCACGAGCCATAGCCGTCATAGCCTGCCTTCGGACCCTTGCCAGCGAGCTGCTGGAGCACGTTGACCGCGACCACCGGAGCCTGCTTGCGCGCGGCCGCAGCGGTCTTGGCATTGGGGGTCGAGCCGCCATCGCCGAGCCCGAAGACATTGGGATAGCGCACATGCTGGAGCGTGTGCTGGTCGAGATCGGTAAAGCCGCTTTCTGCTGCGAGCGGGCTGTCTGCGAGGAATTTCGGCGCGACCTGCGGGGGGACGACATGGATCATGTCGAAGGCGCGGGTGACTTCGCCATCCTCGGTCGCAAAAACAGCCTCGCGGCCCGGACCGTCGACGGCCTTCAGCGTGCTGCCGAGATTGAGATGGATGCCGTATTTCTCGACATAGCTCATCAGAGCGGGCACGTAATCGGCCACGCCGAACAGCACGCCGCCGGCATTGTGGAACTCGATCTCGATCTCGTCGATAATGCCTTTGCGCGTCCAGTAGTCGGACGAAAGATACATCGCCTTCTGCGGCGCGCCTGCGCATTTGATCGGCATTGGCGGCTGGGTGAAGAGCGCGCGCGAGTCCGGCTTCATCCCTTGCACCAATTGCCAGGTGTAGGGCGCCAGATCGTAGCGATAGTTCGAGGTGACACCGTTCTTGCCGAGGGTCGCTTCGAGCCCTTCGATCTTTTCCCATGCCAGCCGGATGCCCGGTGCGACCACGAGGGCTTCGTAGCGGACGGTCGAACCGTCCTCGAGCGTGACTTCATTGTTGTCGGGATTGAACGCCATGGCCGCGGTCTTGAGCCATGTGACGCCGCTGGGCATCACGCGGCTCATACTGCGCACCGTGTCTTCGGGCTCGAAAATGCCGCCACCGACCATGGTCCAGCCGGGCTGGTAGGCGTGCGTATCCGCAGGTTCGATCACCGCAATGTCGAGCCTGGGCTGGCGCTTCAGCAGCGATGACGCGGTGGCAATCCCGCCCGCGCCGCCGCCGACGATCACGACCGTGTGTGAATGGGTGGTGGGCATCCTCGTTCCTTCAGTTCTTTTCGGTCATCCGCACCAGCGCCATTCCGGCGAGCATGGCGACGATGAATATTGCAGCGGACGCAGGCTCGATCACGAGCGCGGCGATACCGGGGCCGGGGCAAAGTCCGGCGATGGCCCAGCCGATCCCGAACAGCCCAGCGCCGCCGATCAGCTTGGGGTTGAGGTCCTGCGTGCCGGGCAGCGCAAAGCTTTCCGCGAACACGGGATGGACGAGCTGCTTCTGCACCACCCAGGCAATCGCCATGACGATGACAGCGCCGCCCATGACAAAGGCCAGCGTCGGGTCCCAGTCGCCGAACAGGTCGAGAAAGCCGCGCACGCGGGCCGGATCGGTCATGCCGCCCAGCGCAAGACCTGCGCCGAAGATGACGCCGGAAAGCAACGGGATAATGATACGGTTCATCATGGCAGCACCTCGATCCCGAGTGCGTTCATCGCGGCAACGGTGGCAAAGCCGGTTGCCATGAAAGTGAGCGTTGCAACGATGGAGCGCTGCGAGAGGCGGCTCATGCCGCACACACCGTGCCCGCTGGTGCAGCCGCTTCCCAGCCTCGTCCCGACGCCGACGATCAGCCCCGCGATGGCAAGGTAGAGCGGCGAGGCAAAGTTGGCGGGCAGGCCGCCGGTCGCATAGGCAATCGCGAGCGCGCCGAGAGGCAGTCCGATCACGAACAGCCATGCGGAAATGCGCGGCATGCTGCTTTCGGACAGACCCACAGCGCGGGCGGTTATACCGGAGACGCCCGCGATCCGCCCCGCGCCGAGCAACATGATTGCCGCCGCGAGGCCGATCAGGATGCCGCCGGCCAGCCCTTCGAGCGGCATGGCATCGGGAAATCCGGGGAGGGTGAAGCTGCGCATCATACCGCGTTCACCGGGATCTTGATGTAGGACACGCCGTTATCCTCGGGATCGGGCAGGCGCCCGCCGCGGATATTGACCTGAACCGAAGGCATGATGAGTGTCGGCATGTCGAGCGTCGCATCGCGCGTGGTGCGCATCTTGACGAAGTCTTCCTCGCTGGTGCCGTCCTTCACATGGACGTTTTCAGCCCGTTGCAGGCCGACGGTGGACTCCCACGCATATTCGTCGCGCCCCGGTGCCTTGTAATCGTGGCACAGGAACAGCCGCGTTTCCTCGGGAAGCGAGAGCAGGCGGCGGATCGACTGGAACAACTGCCGTGCATCGCCACCGGGGAAGTCGGCGCGCGCGGTGCCGAAGTCCGGCATGAAGATCGTGTCTCCGACGAAGGCCGCGTCGCCGAACAGGAATGCCATATCGGCAGGCGTGTGGCCGGGGACGTGGAGGGCGATTGCCTCGATCGTGCCCAGCTTGAAGGTCTCGCCGTCGCTGAACAGGTGATCGAATTGAGAACCGTCACGCTCGAAATCGGTGCCGGCGTTGAACAGCTTGCCGAACACTTCCTGCACGCGCACAATTTCCTTGCCGATCGCGAGTTTGCCGCCGAGCTTTTCCTGCAGATAGGGCGCAGCCGAGATGTGATCGGCGTGCGCATGGGTCTCGATATGCCACTTCACTTTCAAATTATTCGAAGTAACATATTCAATGACACGCTCAGCCGAGCCGTAAGATGTACGGCCCGAAGCGGCTTCGTAGTCTAGCACCGAGTCGATCACCGCAGCTTCGCAGGTGATGGGGTCGTGCACCACATAGGTTACGGTGTAGGTCGCCTCGTCGAAAAAGCCCGCAATCGAAGGCCGTAGCGACTTTTCGGCGGCTGCGCGCAGGACTTGCTCACTTGCTGCCGTGAGGGCGGGGTCTGCCTTGCTCATGACATTCTCCTAATTAATTACATAAATCGTGTATATGTATTGCCATTCCGAGAGTCAAGTGCTAGTGACCTCGATTATGGAAATGAACGCAACCGCTCCCGCGCCGCTCCGGATCGGCGACACCGCACCCGATTTCGAGGCGCGCAGCACCATCGGCCCTGTCCGCCTGTCCGATTATCGCGGGCGGTGGCTGGTGCTGTTCTCGCACCCCGCAGACTTTACTCCGGTGTGCACCACCGAATTCATCGCGCTCGCCAAGCGGGCAGGTGAGTTCGAGGCGGAGGGTTGCGCGCTGATGGCGCTTTCGGTCGATAGCCTGTTCGCCCATTTCGCATGGCTGCGGGTCATCCGCGACCGTTTCGATATCGAAGTGCGCTTTCCCATCGTCGAGGATCCCACGCTGGTGATCGGCCGCGCCTTCGGCATGGTCGCGCCCGAGGACAACGACAGCGCAGCGGTGCGCACCACCTATTTCATCGACCCCGACGGCGTGATCCGCGCGACCACCTGCTATCCGTCCAATGTCGGCCGCTCTACCGAAGAGATGCTGCGACTGCTCAAGGCGTTGCAGGCCAGCGATGCCGAAGGCGGTCTGGCACCTGCCAATTGGGAGCCGGGCGAGAAGCTGTTGCGCGCTCCGACACAGGATCTCGACGAAGTCTATGGGGCCACAGACGAGGTTTCATGGTTCCTGCGCAGCGATACTAAGGGAGGCAAGTGATGGCCGAAGAGCCTGCTCCCGAAGCACAGGTCGAGGCCTTGAAGGCGCTCGCCCACCCGCTGCGGCTCCGCATTTTGCAGGTCCTGAGCGGAGCGGAACTCAACGTTGGCGAGATCGACGAGGTGGCCGAGATCGGTCAGCCCGCTCTCTCGCAACAATTGAGCGTGCTGCGCAAGGCGGGGCTGGTCGAGACGCGCAAGGAGGCGAAGCTCGTCTATTACAAGCTCGCCGAAGACGAATTGCGCGTCGTTGCCGAGGCAATCGAAGCGCTGGTCGGCGGCAAGCAGATCGCGCGCCCGGTGCTGCGCACGCCGTCTCCGGGTGCAGCGAACTTCGCCCGCCTTTCCTGATCGGGAATATCGCCGGACAAGTATCTCGCCTGCCGAGATATCCGCAAATCTCCTAGCTTGATTGCCAAGACATCGCGCGCGAAGCTGCCGTCGATGTCAGCCCAGATATTACCCTCGATGCGCGCCTTGCAGGCGGCGCTGGACCGGTTTGACCGGCAGGCCGCGACCCGCATGGGGCTGGGCCGCAACGATGCGGCGGCGCTGCGCTTGCTGGTCGAGCATGGTCCGGCAACTCCCGCCGCGATCATGGCCGAGCTGGCGATCACCAGCGGCAGCGTGACCGCGCTGCTCGACCGGCTCGAACGTGCAGGGCTCGCCCACCGACGAGCGCACGAAAGCGACCGGCGATCCTTGGTGGTCGAAGCGAGCGAAGCGGGGCGCGGCGCCTGCGAACAGGCGTTTGCACCCCTTGGTCATCTGACTGGAAAGCTCGCCGCGCGCATGGATGACGCGCGCGGCCAAGCGGTGACGCGGCAACTCGACAACCTGTCCCGCCTCGTCAATTGGGCGAGCGGCGCTGCGTCCTAGATCAGATTGGCGGCTGTCTCGTCGCGGTGCTTCTTCAGATAGCGCATGAAGGGCGTGCCGCCGGTGCCGACGTCGGTGTCGTTGCCTGCAGACTTCTTGCCCTGCTTGTTGATGTAGCTCGCTGCATATTCGAGGTGGCGCGTGCGGAAATCGGCGACCGCCTGAATATTGGCGTTGTAGGCAGCGGTCAGCCCTGCCGAGCCGACGCTCTGCGCGAAACCGCGCAAAGTGCTCGCGCGGCGAACATCATCGACAAAGCTGCGATGGCCTACAGGGCGGTACTCGTGCAGCTGGTCGAGATATTCGCGCAAGGGGTCTGCCGCATGGCCGACGCCCATGATCGCGTCCATGCTCGGGACAATCGACGATTGCGATCCGGTCTGCCCGCGGAATGCCTGCCCTGCAGTGCCATAGCGCTCGACGCCTTCGTAGATGACTCCGTGCGGCAGAGCGGGATTGTCTTTCCAGCCGTGGATATAGGGGCGCACGCGTTCGAAATAGATATAGGGATCGCACTTCTCGGGCATGCGGTCGAAGAGCGCGTTGATCTGGCTCCACGTGCCAGCCATTGCCTCAAGTTCGGTCCGCACGGCTTCGGGATTGTCCTCAGCCACGCCGCGGATCACATCGCCATAGCGGGCGAGCACCTGACCCGCGCAAGCCTCGATCGCGACATGAACCAGCACGAACCACGCCTCGTCCTGGCCGCCGAGGAAGTTCTGGATCATGCGGATGTTGTCGAGCGCGAGCGGCCGAGCCGGATCGATAAGCGTCCAGTTGTCGAGCACATAGGTCGAATAGGTCAGCAGCGGCTGCTGGCCGAGCGCATCGGCAATCGCGACCATCGGCACGGCGAGGCAAGCCGGCAGGCGGTTATCCACCTCGGCCGCGCCCCAGACATAGGCTTGCACCATGAAGGAATAATGCACCGCCACCATGCGCAGCTGGGCATTGGTGAGGGTTGCGACATCCGAAAGGCTTTCGGGCGCAGGCAGATTTGCCTTGAGGAATGCGCGGATTTCTCCCGAGGGCAGGACGTCGGGCATTTGCATCGCGACCTTTGCCGCATCTCCCCATGCATCCGGCAGGGTCACGGCTCCGGCGTCATGGCGGCAAAGATAACCGCGCTCGGGTGACATATCATAATCGGCGAGCGGCTTGATGGTCGTGGCGGCGGGTTGCTGGACGAGGGTGGCCATATAAGTCGATTCCCTGTGAGAATGTGGTTGCGGGTGCAACTATATCTCGTTCAGGGTCGAATATCCTTGCAAACTGCGTTGCAGCCGGGGCTATCTTGCAATATCGTGCGGTCGTGGATCGAATTGACAGCAGGATATTGCAAGAGCTTGAGCGGGACGGGCGGATCAGCAATGCCGCGCTCGCCAGCGCAGTCGGATTGTCACCCTCGGCCTGTCTGCGGCGCGTGCAGGAACTCGAACGTTCGGGCCTGATAAAAGGCTATCGCGCGGTGCTCGACCGGTCACGGCTGGGCGGGGCGATCACGATCTTCGTCATGGTCGGCCTCAATGCGCATCTGTCGAAGGACGCGCGCAGTTTCGAAGCGGCGATGGCGCAGGCCGATGAAGTGCGCGAGTGCCACAACATCACCGGCTCGGTCGAATATTTGCTGCGGGTCGAGGTCGCCGATCTGGAGGCCTACAAGACGTTCCACGCAGATACGCTCGGTGTGCTGCCACAAGTGGCCAGCATCACCTCGCATATCTCGCTGGGGTCGTCGAAAGACCTGCGCGGTTAGGCGCTGGCTCCCGTCACCATGTCCCGCTGAAGCGTGCGCCCGGCGAGCAGATAGTGCAGCGCTGCCCAGCCATAGCCGCAGATGAAGATCACAATCGACCATTGCAGCCCCTTGGCATCGCTGGTCGCGCACGCCTCGAGATTGACAAGTTCCGCGCCTTGAAGCGCCGCCTTGGCCTCTGGCGCGAGCGACAGCAGCGGCTGGCACGCCGAAAGCGCCAGCGTCGGGTCGATCCCTTCGAGGAAGCTCGTCTTGAGCGCGGTCGAAAGAATACCGATCAGCAGCGGACCGAGCCCGTATCCCAGCAGGTTCACCACGAAAAGCGTGATCGCCACCGCGGTCGCCCGCATCCGGCTGTCCACCACGCCGCCCGACACCGCATACATCGGGCCGAGGTAGAAATAGTGGATCATCGCCGCGATCATCATGGGCGGGATCGCCAGCCACAGATTGTCGAGCAGGAAGCCCAATGCATAGAGCGGGACCGAAAGGCCCATGCCGATTGCGGGCAGCCACGATAGCGCATTGGGGTATTTCTCGCGCATGCGATCCGACAGCCAGCCTGAGGCGAAGACGCCAATCGCCGCCATCACGCCGAGCACGATACCGTAGAGCAAGGAGGCATCGGCAATCGAAAGTCCGTGCGTGCGGATCAGGAAGCTGGTGGTGAATTGCCCCACGCCATAACCGACGAAGGACGCGACCGTCGCGCCGATCACAACGTGGACATAGGCGGGTTTCTTGGCTAGCACGCCTAGCGCCTCGCCGAAACTCGCGCGTTCAAGGCCTTGGAGAGAGGCGGGGTCGGTGTAGCCGCGCGGCGGCTCCGTGACCGTGCGCCACACAAGCAGTGACATCAGCAGGCCGGGCACGCCGACCACGACGAAAGCGATGCGCCAGCCCTCGACATTGGCCCAGTCGGTGCTGCCGAACAGTCCGCCCATGCCGATGGAATTGATCCACGCGCCAAACGCCGCGCCGTCGATCCCAGCCAGTTGCCCGCCGAAAATCGCTGCAAACATACCGCCCAAGGGCACGCCGAGCGCATAGATCGACACCGCCGTCGCACGGCGCGAGGGTGCGAAATAGTCCGCGATCAATGACTGCGCGGGCGGCGTGCAGCCCGCCTCGCCAATNCTCACCCCGATGCGGAACAGGAACAGCATCATGAACGACACGGCAAAACCGCAGAGCACGGTAAACAGGCTCCACACCGCCACCGCGAGCGCGATAATGATGGTGCGGTTGAACCGTTCCGCACTGCGCGCAATCGGGATGCCGAGGAAGGTGTAAAGCACCGCGAAGGCCGGACCGCCGAGCAGTCCCATCTGCCAGTCTTCAAGCCCGAAGGTAAGCTTGATCGGCTCGGTCAGGATGTTGACGATGGTGCGGTCGATGAAGTTGAAAATATACACCAGCAACAGCGCGCCGAGCACATATCCGCGATAGCCCGGAGTACCGAAACCGCTGTTTTCAGGACCACTAGCAGGCGCATCTGCGGCCACGCCGGCCGCGCTCGATTGACTCATGAATACCTCTCCTCGCCGCTTTGCCATCCCGTGCCGTTGGGCCCGGTCTCCCTTCATGGTGGCGGCGTTTCTCTCTCAACGCAGCACCATCTAGGCAAATGCGGGCAAGGTAAAGAGGTTGTCGCAAAAGAAAGGCCCCGCCGCGCGGTCTGCGCGGCGGGGCCGTATCTGTGCCTAATGGAACTGTCGCTTAGCGCGGATAGGTCCAGGTCGAGCCGCGTGCGAGGTTTTCGCTGGCGAAGGCAAAGTTGAGCTTACCGTCCACGACCGCGTCGAGATAGGACGGGCGCGCGTTCTGGTGATCGAGGTAATAGGCGTGTTCCCACACGTCGATCGTCAGCAGCGGGTTGAAGCCGCTGTCTGCCAGCGTGTCGCCATCGTGGGTTTCTTCGATCGAGAGCTTGCCGTCCTTTTCGGCGAGCCACACCCAGCCGCTGGCGAAGTGACCTGCGCCGCGTGCCTTGAGCTGGCTCTTGAGTTCATCCATCGAACCGAAGGCTTCGTCGATCTTGGCCGCAAGGTCAGCCGATGCTTCGGTTTCGGTGCCTGACATCGAGTGCCAGTAGAAGCCGTGGTTCCACGACTGTGCAGCGTTGTTGAACAGGCCCTGGTTTGATCCGCGGGCTGCGGCGATCACGTCTTCGAGCGCGGCATCGGCATGTTCGGTGCCTTCGATCGCGTCGTTCATCTTGGTGACGTAGGCATTGTGGTGCTTGCCGTGGTGGAACGACAGCGTCTTCGCGGATACTGCGGGTTCGAGAGCGGTGTCGTCATACGGGAGGTCGATGAGCTTGAAAGCCATGTGCTTGTCCTTCTCTTGGTTCGCTTAAAATTGGTCGGCGAGTGCTATGTGGTGATCGGATAGGCTTTAGCCAGCACTTTTGAAAGAGTGTCAGGCAGATAGCCGTTTTATGTGACGTCATGACGTTGCGCGGCTTGTCCGCTGTCCGCGTTTTTGGCATAAGTTAACGGTTAGACAAGCGGGGGCCTATTCGCTTGCGTAGGGGAGATTTCACCGCTTGTTCGGTTTCAGCATCTCGCGTGTGAGAGGCACCAGCCTGGCACCCCAATTGCCGCATGGCAGCATCGTGCTGTTCCGCCGCCGCAAGGGCTTGGCGCGCGGCGATATCGTGCTGGTCGATCATCCCGAACTTGGCCGGATCGTGCGCAAGATCACCACGGTCGGCCGGCGCGGTAACGTCTATCTTGCAGGCATGGCACGCGACGAAACCAGCGAGGAACCCAGCAGCAGGATTGCACGCGAACTGGTCCGTGGAGTGAAATTCGGGAAGTTGTTCTAGCGCAGCTGCGCGTCGCGTTTCAGCTGGGCGTCGCGTTTCAGCTGGGCATTCTCAACCCATGTCGCATGCACCCCGCTTGAAATCTTGTGCGGCAGGGCGGCGCGGCAGATCGGGCCGGCGGCGATATTGGCAGCGTCAAGGATCGCCAGTTCCGACGTGCCGCGATTCTCGTCGATCAGGAAAGTGACCAAGTAAGCGTCATCCTCCGAGGTTGCCCCCTTGCGCGGCACAATCGGGCTTTCGCTGGCATAGACGCCTTCGGGCAGGCGATAGACCTGCTCTTCGCCCGTTTCGGTGTCGTGGCGCACATAGCCGTTGAACAGGAACCAGCCGGGCCTGGTCGTCGTGGACCAGATATAGCGGCTTTTCCGCATGGCGTAGGCGGGGTTGATCATCCCGAATTCGACGATGCGGTCCGACAAGCGTTCCTCGCGGCATTCACCAGTTGCGAGGTTAAAGCGCCAGCGGTGCAGGCGGCTCTGGAATGAATGTTCGTCCACATAGGCCATCATATGGCTGTACTGGCCCGCCTCCTCGATCGGGTCGGGCATGGGCTTGTCCTGATAATAGCCTTCGAGCACCACCTCGTCGCAACCATCCTCGTTCTTGGCTTCATAGGCGTTGGTCCAGTGGAGGACGTAGGTCGGCGATGCTTCGAACCAGCGGATTTCCTCCGGCTGGCCGCGGCGCGGGATGAGCGCAAAACGCGTCGGCACGCCTTCGTGGATTCGCGCCGCATGAATGTCGCGCTCCAGCAGTTCCTCGTCCCAGAAAAGCGGCATATCGTTGAGGATCGACCAGTTGTGCGTGATCGCCATATCATGCGGCAGGCGCGGGCCGGGCAGGGGGATCGGCACGTAGTGCACCAGCGCGCCGGTGCGATCGACCACGCCGTAATGCATGTAGGGCGCGTGCTTCGAATAGTTGAAGAACATCAGTTCGCCGGTCGCTTCGTCCACCTTGGGATGCGCGGATACCCCGTCGAGCGGGCCCCACGGCGCTTTCCCCAGATTGGCGAGCGTCACCGGATCCATCATCCACGCCTCGCCGCATTGGTAGAGCGTTGCATAGGCTACGCCCGCATGGACGATTATGTCGGTCGAACCTGTGTCCTTAAGCCCGCCGTGCGCGCCGAAGCCGGGACGCTTGGAGGTGCCGAAAGGGTCCATCAGCCCGCCCCATAGCGCTTCGCCAGCGATCTGTTCCTCGATGAAGCAATGGGTGCGCACAAAGCGGTTGCGATAGCTCGCCTTGCCGCCGGAAATATTCACCTGATGCACCATCGCATCGCCGTCGAACGGGTGCGCACGGCCCAGCGGCTGGTGCACGGGGTTCTCGGTATTGCGCAAGTATATGCCGTCGATGTCTGCGGGGATTGCGCCTTCGATAACCTCCAGCTCGTCCACGTCGACTTCTTCGTGGCACGGGGTCCACGGCCCCGACAGATAGGGGTGGTTCGACGGCTCCAGCGTGGTGCGGACCGGCGGATGGCGCGTGACCTGCATTGTTCTCTCCCTTGGGTTATAACCCTTGTTGGCCAGAATAGAGCATAGTGCGCGTCTGACAAACTTGATCTCGATCAATGCAGGCACTGCGGCAACGGCAGACAATGCGATGCATCACGAGGAGACATGCCATGAAATCGATTCTGCTCCACATTGACGGCGACCGCGCGATGGAAGCGCGTTTGCAGGTCGCAATGGACATTGCGCGCGGCTGCGACGCGCATGTCACCTGCCTGCAATCGGTCAGCTACACGGTGTTTGCGCCCGGCGATTTCTACGGCGCTGCGATGGCGGCCGCGATCCCGCAGATCAAGGAAGCAGCCGAGCAATTGCGCGCCGAAATCGAAGCGCGGCTCAAGCACGAGGATGTCTCGTGGGAATGGCGCTTCCTGATCGGACCGGCGGAAAACAATCTGCTCGAACAGTCGGCGCTGCATGACGTGATCATCGTCGGCCCGCACGATATTGGCGAAGAGGGCTCGCGCGGACCGTCGGCAATGGCGGGCGAACTGGCGGTGAAGGCTCCCGCGCCGGTGCTGGTGGTGCCCGATGACGCCAAGAGCTTCGACGTCGGCGCTCCGGCGATGGTTGCCTGGAACGGCTCGGCGGAAGCGGCGGTGGCATTGCGAGCAAGTTTGCCGCTGCTGCGTCAGGCGAGCGCGGTCTATCTCGTCACGGTCTCCGAGGAATCGGACAATGACCGCAACGACTTCCCCGCAAGCGAGGCAGGCAAATATCTCAGCCGTCACGGGATCGAGGCCGAGCTGGTTGAAATCCCGCGCGGCAAGGCGAAGATATCCGACAGCCTCTTCCTCGCCGCCGAGATGCGCGAATGCGGGCTGCTGGTGATGGGCGCTTACGGCCATTCGCGGCTTGCAGAATTGCTGATGGGCGGGGTGACGCGGCGAATCCTCAGCGATCCGCAATTGCCGATATTATTGGCACACTAGTCGCCGCGATCACCGGTTGAGGACAGGCGCCGCCGCGAGACACGCTCTCGCGGCGGCGCTTTTTTGCGCTTTGAGATCCTGAAATTGCGGAGTTTTCCCGTGAAGTTTTGACCTCGCTCAAAGTTTTCTCTTGTGTGAATGAGAAGCATTCGCAATAGCAACTGCGTCAGCAGGAGGAACACTTTGAACTACACCAATACCCCCCGATCCCCGATCAAGGCTTCGGGCCGAACCGCTCTCACAGGAACCTTGCTCGCCGGTGCATTCGGCGCAGCCTTTCTGCCCACGGCAGCCATGGCGGAGGAGATTCCCGACGAGCAGCAGCGCAGCGAGATCATCGTTTCGGGCGACCGTCCCGACGTAAACGTCAACGCCGCCAATGAAGCGCCCTACAAGATCGACGAATCCACCGACGGCAAATTCACCGCGCCCGTGCGCGACACGCCCAAGACCCAAACGATCATCCCCAAAGAAGTGATCGAGGACATCGGCGCAACCAGCTTCCGCGAGATCGTCCGCAGCACTCCGGGCGTAACGCTCGGCACGGGCGAGGGCGGCAATGCCTTTGGCGATCGCATCTTCATCCGCGGTTTCGAGGCGCGCGGCGACGTCTATATCGACGGCCTGCGCGATCCCGGCGTCACCAGCCGCGAGATCTTCGCGGTCGAACAGATCGAAGTCGTCAAAGGCCCGAGCGCGGTCTTCGGCGGGCGCGGCACCACCGGCGGGCTTGTCTCGCTGCAATCAAAGCGTGCGCAATTCGGCAATGACTTCGCCGTGCTCGAAGCAGGCATCGGCACCGAAAACTACTATCGCGGCACGATCGATACCAATGTGCAGCTCAGCGAAGATGTCGCTGTGCGCTTCAACGGCCTCTACCACGATGCCGACACGCCTGGCCGCGATTTCGTCGGCAGCGAGCGTTACGGCGCGACCATCGCGGGCACGGTCTATGTGACCGACAACCTCGCGGTGAGCGCCGACTATTATTACTACCGCCTCGACGGGGTTCCCGAGTTCGGCCACCCGTTCAATTCGGTCACCCAGCAACCCTATCTGGTTGACCGCGACAATTTCTACGGTGTGGTCGGACGCGACTTCATCGAAAACGGCGCGGACATCGGCACGGTTCAGGTCGAATGGACCCCGATTCCCGACCTCAAGATCCAGTCGATCACCCGCTATGGCGAAACCTTCAACCGCTATGCAGTGAGCGAGCCGTCGATTTGCACATTTGAACGAGACGCGGACGGACGATGCCCGCGCGGCGGCGGAGTCGCGGTTCCCGAAAGCGAGTACACCGTCAGTCCCGCGCTCAAGAGCAGCTGGCGCGACAACAGCTATTGGGCAAACAGCACTTTCGCAGTGGCGGACATTACCACCGGCAGCATCGACCACACGCTGGTGATCGGCGGCGATTTCGCCGACGAGACGATCGAGGCCTATCCGCTCAACATCCCTTCGACAGTGGAGGACGAGAACGGCAACAGCGTCTCGATCCCCGGCGGCTTTGTCTATGATCTGTTCGATCCCGATCCCGTGCTCGGCTACACCATCCCCATCGGCCCCGATACGACCAACGGGCCGACCGTCACCAATGCCCAGAATTTTGCCGGTTATGTGATTGATACGGTGAAATTTTCGGACGCGTTCCAGATCGTTCTCGGCGGGCGTGTCGACACTTTCGACATCGACTATTTCGCTCCCGCATCAGCGACGACGCTCAACTATTCCGAAGTGTTCTTCAATGGTCAGGCGTCGGTGGTGTTCAAGCCGTCAGAGCCGTTCACGCTCTACGCCTCGTTCTCGACCAGCTCCAACCCGAGCGGCGAACAGCTCGACGGCAATGGCGCCTCCTATGACGGGATCAGCGAGCAGACCATCGACTTCTCGCCCGAACAGAACACCTCGATCGAGGTGGGCGCAAAGGGCGAGTTTTTCGACGGTGGTCTGTTGCTGACCGCAGCGGGCTTCCGCATCGAGAAGGACAATGCCCGCGAATCCGCCGGACGCGGCCAGCCCTACACCAATGTCGGCACGCTGCGTTCGCAGGGTATCGAACTGTCGGCCAACGGCACGATTGCGGACAGCATCAATATCTTCGCAGGCTACACCTACACCGATGCGGAGATCACCGAATCGGCTGACCCGACCAATGTAGGACGGCGGTTTGCCAACATCCCGCAGCACACCGCGCAATTGCTCACCACCGTCTCGGTCACCAGCAAGTTCGAGATTGGCGGGCAGGTGTATGCGCAGGACGAGATGTTTGGCGGCTCGCAACTGGCCGGAACCGCCAAAGTGCCGGGCTATGTCCGCTTCGACGCGGTGGCGCGCTATGCGCTCAGCGACAATGTCCAGATGCGCGTCAACGTGCTCAATGTGACCGACAAGCGCTATTACGACGCGATCTATCGTTCGGGTTCGCCCTTCGCCTACATCGCTCCGGGCCGGTCGGCATTCTTCACCCTGACGGGCACGTTCTGATTGTCTAAGGGAAAGGCATGATCCTTCAGATAGACAATGTGCTTGGCAAGCAGGAGGCGGGCGACTTGCGCGACCGCCTCCTCGCTGCCGAATGGGTGGACGGCAACGTTACCAGCGGTTCGGGTGCGGCTTCGGTAAAGCGCAACCGCCAATTGCCCGAAGAGGGCGCGGTGACACAGGCGGCGCAGGCACAGGTGAGCGCTGCGCTGATGGGCAATGCGACCTTCCTTGCCGCCGCGCTGCCGCACTCGGTCTTTCCGCCGTTGTTCAACCGCTATGGGCCGGGCGAGACTTTCGGCCTGCATGTCGACAACGCGATTCGCTTTCACGGCGGGACGGGTGTGCGGATTCGTACCGATCTGTCGGCAACGCTGTTCCTGACCGAGCCGGAGGACTACGAGGGCGGCGAACTGCGGATCGAGGGCAATTCGGGCACGACGAGCTACAAGCTGCCGGCAGGCTCGATGCTGCTTTATCCGTCGACGACTTTGCACAAGGTGGAGGAAGTGACATCCGGCGAACGGGTGAGCTGCTTCATGTGGATGCAATCGCTGGTCGCAGATCATGCCGAACGCGAAATGCTCTACGACCTCGACCGCACCACGCAGGCGCTATCGGCGGAGCGCGGCAAGAGCGACCGCGAGGTGCTGGTGCTCACGCAGCTGTATCACAACCTCGTGCGGCGCTGGGCGGAGGCCTGAGCACGCGCGTTTTCCTACTCGAATGCGATGGGATAGGGCTGATGACCGCTCTTTTCCATCGTCGGCAGCCCGCTTTTCAGGGGTTCGGGTTTTTGGGCCCAGGACAGTGTTCCATGTGTTCCAGCCTGTAGGGTTTCAGGAGGCCCTTGTCTGCGCTACCGCTTCGCTGCTTGAGCGCGGTCGGGTTACCCCTTCTTCACCCGTCGCCGCATCATGCCTTCCTGCGCAACGCTGGCGACCAGCTGGCCTTCGCGGTTGAAGATGCGGCCCCGGTTGAAGCCGCGACCGCCGCCAGACCACGGTGCATCGGTGGCAAACAGCAGCCACTCGTCCGCGCGCGCCTCGCGGTGGAACCACAAGGCATGGTCAAGGCTCGCGCCGGTCAGCTCGCCGCGCATCCATGACAGGCCATGCGGCAGCGCGCTGGTGCCGAGCAGCGTGTAATCGCTCGCAAAGGCGATCACCGCGCGGTGCAGATTGGGATCGTCGGGCAGGCTCGCTGCGGCCCGGAACCAGCTGTGCGAGCGCGGCTCGCGCTTCTCGCTGTTCATCCAGTGAAGCGCATCGCTGGTCCGCATGTCGATCGGACGGGGGCGAAGCATCAGCTTGATCTGCTCTTCGCCGAGCTTGTCGCCCATCGCATCCGCCATCTCGCGGCGCACCTGCATGTCGGGTTTGAGCGTATCTGGATCGGGAACGTCGGGCATGGGCGCATCGTCATGCTCGAGGCCTTCCTCCGGCTTCTGGAAGCTGGCGGTCAGGTTGAGGATTGGGGTCGAGGTTCCGTCCTCGTTCTCCTGAGAAGCCACCACCCGCCGGTTCGCAAAGCTGCGCCCATCGAAGTCGCGCTCGATACGGTACTCGATCGGTGCGCCTTCGCGGCCGCCGCGCAGGAAGTAGGCGTGCAGCGAGTGGGCGATCTTCGCATCACCGATGCTCTCCTGCGCTGCCTGCAAAGCCTGCGCGATCACCTGACCGCCGAACACGCGGCCCACGCCGCCCTTCTGCGCTGAGCCCATGTAGATGTCGGAAGCGCGTTTCTCGACCGTGAGGAGCTTGACCAGCCCGTCGACGACACGCTGGTAATCGGTAGTATCTGTCATGCGTATGGCCATGCGGCGACCTTACGCAAACGTCAAGCGCGCGGCGTCAGCCGGTAAGGCCGAGCTTGCGCAAAGCGCGGAAGGCGAAGGCCTTGGGAGCATTGCTCGAAGGCCAGCGCCCGGGCGCTGCGGGGGCGAAGCCGCGCTGGCGCAACAGGTGGTTGAGCCCGCGCGCGTCGCTTTCGGCATAGCTCCATGTCGAGCGCCATGTAATCGACAGCGAGATCGAGCTTTCCGGCCCGTTGCGAACGAAGTGCGGCGCCATGACCGGCACGAACACCGCTTCGCCCGGACCGATGCGAAAGGCGTTCGCTCCTTCCATCAGCGCGTCGTCCCACGTTAGCTCGCGCGGGCCGCCGGAGTGGTAGCTTTCGTGCACTTCATCGGCGGCATAGCACGGGTCGCCCGCCGGAAACTGGGTCATCGTCTTGCTGCCCCTGATCTGGAGCAGGATGTTGTGCTCCGGATCGAAGTGATAGGGCGTCACTGCATTGGGCGAAGAGATGAAGATGAAGCCCTGCGGCGTCAGCATGGCGCCCGTCTTCGCCTCGATCTCCGCGCGGATTTCGCCCAGCAGGTCCATCAGCAGCGCCTTGTAGGCGGGCACTTGTTCGATGTTCTTGAGCACCGCCCAGCTGTTCGCTTCTGCCACCTTGCGAATGGTCTCGGCAATTGTGAGGCCGGTCGCGCCCGGCTTGCCGTCCACGCCGATTGGCAGATCGCCGCGATTGAACTCGACACTGCTTGCAGGCAGCGCGTCGCCAAGCTGTGCCAGCGCGTCAAGCTCGAGCAGCGGGTGGCAGTCGAGCGCATGGTGAAGCGTGTGCGGGGTCTCAGGATAGTTCGCCCCGAAGGTCGCAAGCGCCTTCGCATCGAAGACATTGGCTGCACGGATGTCGGAAACGGGAGCGTTCATTGAGAACTCCTCTTGCGGGTTTCATAGGCCCTGAGCAGGCGGAAGGCGGTGCGCCGCAATGGTCCGCCGATGGCGATGTTGCGGCTGGTGATGGTGCGTTTCTCGCGCCAGATGCGCTCGATCATCGAATGGCCCTGAACAGCGCAGCTGTCGGTCCAGTCGATACCGTCGCGGGCGAGCAGCTGGAGGTTCTCGATCTGGAGCAGCAGACCGGGCGAAAATCGCGCGTATCGCTCGTCGAAAGCGGTCTTGAAGCTGAAAGCGCCCGGCGTGCAGAGGAAGTTGGCGAGCATGGCAATCGGCTTGCCGTCGAGGCTCAACGAAAGCCGTTCGAGCCGTCCGGCCTCGGCCGCGCCGGTGAGCGTTTGGGCGAAGAAGCTGCGGGTGCCATCCGCGCTTGCAAGCGCGGAACCTGCCTCGCCCTTCCAACCTGCCACTTCGAGTGCGAGGAAATCGGCGACCCAGTCCTCGACACCCTCTGCGCCCTCGGCGCGTTCAAAAGTGAGCGCGCCTTCTTCGCCAAGGCGTTTGTGCTGGCGGCGCAGTTCCTTGCGTTTCTTGGCGCTCATCGCCTGTTCGAAATAGGCATCGGGACCATGAGTGGAGGCGAGCATGGCGCGCTCGCTTGCCAGCGCGGTGTAGGAAGCACGCGCATGCTCTGCGAGAACGGCGTCGAGTGCAGCCGTCAGCGCGCCCGATTCGGGAAGTTGCGGCAGGTGAAGGAGCAGTGCGCTGCCAAAGCTCGCATCGAGTTGCGCAAGCAGCGCCTGCCAGAATGCCCGTTCCGACCCGCGGGCAACCAGAGGCGCTCCGCAAAATGCGTTGTCGTGCAGCCACGCGGCGACATGCGGCAGGCGATAGCCGTAATAATGGCGCTCGGAGGCGAGCGGCATCAGTCCAACCAGCCGCGACCCGTCGTAGAAGGCGA
>PALE01000016.1 GCA_002706445.1 Erythrobacteraceae bacterium
CCGGCGAGCCACGGGTCGTAGAAGCCGATCGCATAGCCGCGACGATAGCCGAAGCCGCCGAACCGGCCCCATGCGCGGTAATAGGGATCGACAAAGCCGGTGGTGTCGCCGCGCACCCGCTCGCGTCCGTTATCGACGCCATAGTCGAACTGGACAAGCAGGTTGGCCGCTTCGGGCGAGGCCGCTTCGACATAGCCGAGCTTCGCCATTTCGGCGGCGACCATATCGGCATACATGCCGAACTCGATGCCGCCCGCGAGCGCGGGATCTTCAGCCACGACCGCAAAGGTCTGGCCCTGCGGCGCAGGAAGCTGCGCCTGAAAACGCGACACATCCGCCTTGAAAGACGGGGCGCAGGCGGAAAGGCCGAGTGCGATTGCAGCGGCAAAAATGAGGCGTTTCATAGGCTTCCTGTGCGACTTTGTTTCGGAGCTATACATGGCATATCCTTCGCCGGCCCGCCAAGGCGGCACCGACGAAAGCGCCGGTGACGCAGTGGCGAACGGGCCATTGCGAGTGATACACTATATGTAGGCGGGCTGAACCGATATTGAATGGCGGCCAGCCGTTTGCCGTCCGGCTCCGGATCAGCCGCGCACCAGTCCCAATGCCGAATAGGCCGCATCGAGCGTCGCACGGCCCGCTTCACGAGCCTTGGATGCCCCGCGTGCAAGGATCGCGTCGAGCGATTCCTGATCGTCCTTCAGCTCCATAAAGCGCGCATTGATGGGGGCGAGCGTCTCCACCAGCAATTCGCCCAGCGCCGGCTTGAACGCGCCGAAACCCTGACCGCCATGTTCGGCGAGCACTTCTGCCGTGCTCTTGCCGGTAAGCGCGCCGTAGATGCCGACGAGGTTCTTCGCCTCGGGCCGGTCCTCCAGCCCCTTCTCCTCGCTCGGCAAGGGTTCGGGGTCGGTTTTGGCCTTCTTGACCTTCTTCATCACCGTATCGGCATCGTCGGTAAGGCTGATGCGGCTCATGTCCGAAGGGTCCGATTTCGACATCTTCGCCGTACCATCGCGCAAGCTCATGATGCGCGCGGCGGTGGGCGGGATGTAGGGTTCGGGCAGAGTGAACAGCGGCGCGTCTTCGGAACAGAAGTCGTTGTTGAACTTCTGCGCGATGTCGCGCGCGAGCTCGAGATGCTGCTTCTGATCCTCGCCCACGGGCACGTGGGTCGCCTGATACAGCAGCACGTCGGCGGCTTGCAGCACGGGGTAGGTGAACAGCGCGACCGACTGGCCTTCGCGGTTCTTGCCCGCCTTGTCCTTCCACTGCGTCATGCGGTTCAACCAGCCCATACGGGCGGTTCCGTTCAGAAGCCATTGCAGCTCGGCATGCGCGGGGACCTGCGCCTGGTTGAACAACACGGTCTTGGCCGGATCGACCCCGCAGGCGACCAGCGTGGCGACCATTTCGCGGGTGTTCTGTGTGAGTTCCGCAGGGCTGTGCGGCTGCGAGATAGCGTGAAGATCGGCGAGGAAGATGAAGCACTCGCCGCCCGCGGCCTGCGCTTCGTCCTGCAGCTTCACATAATTGACGATCGCGCCGAGGTAGTTGCCAAGGTGCGGTTTACCGGTGGGCTGGATGCCCGAGACGACTCTCATGGGATTACTCTTTCAAATGACTGGGTAGGACTGGTTTGCTCAAACGATAGAGCAAGCAAGCCATCGCCAAGCCGCCCGCCCGCGCAGCACGAATCGCGCCGGGGCTGAACCAATCGAGTGAGGCGTTGCAGTCATGGGCTGCGCTTTAGCACAGGAACCCGGAGGGGCAAGATTACTCGCCCGGTGCGTCCGCTGCTGGCGGCGCCTGCCTGCGTGTCAGCGTGACAATGCGCTGACGGTCGATCGCGCCGACCGCAAAGGCGATGCCGAAATAGACCACCGCCGCCGCGCCCACCAGCGCGACCAGCGCGCCGAGCCTTGCGAACAGACCTGCCGAATACCAGCCTGCGAGCAGGTCCGTCGCGTAATAGAGCGCCGCGCCCATGGCTGCCGCTGCCAGCACCTGCCGCGAAATGCGGAAGATCAGCGCGGCGGGGATGCGATAATGGCCGCGCTTTGCGAGCACCACGAGCAGGAAGGCCACGTTGATCCATGCGCCGATGACGCTGGCAAAGGCGACGCCGACCACGCCCAGATCGTCGATCAGCAAGAGGATCGAGACAACGAAGACCACCAGCGAGATAAACGCCGCCACCACCGGCGTGCGCGTATCGGCGCGGGCGTAGAAATTGGGGACGATCACCTTCACCAGCACATAGGCAGGCAGACCCATGACGAGTGCTGCGAGCACGTTTCCGGTCGAGGCTGCGTCAGCCAGATCGAAGCGTCCGCCCTGGAAGATCATCGTCACGAAGGCCTCGGCACAGATCGCCAGAGCGACGGCTGCGGGAATGGTCAGCAGCATCGCAAGCTCGATAGCGTCCGACTGGATGCGATCCGCGCCTTCCTTGTTATCGCCGCCGACAAACTTCGACAGCGTCGGCAGGATCGCGGTCGAAAGCGCGATGCCGATGATGCCGAGCGGCAACTGGTTCAGCCGGTCGGCATAGTTCATATAGCTGACCGAGCCGTCCTCAAGCTGGTTGAGGAAGTAGAGCTGCACCAGCGTGTTGATCTGATACGCGCCGCCGCCGATCGCCGCAGGCAGCGCGATGATCGACAGGCGTTTTACCTCGGGCGTGATGCGCGGCCACAGCAGCTTGGGGCGGAAACCCTCGACACGCGTCCAGTAATAGAGCCACGCCAGCTGCATCACCCCTGCGCCCGTCACCGCCCAGGCGATGCCATAGGCGATCTGTTCGACACTCGCGCCGGTGCGCTGCGAGATCCACTCGCCCGTCAGCAGCGCGGCTATCAGAACGAGGTTGAGAATGATCGGAAAGCTCGCTCCGGGCGCAAAGCGCGAGACTGAATTGAGCATGCCTGTGAACAGCGTCACGAGGCTGACGAGGATGATGTAGGGGAACATGATCCGCGCAAAATCGACCGCCAGCCCGAACTCGGTCGGATCAACCGGCTTGTCTGCAAGCAGCCAGATCACCCCCGGCATGGCGATTTCGAACACCGCCACCAGCGCAATCAGCACCGGCAGAAATACCGAGAGCACATCGGCGCTGAAACTGCGCGCTTCCTCCAGACCCTGCTCGCGGTCTTCATGACCGTGCAGCCGCTTGGAGAACATCGGCACAAAGGCGGCCGAGAAAGCGCCTTCCGCGAACAGGCGGCGGAAGACGTTGGGAATGATGAACGCCTGAAACCACGCGTCGGTCACCGCATTGGCGCCGAGGACGCGCGAGAAAATCATCTCGCGCGCCATCCCCGCAATGCGGCTGACGAGTGTCAGCGACCCGATGGTCCCGACATTTTTAAGCAGGCTCATACGAGCAGGCCCGCTGGCGTCATCGCGCTTACGCGTCCCCGCCGGTCGGTGCAGGCGCGTTGCCTGCCGCTGCTTCCTGCTGACGGCGTGCCTGAAGCTGCTGCACGTAGAGGCCGTTGAAATCGATCGGATCGACCATCAGCGGCGGGAAGCCTGCATCGCGCACGGCGTCGGCAACGACGCGGCGGGCGAAGGGGAAAAGGATGCGCGGTGCTTCGGCAAAGAGGAAGGCGTGCGCCTGATCTTCGGGAATGTTGCGCAGGCCGATCAGGCCGCAATAGCTCAGCTCGACCACATAGGCGGTGCCCTTTTCGCCGGTCGCGGTGATGTTGATCTTGAGCTCGACTTCGGTGACCTGGTCGCCCTTGGGCTGTGCGCCGATGTTGAACTGCACATCGACCTTGGGGCTGTCGGTCCACTGATAGACGTCGGGCGCGTTCGGGTTCTCGACCGAGAGATCCTTCACATATTGCGTGATGATGCCGGCGGCGGGCTGGTTGTCAGCGCCGTTGGCACCCGGATTGATGTTATCGAGATCGGTGAGAACGTCGCCTTCTTCGGCCATGGATCTGGTCTTTCGTGTCGTTGCAGGTGGTCTGTGCGCAAGCGCTGGTTAATGCCGGCCTGCGTAGAGCTAAACTTGAAGCCCGCGCGACTAGCAGGGGCGGGGGCTACAGGCAATGGGGCAAGCAATGGCCCCCGAACAGCGTCAATATAAGGCAATTCGACGTCAAATTCCGCGATTCCGGCCCGGATCGGGCGTTGGCGAATTGAAATTGATCCCTATTTATGGGACGAGACGCATCCAGCCAGAGCGGCCTTCGTAACTTCTCATGGTTAGGCTGGCTCGCCGGCCCGGAAATATGCGCCGCGAATGCAACAGGCGCGCACAAGGCGCTGAAAGGGTATCCAGGTACTACAGTGATTGAAATTATCGTCCTCGCCATGATCGCCGCGTTTTTGGGTCTGCGCCTCTATTCGGTGCTGGGCCGACGCGCGGAACAAGAAGAGGAATCGGTGCCGCAGCGGTTTGAAACCGGCGACGTGCCAGGCGCTCACTCGCCCGAGGCACGCAATCCCGTTCCCGCTCCGCCGCAGCGCGTTCCCGAACTCGAAGGTGTCATGCCCGCGGTCGAACGCGGTATCCGCGACATCGTGGTGGCCGACCGCAACTTCGAAATCGCCGCATTTCTCGAAGGTGCCAAGGGCGCCTATGAAATGGTGCTCGAAGCGTTCTGGTCAGGCGACCGCGAGACGCTGCGCGACCTGTGCGATGACGATGTCTATGAAGGCTTCACCGCTGCGATCGACGCGCGCGAGGAAGCCGGTCACACGCTCGACAACAAGCTGATCCGGATCGAGGAAACGCGCATCCACTCGGCTTCGATGGACGTCCGCACCGCACGCATCGCAATCCTGTTCGTCGCCGATATCGCATCGGTCACGCGCGACAAGGACGGCAATGTCATCGCAGGCTCGCTCGACGATGCGATCGAAAGCCGCGATATCTGGACGTTCAGCCGGAATGTCTCTTCGAGCGACCCCAACTGGGTGCTCGACGAAACCGACGAGGGTTAAACTCTTGTTCCGGGGGCGCGCAGACACGGCCGAAGTCATCCGGCTGGGCGGTCCCGACACACCCGAACGGCATAAACGCTCGATCGGCGCTGGCGCAGCGGCGCTGGCGGCGATTGTGCTGCTCAGTGGCTGTGTGCGGCTGATCCCCGAAAGCTCCGGCCCTCGCACCACCGTCAGCACGCCGCCGACAGATGTCGGCGTTGTCAGCGCGATGATGGCAGGCGTCGAACGCGGGCCGAGCGTCGGCGCGCTCGGCATCGGCAGCGAGGATGCGGCCACCGCGCTATCCGCCTTCATCGAATCCTGCCCGCAACTGCTGCGCCGCGACGATGCGAGCGGGCTGGCCTATGGTGCCGACTGGCGTCCGGCTTGCGATGCGGCGGTCGGCTGGTCGATTGGCGATGCGCCGCGTTTTTTCCAGACCCATTTCGAAACCGCGCGCGTGGGCGATGGAAAGGCCTATGCGACCGGCTATTTCGAGCCCGAAATTCTCGGCAGCCGCATCCGTCGCCCAGGCTTTGACGTGCCTGTCTATGCCATGCCCGACGATCTGGTGCGCGCATGNCCTGNCGATACACCCGCGTCCGAGCGCACGGGGCGTGCGTCATTGGGACGCTTTGACGCGCAAGGGGAGTTCGTTCCTTATTACACCCGTGCCCAAATCGAGGACGGCGCGCTTGCAGGCCGTGTGCCCGTGCTCGGCTGGGCGGCGGATCCGGTCGAGTTCTTCTTCCTGCAAATCCAGGGTTCGGGTCGCCTGCGCACACCCGAAGGCGAGGTGATCCGCATCGGCTATGCCGGTCAGAACGGGCGCGGCTATACCGGCATCGGCGGGGTCATGCGCGAGCGCGGCCTGCTGGGCGATGGTCCCGGCCAGTACCCCGGCTCGATGCAGGGGATCATGGCTTATATCCGCGATAACCCGGCAGAGGGCCGCGCGCTGATGCGCATGAACGAAAGCTGGGTGTTCTTCCGCGAACTGACCGGCGACGGTCCGCTCGGCGCGCTGGGTGTCCCTGTCCGGCGCGAGGCTTCGGTGGCGGCAGACCCCGCCTTCGTTCCGCTGGGCGCGCCTGTCTGGCTCGACATGGACCGCGATATTGCCGACGGGCTGTGGATCGCGCAGGACACCGGCGGCGCGATCAAGGGCGCAAACCGCTTCGACACCTTCTGGGGTGCAGGCGCCGATGCGCGCGCGATTGCAGGCGGGATGAGCGCGCGCGGGCAGGCCTATGTGCTGCTGCCCAAGGGCACAGTCGCACGCCTCAATTCCGGTCGATGAGACCGCCGCGCGGCCTTAGCGATGCGGAGCAAGCCGCATGGGCGAAGCTTGCCGAGAGCGTGACGCCGCTGGCGGGCCGCAAATTACCGAAGCCCGCGCCTGTCACCGCCGCGCAGGCTCCGGCCAATTCGCCCCCGATCAAAGCTGCTCCCAAAGCGCCAGTAGCGCACAAGCCTCCAAAGCCATACGTGCCGCTACGCCCGCCTTCACCGGCGCCGCGCCCGCGCAGGGTGGATGAAGGCCTCGACGGGCATTGGAACCGCAAGCTGAAAGCAGGGCAGATCGCGCCCGACTACACGCTCGACCTGCACGGCCACACGCTCGATGGGGCCTATGGCCGGATCATCAGCGGAATAGATCAGGCGCGCAGTATGGGCGCGCGGGTGGTGCTGGTGATCGCAGGGCGCGATCGCGGCGCGGACCCTGCCGACCGCCAACACAAGCGCGGGGCAATCCGCGCCAAGCTGCTCGACTGGCTGGCGGCAAGCCATCACGCCGATGCCATCGCAGCAGTGCGGCGCGCCCACATCCGACACGGCGGAGAGGGCGCGCTCTATCTGGTGCTCAAGCGGGGGCGTTAGGCGCTCACCCGAAGAGCCACACGTTCATCAGTCGACCGGGCAGCGCCATGCTGAAGATACCGGGAATCATCAGCGCGGCGAGGTAGAGCGTCAGGATTTCCCAGCGGTGCGCCTTCATGTCGCCGCGGCGTGCGGTGGCGACCAGCTTGTAGGACGACCACAGCGTTAGCGGCACAAAGATATGGATGAAGCTGAAGCTGCCGCCGGTGCGGATGAACAGCGCCGATAGCGCGGTCACCACCATCAGCCCGACCCAGATCTTGCCAAGCTGCTTGTGCCGCGCGGTGCCCTTGCGCGCCAGCAGCAGATAGCCGCCAAGCGGGATCGCCGGGATCACCGTGGCGACATGCAGTGCAATCGCGAAGTGGCGGATATTGGGATGATCGGGCGCTATCCCCGTGAGCCCCCGAAAAAGCGCGATAGTGACCGCGAGCGACATACCGGTGGCGGCGGCGAGGATCACGGCGCGCAGCCACGGGCTGATTTCGAGCGGGTTCGATTTGGGCGCTCCGAAAGAAGCCGGAACGGGCAGGATAGAGGTGAGAATGGCCATGCGGCGTCTCCTTTGAACGGGTTGGCGTTTGCTGTTGCAGCCAAACTGCCAGCGGCCCGTTCGCTCGCAATCGCGACTGCGCAAGCGGGCACAGACGTGCGCGAAATGGCCGGAATCACGGGGTTCTTGCCGCTATTGCCACTTTACGAAGCGCGAACGGGCAGGCATTTCCATGCGCCATGACAAGCGCAGACGACCAGAAAGCTATCGGCAAACGCGCCGCCGTGCTGCGCGGATTGCTCTCCGATCTGGCGATCATGACAGTGATCGGCCTGTTCATGGGTATCATCGGCCCGTTCGGCAGTATCAGCCTGCCATTGCCGGTGCGGCTGCTCAGCTGGCTCGCCTTCGCCTACATCGGATACGCCTGCTACCGCCCGCTCGCGCCGCTGGTTGACTGGGCCGAGCGCACTCTCGATCTGCCGCGCATCGGTCTATGGGTGGCGGGCGTCGTGATCGCGACGATCCCGATGACGGTGGCGGTGCTGGCGGTCGGCAATCCGCAAGCGCCGTTTCGCTGGCCGGGGCTGGAGATCGCGCTGACGAGCTATTTCTACGTGCTGGTGGTCGGCGGCGCGGTGACGCTGTTGTTCAACATCATCGAGATGAAATTTCCGGGGAAGGGCGCCGCCGCAGATGCGCTTAAAGACGCACCCGCTCCCGCACCCGCACCCGAACACCAGCCTGCGAACCCGCTTCTCGACCAACTCCCGCCTGCACTCGGCAGCGATGTCATCGCGCTCGAAATGGAGGACCATTACGTGCGCGTGCACACCGCGCTCGGTTCGGAACTGGTGCTGATGCGGCTGCGTGATGCGATGGTGCATGTCGCGCATATCGAGGGGGCGCAGGTGCATCGCAGCTGGTGGGTCGCCCGCTTGGCCGTAGAGGATGTGAGCCGCGAAGGGCGCAATGTCCGGCTGGTGCTGGCTGGCGGGCTCGAAGCCCCCGTGTCCCGCGCTCAGGTGAGCGAACTCAAGGACGCTGGTTGGTTGTAACTGGCTGGTTGTAACTTGCCGAAAAAAAAGGCCCCGCCGTCTCTTCACGGGGAGACGAGGGGGCCTGAAATACCGCGGCCTGTCAGGACGGAAAGGCCGGGGTTGGGGGCTGGTAGAAAATCAGCCCAGATCGAAACGGTCGGCGTTCATGACCTTGTTCCATGCCGCGATGAAGTCGTTGACGAACATCGCCTCGCTTCCGTTTTCGGCATAGACTTCGCACTGCGCGCGCAGCTGCGAATTGGAGCCGAAGATCAGGTCGGTGCGGGTGGCGCGATACTTTTCTGCGCCCGTTGCGCGGTCGGAGCCGACATATTCCTCGTCACCGCTGCCATCAACGGCTTCCCACTTTGTGCCCATGTCGAGCAAATTGGTGAAGAAGTCGGGCGTCAGCTGGCCCACACGATCGGTGAAGACGCCGTGCTTGGTGTTGCCGGTGTTCGCGCCGAGAACCCGCATCCCGCCGACCAGAACGGTCATTTCGGGAATCGAAAGGCCCAGCAGGTGCGCCTTGTCGATCATCAGATCCTCGGTCTTCACCGAAGCCTTGGTCTTGAGGTAGTTGCGGAAGGCATCGGCACGCGGTTCGAGCGGTTCGAAGCTTTCGGCATCGGTCTGCTCGGCACTGGCATCGCCGCGGCCGCCGGTGAAGGGCACGCTCACGTCGTGACCTGCGTCCTTTGCCGCTTTCTCGACCGCTGCCGAGCCTGCAAGCACGATGGCATCGGCCATGCTCATGCTGCCGCGCAGTTCGTCGATCTTGGCGAGCACTTTTGCGAGCTCTTCAGGATCGTTTGCTGCCCAGCCGCTTTGCGGTTCGAGCCGCACGCGCGCGCCGTTGGCACCGCCGCGATGGTCGCTGCGGCGATAGGTCGAGGCCGAAGCCCATGCGGCCTTCACCAGCTCGCTGACGGTCAGCCCGCTGCCGAGGATTGCCGATTTGAACGCGGCAACGTCACCATCCGAAGGCGCGGTGCCGGCAGGGATCGGGTCCTGCCAGATCAGGTCTTCGGCGGGGACTTCGGGGCCCTGATAACGGACCTTGGGGCCCATATCGCGGTGGCACAGCTTGAACCATGCGCGCGCGAAGGCATCGTCGAGCTCAGCCGGGTTTTCGAGGAAGCGCTTGGCGATCTTGGCATATTCGGGATCGCGCTTCAGCTGCATGTCCGCCGTGGTCATCATCGTCGGAACCTTCTTCGAAGGGTCACGCGCATCAGGCGCCATGTCGGCTTCTTCCTGATTGATCGGCTGCCACTGGTTCGCGCCCGCCGGGCTCTGCACCAATTCGTAGTCATATTTGAACAGCAGCCGCAGGTAGTCGTGGCTCCACGAGGTCGGATTGTTCGACCACGCACCTTCGATGCCCGAAGTGGTGATGTGACCCTTGCCGATTTCGTCGGCATCGTTGAGCCAGCCAAAGCCCATCAGTTCGAGCGCTTCGCCTTCGGGCGCATCGCGGAACGTGTCTGACGGCTGAGCACCATGCGCCTTGCCGAAAGCGTGGCCGCCTGCGGTGAGAGCGACGGTTTCCTCGTCATTCATGGCCATGCGGGCGAAGGTCTGGCGCAGGTCGCGCGCGGCGCCTTCATCGTCATGCGGATTGCCGCCGGGGCCTTCGGGATTGACGTAGATGAGGCCCATCTGGATCGCGGCGAGCGGGTTTTCGAGCGCCATGCCCTCGTCCGGCTGGATGCGGGTTTCTGCGCCCGTATCGACCCACAGTTCCTCGGTGCCCCAGTAGACCATTTCAGGCTCGTAAGTGTCGGCACGTCCGCCGCCGAAGCCGAAGGTCGGGCCGCCCATGCTTTCAATCGCGACATTGCCCGCGAGGATGTAGAGGTCGGCCCAGCTGATGCCCTTGCCGTATTTCTGCTTGATCGGCCAAAGCAGGCGGCGCGCCTTGTCGAGATTGCCGTTGTCCGGCCAGCTGTTGAGCGGAGCAAAGCGCTGCTGCCCGCTGCCTGCACCGCCGCGCCCGTCGCCCATGCGATAGGTGCCGGCTGCGTGCCATGCCATGCGGATGAAGAAGGGACCATAATGGCCGTAGTCTGCGGGCCACCAGTCCTGGCTGTCGGTCATCAGCGCGGTGAGGTCGGCCTTCAGCGCCTTGTAATCGATTGCGTTGAACGCGGCAGCATAGTCGAAGTCTTCGCCATAGGGATTGGCGGACTTGCCTTCCTCGGTCAGCAGGTCGAGCTGCGTGGTTTCGGGCCACCAGTCCTTGTTGGTCCGGCCCAGCAGCGAGCGCGTGCCGCCGTCACCGTGGAACGGGCAGCCGTTCATTTCACCAGTCTTCGCGTCCATTGTTGTTCTCCTCTCACGATACGGGACTCGGATAGTATCCGAGCGTCGTGACAGGAGAGTGATCCTTTATCGGTAATCAGTCCAATCGATTAAACTGGCGAGATTGATTGGATTTGGCGATTTTGATGAATGGCGTGGTGCTAACAAGAAAGGCGCGGCGCCCTTGTTGGTAGAGCGCCGCGCCTTTCTTGTTTTCGCTTGCGAGTAAAGAGCGTTGGCCGGGTTATGCAGCCTGGGCGATTTCGTCGACCGGCTCGTTGCGGATGAGATAGTCGAACGCGCCCAGACCTGCCTTGGCGCCTTCGCCCATGGCGACGACGATCTGCTTGTCGGGCACCGTGGTGCAATCGCCTGCGGCATAGATGCCGGGAAGATTAGTCGCGCCGTGTTCGTCGGTGACGATCTCGCCGAATTTCGACAGTTCGAGACCCGAGTCCGCCAGCCATTCGGTGTTGGGCACCAGGCCGATCTGTACGAACACGCCTTCGAGTTCGATCGTGCGCTCTTCGCCGCTCTCGCGGTCCTTGAGCACAAGGCCGTTCACCCGCGCATCGTCACCGAGGATCTCGGTGGTCTGGCCATTGGTGACGATATCGACATTGGGCATGGAGCGCAGCTTGCGTTGCAGCACTTCGTCAGCGCGCAGCTTGCTGTCGAATTCGATCAGCGTGACGTGGCCGACGATGCCCGCAAGGTCGATCGCCGCTTCGACGCCGGAGTTGCCGCCGCCGATCACCGCGATGCGCTTGCCCTTGAACAGCGGGCCGTCGCAGTGCGGGCAATAGGCCACGCCCTTGTTGCGATATTCCGCTTCGCCGGGAACGCCGAGATTGCGCCAGCGTGCGCCGGTCGAAAGGATCAGCGAACGCGCTTTGAGCACCGCGCCATTGGCAAAGGTGACAGTGTGCATCGCGCCAGCCTTGGCGGCGGGCTTGATTTCGGTTGCGCGGGCGAGGTCGATGAGATCGATCTCGTTCTCGCCGACTTGGTTTTTCAGATCGCCTGCGAGCTTGGGCCCTTCGGTGTAGGAGGTGCCGGGCAGGTTCTCGATGCCGAGCGTGTCCTGCAGCTGTCCGCCAAAACGTTCGGCAGCGATGCCGGTGCGGAAGCCCTTGCGCGCGGTGTAGATCGCGCTGGCAGCCCCTGCGGGACCGCCGCCGACGACGAGCACTTCGAACGGCTCCTTCGCGGTGAGCTTTTCGGCTGCCTTGGCATCCGCGCCGCTGTCGAGACGGCTGAGGATTTCGGGCAGTTCCATCTTGCCGTTGTAAAAGCTTTCGCCGTTGAGGAAGGTCGCGGGAACCGCGAGCACGCCGCGTTCCTCGACTTCGTCCTGATAGCTGCCGCCTTCGATCAGCGTCGCGGTGATGCGCGGGTTTTCGAGCGCCATCAGCGTCAGCGCCTGCACCACATCGGGGCAGTTGTGGCAGCTGAGCGAGAAATACATCTCGAACTCGAAATCGCCTTCGAGCGAGCGGACCTGTTCGATGAGGTCTGCGTCAACCTTGGGCGGGTGGCCGCCGGCCCACAGCAGCGCGAGCACCAGCGAGGTGAATTCGTGACCCATCGGCAGGCCGGCAAAGCGCACCCACTTGGTCGCATCGGATGCGCGGCGGATGACGAAGCTGGGCTTGCGTTCATTCGTGCCGTCAAAGCTCGCGGTGACGAGGTCATGCAGCGCTGCAATCTCGTTCAGCAGTTCGCGCGTCTTGGCGGACTTTTCGCTGTCGTCGAGCGAGGCGACCAGTTCGATCGGCTCGCGCAGATTGGCGAGATATTGCTTGAGCTGGGTGGTCATGGTTGCGTCGAGCATGGGTGTGTCCTTCGTCTTGGCGAGGGGCCCGTCAGGGGCGACGGGGCAACCCATGACCTGACCTTTCGCGCCTTGAAGAAAAGTCAGACCATGGATTGCATCGCCGCTTCCGGCTGCCCCTTTATGCGGGGAAGAGGGCGTTGGAGCGGAGGTGTCGAAAAAGCCCGGGGCCGAGGGGGGAGGGGGGATAGGCCCCGGGCTTTCCAGCGACCCGGATCATGTCCGGGTTTTTGTCAGTTGTGGCTTAAATCTTGCCAACAAGGTCAAGCGAGGGAGCCAGCGTGTCGCTGCCTTCTTCCCAAGCGGCCGGGCAAACCTGGCCGGGGTTGTTGCGGACATATTGTGCCGCCTTGATCTTGCGGGTCAGTTCGTTGGCATTGCGGCCCACACCTTCGCAGGTGATTTCCATGATCTGGATCACACCGTCGGGATCGACGACGAAGGTTGCGCGGTCGGCAAGGCCGACGCCTTCACGCAGCACGCCGAAGTTGTTGGCGAGAACGTGGTTCTGGTCGCCGAGGAACGGATACTTCAGCTTGCCGATCTTTTCCGAGGTGTCGTGCCATGCCTTGTGGCTGAAGTGGGTGTCGGTCGACACGCCATAGACTTCAACGCCCATCGACTGCAGCATTTCGTACTTTTCGCCGAGGTCTTCGAGTTCGGTCGGGCAGACAAAGGTGAAGTCGGCCGGATAGAAGAAGAACACGGCCCACTTGCCTTCGATGTCCTTTTCGGTGACGTCGAAGAAATCTTCGCCCGCCTTGAATGCGGTCGCGGTGAACGGCTTAATGGTCGAACCGATAATACCCATGTGAAATTGTCCTTTGCATCTGGGTTGATAGGAGAGGGTGAAAACTCGTTACGCAGCCCAAATAGGGCCTGATGCGCTGCAAAAAAGCGCAATTGTGCGATTGCGAAGATCGAATTTGTCGATCATTCGCTGTGATTGGTTCGGAAGAGGCGATTAGCCAAGCGCTAGGGCGTCGCGCTTCACGCTACCGCTTACGCTGCTTACACGTGTTCTTTTCGCGCTACCGCTACGCTGCTTGAGCGTATTTTTTCGGCGCTACCGCTTACGCTACTTGAGCGCGGTGCATCAGCTTCGCGTCGGCAAGCACCAACGCCATCATTGCTTCGACCACCGGCGTTCCGCGGATGCCGACGCAGGGATCGTGGCGGCCTTTGGTGCGGACCTGTGTGGCCTCGCCCTTGGCGTTGATCGAATCGACCGGCGTGAGGATCGAGCTGGTCGGTTTGAATGCCACGCGGCACACCACCGGTTGTCCTGTCGAGATACCGCCTGCCGTGCCGCCCGCATGATTGCTGGCGAACACCGGCTTGCCGTCGGGGCCGGGGCTCATCGCGTCGGCATTCTGTTCGCCGGTCAGGCGCGCAGCCTCGAAGCCGTCGCCGATTTCGACACCCTTGGTCGCGTTGATGCTCATCATGGCGCTCGCCAGTTCGCTGTCGAGCTTGGCGTAGATCGGCGCGCCCCAGCCTGCCGGGACACCTTCGGCCACACATTCGACCACCGCGCCGAGCGATGATCCGTCCTTGCGCGCTGTATCGACCAGTTCCTCCCACCGCTTAGCCGCCCAGCTGTCGGGGCAGAAGAAGGGGTTGGCGCTGATGGTGTCGAAGTTGATCGCGTCGCGCTCGATCTTGTCGCCGCCCAGTTCGCACACGAAGCCGGTGATCCTGACCTCGGGAATGATCAGCCGCGCCACCGCGCCTGCCGCCACCCGTGCCGCGGTCTCGCGCGCCGACGAACGCCCGCCGCCGCGATAGTCGCGAATGCCGTATTTCGCGTCGTAAGCGTAATCGGCATGGCCGGGGCGATAGGCCGCCGCGATTTCGGAGTAATCCTTCGATCGCTGGTCGGTGTTCTCGATCATCAGATGGATCGGAGTGCCCGTCGTGACCTGCACGCCCTCTGCATTGTCGAACACGCCCGACAGGATGCGGACCTGATCCGGTTCCTTGCGCTGGGTGGTGAACTTGCTCTGGCCGGGCTTGCGCGCATCCATATAGGGCTGGATGTCCTGCTCGCGCAGCGGAATG
Organism: Erythrobacteraceae bacterium; assembly: GCA_002706445.1. Lineage (GTDB taxonomy): Bacteria > Pseudomonadota > Alphaproteobacteria > Sphingomonadales > Sphingomonadaceae > Erythrobacter. Next base: position 14,561 of record PALE01000016.1, read on the forward strand.
CCCGGCGGAACCCCGTCGAGCACGACGCCGAGGCCGGGGCCGTGACTTTCCCCCCAGGTGGTAAAGCGAAGAACGCGTCCGAACGTGTTGTAGCTCATGGCCCAAGCCCATAGCGAACGGGGCGCGTGTGTCGAGATGCTCGCGCGGCGCCCTCGCGTTTTCCTACTGCCGGACGCGGCAATATGGTGCGCGAATATGACGAAGCGTGCAGGTCTGTTTTTGATTTGGGAGGCGGAGGCAGGGGCGGACTGCGAAGCCGCAAAACCGGAAGTTCACAGTTCAGGACGCGGCTTTGCGGGAAAGACGTTTGTTCTCCGTCTCTTGCGACGATGGAGCGCATTTTCAAAAGGGGTGGTTCACTGTTCCACCCCAGCCGACGATAAACGGGGCGAAGGTCTGGCAATCTGCGCCCATCTGGCGCAAGAACAAACCATGATTGCAAAGCTCAAGGGACGGCTCGACGAAACCGGCGAGGACTGGGCCATCGTCGATGTGCAGGGCGTGGGCTACCTCGTCCACTGCTCGGCGCGCACGCTCTCGGCACTGGGCGAAGTGGGGGAAGCCTGCACGGTCCACACCGATCTGCAAGTAAGCGAGAACGACATGCGCCTGCTGGGCTTTGCCGAAAGCGCCGAGCGCGACTGGTTCCGCCTGTTGACGCAGGTGCAGGGGGTGGGCTCGAAGGTGGGTCTTGCGATCCTCTCTGCCCTCTCGACCGGCGAGCTGCGCGATGCTTGCGCCGCCGGAGACGCGGCGAGCGTGGCGCGCGCGAATGGCGTGGGGCCGAAGCTGGCAGGACGGATCGTCAACGAGCTGAAGGACAAGGCCGGCGCGCTTCCCGGTGGCGGCATGGCAGGCGTGGCGGTGGGCTCGGTGTCGAAAGCGGGCAGTGCCAGCGCGGATGCTGTGAGTGCGCTCGAGAACCTCGGCTTCAAGCCCGCAGTGGCCGCGCAAGCGGTCGCCCGCGCACAGGCCGAACTCGGCGAAGACGCAGCCGAAGGCGAACTGATCCGCGTGGCACTGAAGCGGGCGGCGGGGTGATGACCACCCGCACCGCTTCCTGCCTTTGCGGGCAACTCAGCGCGACCTGCGAGGGGGAGCCTGTGCGCGTGTCGGTATGCCATTGCCTCGACTGCCAGAAGCGCAGCGGCTCATCCTTTGCCGCCCAAGCGCGCTTCCCGGCGGACAAGGTGACGACCAGCGGCGCGGCCAACATCTTCCACCGCAAAGCCGACAGCGGCGAGCCGAGCGAACACCACTTCTGCCCCGAATGCGGTGGCGAGGTGTGGTATGTCGCGCGGCCCTTCCGCGATCTCATGGCGATCCCGCTTGGCCGTTTCGCCGATCCCGCCTTCCCCGCTCCCGCCTATTCGGTCTACGAGGAGCGCAAGCACGCATGGGTTGCGATCACCAGCGAAGGAACCGAGCACTATGACTGAGGCTAAACCGATCATCCGGACCGCTCTCGGCGCGCTGGCGCTGCTCTTATCGGCTCCGCTGGCGGCGCAAACGCCCGACTTCTCGGCTTTCCGGTCCGGCCCGGTGTTCCCCGATTTCGGCGATGTCGCGCCGGTCGAAGGCATGGAAGCGCTGCCCGAAGATGCGGTGTTCAAGATCGCCTATGACGTCAGCGAAAAGGCAGAAGACGGCACGGTCAACCGCCGCCTCGCAACGCCTGCGCGCTTCACCAACATGCATGTCGCCGCGGGTGTGCCGGAAGAGAACATCAGCCTCGTCGTGGTCGTCCACGGCAAGGCGCTGTTCGATCTCGTCACCGATGAAAGCCTCGCCGAGCGCGAGATGGCGCCCAATGCGTCGGCTAGCATGGTCAAGGCGATGCTTGCGCAAGGCATCCGCTTCGTGGTCTGCGGCCAGAGCGCGGCGGTCTATAGCGTGGGCAAGAATGACCTCATCGAAGGCGTCGAACTGCACTTGTCCGCGATGACCGCGCACGCGCTGCTGCAACAGGACGGCTATACGCTGAACCCGTTTTGACCGATCATATCGCCCCTCAGGCCTTCCTTGTCAGGATCGGCATCGTCGCCATCGCCTTTGCCGTGTTCACGGCGCTGCTCGTCTATGCTGCCGCGTCGCGCGGGGCGGGCGATTGGGACATGGTGAGCGAGCCGACCAGCTGGGTCTGGATGGGTGTCGTCGCCTTTGCCTATGGCTTCTGGGGCTATGGCTCGATCCTCATCAGCGCGATCAGCCCGAAGCAATTGGGCCGCACCATGTTCATGGTGCTCGGCGCGCTCTATCTGCTGTTCATGGCCTATATCGGTTTTGACGGTTTCAGCGGCGGAGAGGATGAAAAATCGCTGTTCTTCTCGGTTCTGTTCGTGCCTGTAATCTCCGCAGTCTTCATGATCCCGCTCTATCTGGTGATCATGGTCATCGGGCGGATCGCAGGGTGAGAGTGGTATGAACGATTTCGATCCCCCCATCCACGACGGCGAGCAGCAATTCGGCGACCCTGACACGGCGCTGCGGCCCAAGAGGCTTGCCGAGTTCATCGGGCAGGAAGCGGCCAAGGACAATCTGCGCGTCTTCATTGAAAGCGCCAAGTCGCGCGGCGAGGCGATGGACCACACGCTGTTTCACGGTCCGCCGGGGCTGGGCAAGACGACGCTCGCGCAGATCGTCGCGGGCGAGCTGGGCGTGGGCTTTCGTGCCACTTCCGGCCCCGTCATCGCCAAGGCGGGCGACCTCGCTGCACTGCTCACCAATCTCGAACCGCACGACGTGCTCTTCATCGACGAGATCCACCGCCTCAATCCGGTGGTCGAGGAAGTGCTCTATCCGGCGATGGAAGACCGCGCGCTCGACATCATCATCGGCGAAGGTCCCTCGGCGCGCAGCGTGCGGATCGACCTGCCGCCGTTCACGCTGATCGGAGCCACCACGCGCTCCGGCCTGCTGACGACGCCCTTGCGTGACCGTTTCGGCATCCCTGTGCGCTTGCAGTTCTACTCGTCCGGCGAGCTGGAGCAGGTGATCGCTCGCGGGGCGCGGTTGCTGGGGCTGGAAATCGACGCAGAGGGTGCGCGCGAGATTGCCCGCAGAAGCCGTGGTACGCCGCGAGTGGCCGGACGGCTGCTGCGGCGGGGGCGCGGCCT
>PALE01000017.1 GCA_002706445.1 Erythrobacteraceae bacterium
TTGACTCGATCCGCCGCATCAGCGCATCGACCTGGATATTGAAAGCCTCGTAGCAATCCTCGTGCAGCGTCTTTTCGTTGTTGGGTACAAAGGGGAAGCGGCGCACGGGGCGCGTGAGGCCGATGTCGCCTGCGGCATAGCCGTGCTCGAACATGATCTTGCGATAGCTGTCTTCTGGGCGCCCCGCCGCCTCGGCCGCGTCAGCGAAAGTCTGGTTGCGCATCCGCTCGCCCGCAATCCGGTCGGTGTCGATATCGACCACGCAGAGCTCGGGATCGGTGTCGAAACGCTCGCTTTCGACCAGCAGCCCGCCAAGTTCGTAGATCACGCCCTGACCGTCCCACGAGAGGTCAGTCGTGCTCTCGCCATAGCCGCTGGCCGAATAGGCATAGGCGCAGATAGAGCGCGCGCTCATCGAACGGCAGTGGAGATGGCGGTCATCGGCGCGTCCGATGGTGATGGGGGAGGCGGAGAGATTACACAGGATCAGCGCGCCCGCAAGCGCGGCCTGCGTACCGGGCGGATTGGGCGCCCAGAAATCCTCGCAAATCTCGACCCCGAAGATGAAGCCGGAAAGATTGCTCGCAGAGAAAATCAGATCGGTTCCGAACGGCACTTCCTCGCCGTTCACCGCGATCCACAGGTCGCGGCAATTGCGCCCATGCGCGAACCAGCGCTTTTCGTAGAACTCGCGATAATTGGGCAGGTAACTCTTGGGGATGATCCCCAGCACCTGCCCGCCTGCGATCACCACGGCGCAATTGTAGATCTTGCCGCCACGCCGCAGCGGCGCGCCAATCACCAGCACCGGCGTGAGGTCGGCGGTTGCGTCGGCGATCTCGCCAATCGCCGCCTCGCTCGCATCCAGCATCGCGTTCTGCAGGTGCAGATCATCGATCGCGTAAGAGGAGACGCACAGCTCGGGATAGACCACCAGATCGACATTCTGCGCATGCGCGTTCTGCGCTTCGGCGAGGATGCCTTTTACATTGTAGGCAACATCAGCGGTGCGGTGCGAAGGCGTTGCGGTCGCTACGCGGACAAAGCCGTGTTCGTGCATGTCGTAAAAGGGGTGGGTCGTCTCGCTCATCGGGCGGGCCTTCGGTTGGAGAGTGTCTTGTTTTTCGGCGGGGGCCGGTTCGAGCCAGTCGGCGGGCTCGCAAATGCCGAGCTGCGACAGCCGTTTCTGCACCTTGGGGCGCGCAACCTTGCCTTTGGCTTCCCAGCCATAGACAGTGCGGCTCGGCCAAGGCTGCGTATCGCCATAGCGTGCGCCGAATTCCTCCGCCGAGAGCGGCGGATCATGCGCCTCTCGCCAAAGGCGAATCTTGTGACCGGCCAGATGCATGCGCATTCCAGTATCCTTTTGGGATACGCGATGCAAGCACAGGCTCAGGCAGAAAGCAGTTCCATCGCAGGAGGGCTTTCCTCAAGCAGGTCGAGAAAGCCGCGCTCCTCGCTGCTGAGCCATTTGGTCGCCCGCGGCAGTTTGAGTCCGGCGCGCCAGTCCTCCTGCCCTTCCACCCGCTCGATAACAGCCGGATGAATATAGCTCTTGCGCGCAATCGCAGGCGTGTTGCCAAGGTGCTGCGACACTTCTTCGAGCAGAGCGCGGATCGGAACACGCCCGTCCCCCCTCGCAAGCTGGGTGAAGGCGATGACGCTGGCATGAAAAGTGCGGAAATGCTTGGCGCTGAAATCGCCGCCCATGGCTTCGCGCAGGTAGTCGTTCACCATCTGCGATGTGACCGGACGCGGCGAGCCGTCATCGTCGACATAGCGGAACAGATGGTCGTCGCCTTTCGATCGCGGGAGGTCCTGCATCCGGCGGACCGCACGCGCCAGCCGCGGATCGTTCAGCTCGATATCGCGCNCGCGCCCGCCCTTGCCGACGAATTCGAGGTGCAGTCGGCCATGCTCCACCTCGGCATGTTTGCGCCGCAAGGTTGTCGCGCCGTAGCTGTCGTTCGCTTCGGCATATTGCTCGTTACCGACCCTGATCGCGCTCAGATCGAGCAGGCGAATGACGCAGGCAACCGCGCGCTGGTCGGTAAGCTTGGGCTGCGAAAGGTCATCATCGACCCGTGCGCGCACCAACGGCAGGAGTTTGCCGAAGGCCGCACAACTGTCGAACTTGTCGCCTTCGCGCATGAGCCGGAAATCGGGGTGGTAGCGGTATTGCTTGCGCCCCGCATCGTCATACCCGGTCGCAAGGATGTGACCGTTGGCCGCCGGGCAGAACCAGGCGTCGCGATAGGCAGGCGGCAGGGCAATGGCATTGAGACGCGCGCGCTCTGCTGGGTCGCGGATCAGATCGCCTTCGGCAGAATAATAGGCAAAGCCCCGCCCTGCGCCCTTGCGGGTGATGCCGGGCAAGCTATCGTCGATGTAGATTAGCTTTTCCATGGCAAAGCAAATGCGCTCCTGTGTGGCCGGGTTTTCGCCTTGCGCAGCCATAGTTGAGCCACCAAGTGCCGGTAAGCCCTAAACAAGTCGGGACATGCACGCCAATGCAATCGCCCGATCGAGGAGAAATGCAGCATGGCCGATCCCACCTACACACCGCCCGAAGTCTGGACCCATGACGCCGAGAACGGCGGCCGCTTTGCCAGCATCAATCGCCCCACAGCAGGCGCGCGCGAGGAAAAGGACCTGCCGCGCGGCAAGCATCCCTTCCAGCTGTATTCGCTCGCCACGCCCAACGGCGTGAAGGCGACGATCATGTTCGAGGAACTGCTGGAAAAAGGCCACACAGGCGCCGAATACGACGCCTATACGGTCAACATCGGCGAAGGCACGCAGTTCACCAGCGGCTTTGTCGAGATCAACCCCAACTCCAAAATTCCCGCACTGCTCGATGCGAGCGGCGAGCGCGAATTCCGCGTGTTCGAATCGGGCGCGATCCTCGTCCACCTTGCCGAGAAATTCGGCGAGTTCCTGCCCACCGATCCCGCCGCGCGGGCCGAAGTGCTCAGCTGGGTGTTCTGGCAGGTCGGCACCGGCCCCTTCATCGGCGGCGGATTCGGCCATTTCTATGCCTATGCGCCCGAGAAATACGAATATCCGATCAACCGCTATGCGATGGAAGCCAAGCGCATTTTCGATGTCGCGGACAAACGGCTGGCCGAAAGCCGCTACCTCGCCGGCGACGAATACACCATCGCCGACATCGCCAACTTCCCGTGGCTCGCGCCCTTCGTTGCAGGCACGATCTACAACGAGGCAAAGACCTTCCTGTCGATCGACAAATACACCAACGTGGCCCGCTGGGCGCGAGAGATTGCCCAACGTCCCGGGGTGCGGCGCGGTCGGCTCGTCAACAAGACATGGGGCGATGAAGACCAGCGTTTGATCGAACGCCATTCGGCAGCGGATTTCGAAGGCAAGAACCTCGACTTCACCTTCTGAGCACTGCCGATTGAAAATTACGGGAGGGTGTAGCGAAGTTTCGCACATCCTCCCTCTTCACATCTGCGCTGGGGCCGCTATATCGCCCGCTCCTGCTGGGGTGTAGCCAAGTGGTAAGGCACCGGTTTTTGGTACCGGCATTCGCAGGTTCGATCCCTGCCACCCCAGCCATCCTTTCCTCGCGGAAAGTCTGTCCGGTCTGTCCGGGTGGCGCAGGTTCGATCCCTGCCACCCCAGCCAGGCATTCCTGAAAATCCGAACGATTGCACCGCCCGCTACCCGCGCGGCGGCTTCACGTTTGCGTGCTCGTAGGGACAATGCCGGCACGCCGAGCCGCAACAGCTCCCGCGCGCCAGATGCGCCAGCCGTGTGAACACCATATAGCCCGTGTCGGGATCGACATAGCCGTGCTCTCCGCGCGCGCAGGCGGCTTCGTGCAGGGCTACATAGGCTGGCTCGGACATGCGACCGTATCAGGGCGCGCTGCGGTTGGGCCTGGCCTCGGCCAGCAGGAGCGAGAACCGCCCCTCGCTGTCGAGCCAGCGCGTCTGCGGGTCCCACCCGCCTGCGAGCAACAGCATATTCGAGGTGCGGCGGTTGAACTTGTGGCTGTTCTCGGTGTGGATGCTCTCGCCAGCGGTCAGCGCGAAGCTCTTGCCCGCGACGGAAAAGCTGATGTCGCGGCTCGTCACCAGATGCATCTCGACCCGCGCATATTCATCGTTCCAACGCGCCTCGTGCGTGAGCGCGTCGAGGGGAATGTCGCCCTCAAGCTCGCGGTTGATGCGGCGCACGAGATTGTAGTTGAACTCAGCGGTCACGCCCTGCGCATCGTCATAGGCGGCAACCAGCACCTCGCGGTCCTTGATGAGATCCATGCCGATCAGCAGCTGCGCCCCTTCGCCCAGCGTCTCGCGCATGTTGCGCAGGAGATCGACCGCAGTGCGCGCAACCATATTGCCGATGGTCGATCCTGGGAAAAAGCCGAGCTTGGGCATGTCCGCGATTTCTTCGGGCAATTCGACGCGGCGCATGAAGTCCGCCTCAACCGGATAAACCGGCAGGCCGGGGAACTTTGCGGCGAGATCGGCTGCGGCAGCGCGCAGGAAATCGCCCGCAATGTCGAGCGGCACGTAAGCCGCAGGATCGATTGCCGAGAGCAGCAGAGGGGTTTTTACCGAGGAGCCCGAGCCGAATTCGACCACCGCCGATCCGGCGCGTATCATGTCTGCAAATTCGCCTGCGCGATCGGTGAGAATCTCAGTCTCTGCGCGGGTCGGGTAATATTCGGGCAGCTGCGTGATATCCTCGAACAGCTGCGAACCGGCATCGTCATAAAGCCAGCGCGCAGGAACCGCCTTCGGCTCTTGCGAGAGACCTGCGAGAACGTCCGCGCGGAAGGCGGTATCGACGCCGCTTTCGTCGCGGTCCACCAGTTTGAGGCCTTGGGTCGAGGTCATTTGTGTCAGATGTCCTTTGCCAGCCTGAGGCCGGTGAACTGCCACCTTTGGTGGGGGTAGAAGAAGTTGCGATAGGAAGCGCGCGAATGGCCGCGCACGGTCGCACAGCTCGCGCCCTTGAGCACGAGCTGGCCGCTCATGAACTTGCCGTTGTATTCGCCCACCGCGCCTTCGGCGGGCTGGAAGCGCGGGTAAGGCAGATAGGCGGAACGGGTGAACTGCCAGCAATCGCCGAAAAGGTCGCCGCCTCCACGCGGCTGCGGCGGCGCGGCTGCGTCGAGCTGGTTTCCGCCTGCTGCATCATGCGATCCGGCGATGGCCTCCCATTCGAACTCGGTAGGCAGTCTTGCTCCTGCCCAAGTGGCGAAGGCATCGGCCTCGTAATAGGAGATATGCGTGACGGGCGCATCGGGATCGCGCTCCTGCCAGCCGCTGAGAGTGAACTGCTCGCCTTCGCGCCAATAGAGCGGCGCGCAGATGCCGTGTTCGCGCACCCATGCAAGGCCATCGGAGAGCCAGAGCGAGGGGGTTTTGTATCCGCCGTCGGCAACAAATTCGTCCCATTCGCGATTGGTCACCAGCCGGTCTGCCAGCGCGAAGGGTTCGATCAGCACGCGGTGGCGCGGCCCTTCGTTGTCGAAGGCGAACCCTGCCCCTTCATGCCCGATCATGGCGACACCGCCAGGGTGCTGATGCCAGCCGAGGTTGCCTGCGAGCGTGGCTTTTTCAGGAGCGCCATCCCACATGCTCGCGCCCAGCGGGCTCTGCGCAAAGGCGTGTTTGATATCGGTGAGCAGCAATTCGATGTGCTGCTGCTCATGCGCGATCCCGAGCGCAATCAGATCGGCGAGGTCCTCGCGCCCGAACAACGGCTCCATCGCCGCATCGACCGCCTTACGCCACGCCAGCACATCTTCAAGCCGCGGCCGCGAAAGCAGCCCGCGTGAAAAGCGCGCAATCCGCTCGCCCTCGGCCTCGTAATAGGAATTGAACAGGAACGGCCAGCTTTCGTCATAAAGGCGATAATCCGGCGCGTGTTCGCGCAGCAAGAAGGTTTCCCAGAACCATGTCGTGTGCGCGAGGTGCCATTTGGCGGGGCTGGCGTCCTCCATCGACTGGATCGTCGCATCGGCATCGCTCAACGGCGCGACCAGCGCCTCGTGCAGCGCCCGCGTGCGCGCGAATTGCGCGCTTAGGCCTTCAGGGGCCGAACTGTCTGCTGCCGATTGGCGATTGCTGAGGGGCAAAGCGTGCTCCTGCCTGAGTTCCAACTCTCCGAGTTACGGAACATGGGGGATGCACGTTACAATGAAAAGGCGCGAATGGGGAAAAGACGGGATTTTGGGGAAAAGGCGCGATTAAGACTAAACGTTTGATTCAGGCCGCAACTCGCACCCGATTGCGGCCCGAATCCTTGGCAGCGAACAGCGCATCGTCGGCGCGCGCGAACAGTGTCAAAGCGGTGTCGCCCGCCTGCATACCGGTAAAGCCGAGGCTGATCGTCACCGGCGGAATTTTCCCGACCCCGCTGGTGCGCGCTATCGTCTGGCGCAGCCTCTCGGTCATCACTCGCGCCGTGCCTTCGGTGGCGCGCGGGATAATCCATGCAAACTGCTCTGTGCTGACCCGCCCGATCACATCGTGTTCGCGCGCCTGCTCCCCTGCCAGTTGCGCGATCCGGCGAAGGATGGCGTCGCCGCCCTCGCTGCCGTGCGTGCCAATCACACGCTTGAGCCGATCGACTTCGAACATCACCAGCACCAGCGGCCGGTGCGATTTGCGCGCGTCGAGCACCAGCCTGTCGAGTTCCCCCATCAGCCGGCGGCGATTGGCAACGCCGGTCAGCGGGTCGGTTTCCTCAATCCGTTCCTGCTTGTCCGGGCGGCGATGGGCAGGATGCGAGGCCGCCCCCTCAATCTCGTCCCATTCGCGTGCAGCCTCCAGCCGCGCTTCGACATTGCGGGTCACATCGCGCACCACCGCCACCACGCGCTGCACCTCGCCTTCGGCGTTGCGCAGATTGCAGGCCTGCGCCGAAATGGTGCGCAAAATGCCGTCAAAGCCGAAGATTTCGAATTCGATCGTGAAGGGTTCGATCTTGTCGCTGTGCTGGCAGACCTTGCTGACCAGATCGACGTCATTAGCGTAGAACAGCGTTTCCGCATCGCCTTCGACCAGTTCCGCGCCGGGATCGATCCCGAACAGCCGCTTCAGCCCTTCGGACCACTGCTGCACGCGGGTGGCGTGATCATATTGCCAGATCCCGAGCCCGGCGATGCTTTCCGCCATGCGGACCGAGCGCAGCAGTTCGCGCATGGCGTCGCTTTGCTGGCGCGAACGACGGGCGGCATCGCGGACCCTGCCGCGATCCCTGATGGTGCTGAGAACGGCTGCGAGCGCGACCACAGCCAGCAGAATGCACAAGCCGAGCAGACCATCTGCTCCGAGTGTATCGACCAGCCCGTCTGCCGATGCGGGCGGGTTTGCCAGCACCGCGTCCCGAGCAAGCGAAAAAGGGGCGGAATTCGACATATCGGTTCCGCGAATAGACGCGAAAGTATGACAGCCTTCCGGATGCCCCTCCTAGGGGGGCTACCTAAGCACTCTTGCGGTTTGCGCTTACGCTGCGTCTGCGGCGCGCTGTTCGTTCACTTCGGCGTTGAGCATGTCGGCCAGCGTGAACGCCAGTTCGAGCGACTGTTCGGCATTGAGACGCGGGTCGCAATGCGTGTGATAGCGGTCGCCCAGACGTTCATCGGTGATCGCCACCGCCCCGCCGACGCACTCTGTCACATCCTGCCCCGTCATCTCGATATGGATGCCGCCTGCATGCGTGCCTTCGGCGCGGTGTACTTCGAAGAAGCCGCGCACCTCGTCGAGAATGCGGTCGAACGGACGGGTCTTGTAGCCCGTGCTGGTCTTGATGACATTGCCGTGCATAGGATCGCACGACCACACCACGGGGTGCCCTTCGCGCTTCACCGCACGCACCAGCGCGGGCAGGCCATCGCGCACCTTGTCGTTGCCGAAGCGGCTGATCAGAGTCATGCGCCCCGCCTCGCGATTGGGGTTGAGCGTGTCGAGCAGCTTAAGGAGCGCGTCCGGCTCAAGGCTCGGCCCGCACTTCATGCCCAGCGGATTGCCGATCCCGCGCGCCCATTCGATATGCGCGCTGTTTTCAAAGCGGGTGCGGTCGCCGATCCACAGCATGTGCGCCGAGGTTGCATACCAGTCGCCCGTCGTCGAATCCTGACGGGTGAGCGCCTGCTCGTAAGGCAGCAGCAGCCCTTCGTGGCTGGTGTAGAAACTGGTGCCCTGCAATTGCGGGACGGTCGCCGGATCGATGCCGCAAGCTTCCATGAAGTCGAGCGCTTCGCCGATGCGTCCGGCTGTTTCTGCAAACCGGTCGGTCCATGGCGTGCGGCCCATGAAATCGAGCGTCCACTGGTGCACGCGGCGCAGATTGGCGTAGCCGCCACCGGCAAAGGCGCGCAGCAGGTTGAGCGTCGATGCTGCCTGCGAATAGGCGCGAACCATACGCTCGGGATCGTTGCGACGGGCCACCGGATCGAACTCGATGCCGTTGATATTGTCGCCAAGGTAGCTCGGCAGCGTCACATCGCCGATCGTTTCGGTGGGCGATGAGCGCGGCTTGGCGAACTGACCGGCCATGCGCCCGACCTTCACCACCGGACGCTTGCTGGCAAAGGTCATAACGACCGCCATTTGCAGCAGCACGCGGAAGGTGTCGCGAATGTTGTCCGGATGGAATTCGGCAAAGCTTTCGGCGCAATCGCCGCCTTGAAGCAGGAATGCGTGACCGTTGGCGACTTCGGCCAGATCGGCCTTGAGCGCACGCGCCTCTCCAGCAAAGACGAGCGGCGGATAGGCAGCCAGAGTCGCCTCGGCTGCGGCCAGCTCTGCGGCGTCTTCATACTGCGGCAAATGCCGTGCTTCGTGCTTCTTCCAGCTATCAGGCTGCCAATTCTGGGCCACGGGTAAACTCGTTTCCTTGATCAATATGGGAGCGCATCTTTAGCAAGTGCGCGGGCGCGCGCCTAGGCGGGCCGGTTCTATATGTAAACCCGTAAAGGGCTTTCGTGAAAGTTTATTTCAACGCCCATAGGTCTGCGGAGCGGCGCGAACCGCTGCCGGAGAACCGCTGGTTGCAGCGGGTGCTTCGGAGGCTTCGGCAAGCTCCTGCCCTTCGGGAATAACCGCCAGTTCAAGCGGATCAGCGCCAGCGAAATAGCGGCTGGCGAGGAACTGCATGATGTCGGGGCTGGTCTGCGAATAATCGGCCAGCAGCGAGCGCAGCAATTGCACGCGGCTGGGATCGAAGCTCGCCCCTTCGAGGTTATAAAGCCAGAACTGGTTGCCGGTCGAAGCGCGGCGCACACGCTGGCTCAGCGGTTCGGTAACGCGGTTGATCTCGTCCGCCGTGGGCGGATTGGTGACGAGATCCTGCGCGATCCGGTTAGCCTCGGCAAAGAACACCGGCACATAGGCAGGCTCAAGCTGGGCGAGCGCCATGATGCGACCGCCGCCGTTGATATCGGTGGGCCAGTCGGACCACACCTGCGGCGAATAGCTCGCGCCCAGCCGCTCGCGCAGATCGTCTAGCAGGCGGTTGTTGAACACCTGGATGAGAATTTCGAGCTGCCGCGATTCGCGGATGCTCGCCATGCCCGCACCGCTCTTCCATGCGACCACGGCTGCGGCCTGATTGGCATCGCCGCGGTGGGTCAGGACAACCGGCTCGCCGCCGGTCTGCGGGAAAGCGGGTACGCGGCGCGCCACCAGCGGGTCGATCGGCTCGCGTTCAGGCAGAGCGCCGAAAGTGGGGTGCAGCTTTTCGACCACTTCGTCGCGGTCGAATTCGCCGAACACCAGCACTTCGATCGGCCCCTGCATCAGCAGCGGCTCCCACACTTCGCGGAAACCCTCGGGCGTGACCTTTTCCAGCATTTCCGGCGTCGGCGTGGCAAAGCGCGGATCATTGGCGGTGGAGATATATTCCAGATCACGGCTCAGCACCGCGCCGGGGCTGGTCGAATAGGTGTTGTAGGCAAGCTCTGCGGCGGCCTTGGCGCGCACGACAGGCTCCGGGTCCCAGCGCGGCATGCCGAGCTTTGCAGCGAAGAGATAGAGCTGGTCGGCCACATCGGAGGAACGCGTCTGCGCGGTGAAGGTGAACACCGCATCATCGATCCCGAAGTCGAAGCCGAGCCTGCGGCCCGTTGCGAGACGGTCGATCTCGTTCTGGCCCAGCTCGCCAAGGCCCGAACCCATCAGCGCCATTTCGCCCATGGTGGCATAGACGGCACTATCGGCATCGAAAGCGCGGTAGCCTGAACCGAAACGCACGCGCACGGTGACACGGCCCGGTTCGGCATCGTTCGACCACAGCAGCGCCCGCACGCCATTGGAGAAGTTGACCTGCTCGACTTCGAGAATGCCCAGCGATGCCTGTTCGGTGATCGTGCCTGCGCGGCCAACCGGCGGCAGTTCGTCGAAAGAAATGCTCTCGGCAGCCAGACGCGCCGTGTCGTCGGCGACGACTTCGCTGGCGAGCGCCAGTTGCAACGCACTGTCATCGGCCTCGCCAATCGCGGGAGTGACATAGACGCTGCGCATCACCTCCCCTTCGAACAGCTGGCGGGTGCGCGCGTGAACTTCGGCCGGGGTCAGCCGGTCCTTCATCCCGCGCCACACATCGAGTACGACATAGGGGCTTGCGACAGTCTCGCGGATATCGACCGCGTTGACGAGATTATCCGCCAGATCGCGGCCCGCCTGCACCGGCGCCTGCTCGACCGAGCTGGCAAAAGCGACGTCGAATTCGGCGGCCTCGCGGTCGATCTCTTCCTGCGTCGGCGGAGTTTCGATGGCATCGGCAATTACGCCGCGCACATCGGCGAGCGCGGTCTGCCAGTCATCTGTAAGCGGGCGAAAACTGACGAAGGTCGCGTCGGTGGAGCGCGAAATATCGTCCTGGCTCACCTGCGCGTAAAGATAGGAGCCGCCGCCGCGCGCACGCGTTTCGAGCCTGCGGTTGATGATCGCCTGGCTGAGCGAATCGAGCAGCAGCCCTTCGTTATAGACAATCGTATCCTGCACCGGCCGCCACGGACGCATCACCGCATAGGTCAGCGTGCGCGGAAGATCGGGTTCGACCACGGTCGCAAGCTCGCCAATGGCGATGTCGCTGCCTGCAACCGTCGGCGCGCCTTCAGGCGCGGTCGGATCGCCGAAATCGGGAGCGACACCGGGCGTGCCCTTCCCTTCCCAATCGCCAAACCATTGTTCGACCAGCCCTGCGAGCACTTGCGGATCGGCATCGCCGGCGACGACGATCACGGCGTTTTCGGGACGATACCAGCGTTCGTAAAAGGCGCGCACGCTGTCGCCGCGCGCTCCTTCGAGCGTTTCGACAGTGCCGATGGGATTGCGCGCGGCAAGCCGCTGTCCTGCGAACAGGGTGCGCCGCGTGGTGTCGGCCATGCGCTCCGCCGCGCCGCCGCGCTCGCGCTTCTCAGCGAGCACGATCGGGCGTTCGGCGGCGACATTCTCGTCGCTCAGCACAGGTTCGCGGATCATGCCGGAGAGCAGCTTGAAGCTTTCGGAGAGCTTCGCATCGTCGATATCGGGAATGTCGAGCTTGAAAACGGTCTGCGTCGGGCTGGTCACGGCATTGGTGTCGCTGCCGAAAGTCGCGCCCAGCCGCTGCCACGCGGCAATCGCTTCGGCCTGCCCCAGATATTTGCTCTCGCGGAAAAGCAGGTGTTCGAGCAGGTGGGCAAAGCCCTGTTCACTGTCCTGTTCGTGCAGCGATCCGGCATCGATCCGCACGCGCACCGACATCTGCCTGGGCGGCACACCATTGCGCCGCACCGCGTAGCGCAGGCCATTGTCCATCTCGCCGAACAGCCACTCGCGATCGACCGGAACATTGCTGCCCTCGTAAAGCCACGGCGTCTCGTCCTCGGGCTGGACCGAGCGCGGGGCGGGAACTTCCGGATTGGCCGAACTGTCCTGCGCAAACACGGGCAGAACGGCGACGGCAGGGACAGTGGTCACGGAGAGGGCGGCGACGGCCCGGACAAGAAATTTCATGACGCCTGTATAGGGATGCCGCCCATGAAGGACCAGTGAATGTAAGCAAACAATCGCTTGCTTGTCGGCAAGTGTGTCTGCGCCTATCTGGGGGCCATGTTCATCGAAACCGAAACCACGCCCAATCCGCAAAGCCTCAAATTCCTGCCGGGGCGCGCTGTAATGCCCTCGGGCACGCGCGAGTTCGCTTCGCCCGAAGCCGCCGAGGCAAGCCCGCTGGCAGAGGCGATTTTCGACACGGGTGAAGTCGTCAACGTCTTCTTCGGCGCGGATTTCGTCACCGTCACCGCAGCGCCCGGCGCCGACTGGAGCGCATTGAAGCCGCAGGTCGTGACGATCCTGCTCGACCACTTCATCACCGAGGCTCCGCTGTTCGCAGGCGGCAGCGCCAACGGCATCAGCGTTCCGCCCGAAGATGCCGAACTGGTGGTCGAGGACCGCGAGGAAGACGCCGAGGTGATCGCCTCGATCCACGAACTGCTTGAAACCCGTGTTCGTCCTGCCGTTGCAGGCGACGGCGGCGACATCGCCTATCGCGGATTTTCAGAAGGCGTCGTCTACCTCACGCTGCAAGGCGCCTGTGCAGGCTGCCCGTCGAGCACCGCGACGCTCAAGCACGGGATCGAGAGCCTTCTGAAGCACTATGTGCCCGAAGTGACCGAGGTTCGCGCCGCCTAACCTCTTGCAGCATGCGACCTGCTGAGGCAGGGCCGCGCTTGTGATGCGTACCCTCGCCATCGAAACCGCCAGCGAAGCCTGCTCTGTCGCCCTGTTCGAAGGCGAGAGCGAGATTGCGCACGATCACCGCGTGATGGGGCGCGGCCATGCCGAGCAACTCGTGCCGATGATCGCCGCCCTGCCCGACAAGGGGCGCTCCGACCGTATCCTCGTATCGCTGGGACCGGGCAGCTTTACGGGCGTGCGGATCGGCATTGCGACCGCGCGGGCGCTCGGCTTTGCATGGGGGGCGCAGGTGCTCGGCTATCCCACCCTTGCGCTGGTCGCGGTCCGCAGCTGGCAGCCCACACCGCGCCCGGTCACCGTGTGCATGAATGGCGGGCATGGCGAATGGTTCGTGCAGGACTTCACCAACGACCGGCCCGATGGCGAAGTCCGCTCGCTGACGCCCAATCAGGCGCTGGCGCGGGGGGCGCAAGCTGTCATTGTCGGCAATCGCGCGCGCGAATTCGCCGCTCTGCTGGGCGATGACCGGCTGGTGCTCGATCTGCTACCCGATGCACGCTCGACCAACCTGCTGCATGAGAGTCGGCTGACCCGCGACCTCGCCCCGGTCTACGGGCGCGGCCCGGACGCCACTCCGATTGCGCAGCAAGGGCCGAAATGACGCCCTCGCCTTATATCATCGACCACATCATGACGGTGATGGAGGTCGCCTTTGACCCCGAATATGGCGAGGCATGGAACCGCCGTCAGGTCAGCGATGCGCTGGTCATGCCATCGACCCATGCGCTGGTGCTCGACACGCGCGGAGCCCTGATCGAGGACGGACCCGATTCCGGGCGCCCCTCGGGCTTCGTCCTAACCCGCCACGCCGCCGATGAAGAAGAACTGCTGCTGATCGCAGTAAGCCCCGAACATCGCGGGCAGGGTTTCGGGCGCGAACTGGTCGAACGCCTGTTCCTGCGTGCGCGCGAGCGCGGCGTGGCGCGCATTTTCCTCGAAATGCGTCAGGGAAACCCCGCCGAGCAACTCTATCGCAGTGCAGGTTTCGAGCCCATCGGGCGGAGACCGAAATACTATCGGCTCGCCACGGGCGGCACTCTCGATGCTATTACTTTCGGGCGAACACTCTAGCTACTGTTTGATTTCTCCTTGAAAACTTCATCTTTACTATAGGAAGCCTCTCCACGGCGGAGAATGCTAACCATTCTGCCTACTTGCAAATACAAGTATACTACGCCATGCGCGAGGAATCGGAAAAATCCGAACCATAAAAAACGAGGAACTCATGCAAAATTTGGAAATCGAGATGAAGGAAACGCTCATCACGCTGACCAGCGATATCGTCGCGGCTCACCTCAGCAACAACAATGTTGATGTCGAAGCGGTGCCGGGGCTGATCACCAACGTCTACAATGCACTCTCCGGTCTTGGCGAAGAAGCCGAAGTCGAAGAAGAACGGCCCGAACCGGCNGTGTCGNTCCGCGCNTCGGTGAAGCCCGANTANNTNGTCTGCCTCGAAGACGGCAAGAAGCTGAAAATGCTCAAGCGCTATCTTCGCACCAATTACGACATGACGCCCGAAGAATATCGTGCGCGTTGGGGCCTGCCCGCCGACTATCCGATGGTTGCCCCCAACTATGCCGAAAAGCGCCGCGATCTGGCGAAGAAGATCGGTCTGGGCCGCAAGCCTTCGGCCGGTCGCGGTCGTCGCAAGGCCAAGTAAGCCGTCTGCATAGCGGGTTCCCGGCGCTCCCCCGCCCTCACCGAAAAACGGGCGGGGGACGCTGTGTGCCCGCAAACTTGAGCAAACGCTTGCATCTGGGTAAAGCTCGGGCTTCACCTGCTATGTCGGCCAATCCGGCGTAAAGTTGCCCATTCGAGAGAGACACTCGCTTGCCCCACAAAATCGACCTTGAACAGTTGTGCGCCGAAAAGGGCCTGCGGATCACCGAACAGCGCCGCGTCATTGCGCGCGTCCTGTCGGAGAGCGATGACCACCCCGACGTCGAATTGCTGCACCAGCGCGCGTCGGAGATCGACGACAACATTTCGATCGCCACCGTCTATCGCACCGTCCGCCTGTTCGAAGAGGCGGGCATTCTCGACCGGCACGNCTTTGGCGATGGTCGCTCGCGTTATGAACCCGTGCCCGAAGCGCACCACGATCACCTGATCGACGTCGAAACCGGCAAGGTTGTCGAATTCGTCGATCCCGAAGTCGAAGCGCTGCAACGCCAGATCGCCGAGAAGCTCGGCTACCGGCTCGTCGATCACCGCATGGAGCTTTACGGCGTGCGGCTGTCGCGCGGCGAAGACTGATGAGCGATCCGGGCGAAGCGACCGGGATCGATGCGCCGAATATAGACGCAGCCTGGGCGCTGCGCGTTGCCGCCGCGCGCGGCGAAAGCACCCCGTTGTCGATCAGAGGCTGGCTGCGGCTCAGCCGCAGGGTGGCGATGCTCGTCGCGCTGATCGTGATCTTCGTGCCGCTGCACTACCTGTTTCGCATCGTCGCCTATGGCTCGCCCTTTCCGATGTGGTTCCTGCGCTATGCCGCCTGGGTTTCGGGCGCACGGGTGAAAGTTGAGGGCACGCATCTGAAACGCGATGTGTTCTATGTCGCCAATCACGTTTCCTGGATGGACATCTTGAGCCTTGCGGGCGCCTGCGGGACCGCTTTTGTCGCCAAGGCCGAACTGGAAAAAGCACCCGTCGTCGGCTGGCTCGCGGGAATGAACCGCACGGTCTATGTGAAGCGCGAGCACCGCCTTGGCGTGGCCGAACAGATCAATGCGCTCAAAGAGGCGCTGGCAGACAATTGGGCGGTTACCGTCTTCCCCGAAGGGACCACGACCGACGGCCAATCGCTTCTACCGTTCAAGACCAGCATGTTGAGCGTGCTCGAGCCCCCTCCCCCCGGCGTGCTCGTGCAGCCGGTGCTGCTCGATTACGGACAGGTCGCCGAATGGATCGGCTGGATCGGTGAAGAAGGCGGGCTGAACAATGCCAAGCGTGTTCTGGCGCGCAAAGGCACGTTCGAGCTGCGGATCCGCTTCCTCGAACCTTTCAGCCCCGCCGACTACGTGGGCCGAAAGGCTATCGGTGTCGAATCGCGCAAGCGGATCGAGGAGGCACTGATCGAGGCGCTGGGAAAGCCGCTGCGTAATTTCGCCCATGACGTGCCGCCTGTACGATATTCGGCGCAAAAGCCCTCCGTGCCCGACGATACGGCGGTGTAACAGGGCTTAAAGCCCCGCTCTCACCAGCCAATCGTGGAACAGTCGCACCGGGCGCATTTCGAGCGCAGTCGGCTTGCAGACGAACCAATAGCTATAGGGGCTCTGCACTTCGACGCCCGGCAGATTGGTCAGCCGGCTATCGCCTGCACGCCGCAGGTGATCGTCATGCATGATCGCAATGCCCAGCCCCTGCGCAGCCGCTTCGAGCATGAGCGCACCGGAATCGTAGTGATCGATCGCCGCCGGTTCGAGATCGCCCAGATCGTTGGCGGCCTTCCACGCGGCAAAGCTTTCAGGCAGCTCGTTGTGGATGAGGAAGGTCTGCTTCGACAGCGCCTCTTCAGTCACAGTGCTCCCGATGCCCGCCGCCAACTCGTGAGAGCAGATCGCGTGCACGAAATTGTGATCGAGCCGCACCGCATGCAGCCCGCTGGCCGGCCCGCGCGAGAGGATGATCGCCGCGTCGAGCGTATCGCCGACGCGGTCTTCGAGATGCGGTGCAGTGTCGATATCGATGTGCAGCAGCGGGTGGCGCTTGCGCAATTCTCCGAGCCGCGGGAACAGCCGCTGGCTGCCGAACATCGGCAGCACACCCAAACGCAGACGCAGCAGCGAGATGTTCTCCGACTGGCTTTCCACCGCGCGGGTCAGCGCCTCCATATGCGGATTGACCGCTTCGAAGAAGGCCTGCCCCTCATCGGTCAATTGCATCGACTGGCGCGCGCGGGTGAACAGCTTCTTGCCGACGAATTCTTCGAGATTGCTGATGCGCCGCGACAAGGCAGAGGGGCTGAGCCCGATCTCTTCAGCCGCAGCGCGCGCCGAGCCAAGGCGCACGGTACGCATGAAGGCTTCGAGAGCGCGAAGGGGGGGAAGGCGACGTGCTGGCATGGTCAATATGCTCCTGTTTAGCAGGAGCTACGCAATTGCCATTCCATAGGATGCAGAAAATCGAAGGGAAACCGGAAAATTCCTGACCAAGGTGCGATTATTGCACGGCTTCGTCTGCAACGGGTTCGGGCGTCGGCGTATCGGGAGCGTGAAGGCGCA
Organism: Erythrobacteraceae bacterium; assembly: GCA_002706445.1. Lineage (GTDB taxonomy): Bacteria > Pseudomonadota > Alphaproteobacteria > Sphingomonadales > Sphingomonadaceae > Erythrobacter. Next base: position 16,958 of record PALE01000017.1, read on the forward strand.
ATCGCTTCACATGGGTTTCATCGCCGTCAGTGACCTGAATCCGCCAGCCGCTG
>PALE01000018.1 GCA_002706445.1 Erythrobacteraceae bacterium
AAGGGCAAGCAGGGCCGCTTCCGCCAGAACCTTCTGGGTAAGCGCGTCGACTATTCGGGCCGTTCGGTCATCGTGACCGGGCCGGAACTCAAGCTGCACCAGTGCGGCCTGCCCAAGAAGATGGCGCTCGAGCTGTTCAAGCCGTTCATCTACGCCCGTCTCGACGCCAAGGGCCTGAGCATGACGCTCAAGCAGGCAAAGAAGTGGGTCGAAAAGGAACGCAAGGAAGTCTGGGACATCCTCGACGAAGTGATCCGCGAGCACCCGGTTCTGCTGAACCGCGCGCCGACGCTTCACCGTCTGGGCATCCAGGCGTTCGAACCCGTGCTGATCGAAGGTAAGGCTATCCAGCTTCACCCGCTGGTCTGCTCGGCCTTCAACGCCGACTTCGACGGTGACCAGATGGCGGTCCACGTGCCGCTGTCGCTCGAAGCGCAGCTCGAAGCGCGCGTGCTGATGATGTCGACCAACAACATCCTCTCGCCCGCTAACGGCAAGCCGATCATCGTGCCTTCGCAGGACATGGTTCTGGGGATCTACTACCTGTCGATGGAACGTCAGGAAAAGACTCCCGAATACCTCGAAAACGAAGACGGTTCGAAGGTCGAGAAACTGCCGCGCTTTGCCGATATGGCCGAAGTGCACCAGGCGCTCGAAACCAAGGCGGTCACGCTCCACTCCAAGATCATCGCCCGCGTCCCGCAGGCCGATGAGGACGGCAATGTGGTGATGAAGCGCTTTGAAACGACGCCGGGCCGTATGCTGATCGGTGAATGTCTGCCGAAGAACCACAAGGTTCCCTTCGACATCATCAACCGCCTTCTCACCAAGAAGGACATCGGCGAGGTGATCGACGAAGTTTATCGTCACACCGGCCAGAAGGACACCGTGCTGTTCGCCGACGCTATCATGGTGCTGGGCTTCCGCCACGCATTCCGCGCCGGTATCTCCTTCGGTAAGGATGACATGATCATCCCCGACGCGAAGGAAAAGCTGGTCGAGACCACCAAGAGCCAGGTTGCCGATTACGAGCAGCAGTATCAGGACGGTCTGATCACCCAGCAGGAAAAGTACAACAAGGTGATTGACGCCTGGTCGAAGTGCGGTGACCTCGTCGCCGACGCGATGATGGAAGAGATCAAGGCGCGTCCGATCGACAAGGACGGCCGCGAGGCCGACATCAACTCGATCTACATGATGAGCCACTCGGGTGCGCGTGGTTCGCCGGCGCAGATGAAGCAGCTTGCCGGTATGCGCGGCCTCATGGCCAAGCCGTCGGGCGAGATCATCGAGACCCCGATTATCTCGAACTTCAAGGAAGGTCTGACCGTTCTTGAATACTTCAACTCGACCCACGGCGCTCGTAAGGGCCTCGCGGATACGGCGCTCAAGACGGCGAACTCGGGTTACCTGACCCGTCGTCTGGTCGACGTGTCGCAGGACTGCACGATTGTCGAAACAGACTGTAAGACCGAGAACGCGCTCGAAATGCGCGCCATCGTTCAGGGTGGTTCGGTCATCGCCTCGCTGGGCGAGCGTATTCTGGGCCGCACCACGGCCGAGGACATCGTCAACGCAGCCACCGGCGAAGTGATCGTTCCGGCGGGCACGCTGATCGACGAACCGATGGTGAAGGAAATCGAGGCGGCTGAAACACAATCTGCCAAGATCCGTTCGCCGCTGGTTTGCGAAGCCGAACAGGGCGTTTGTGCGACCTGCTATGGCCGTGACCTTGCCCGCGGTACTCCGGTGAACATCGGTGAAGCTGTCGGCGTTATCGCTGCACAGTCGATCGGTGAGCCGGGCACCCAGCTGACCATGCGTACCTTCCACATCGGTGGTGCGGCACAGCTGAACGAAACCTCGCACCTCGAGTCGATTTCGGAAGGTAAGATCGAATACCGCGATATGCCGACCATCACCGACAAGAAGGGTCGTATCCTCAGCCTCGCACGCAACGGCGAGCTGGCGATTATCGACGCCGAAGGTCGTGAGCGTGAAATGCACAAGGTGCCCTATGGTACCGTGCTGCACTTCAAGGACGGCGCGAAGGTCAAGGAAGGCGATCGTCTGGCAGAATGGGATCCGTTCTCGCTGCCGATCATCACCGAGCAATCGGGTGTCGTGAAGTATCAGGACCTCGTCGAAGGCTCGACCCTCGAAGAGCAGACCGACGATGCAACGGGTATCGCCCAGCGTGTCGTGACCGAAAACCGCGCCACCGGCCGCAAGAAGAAGGAAGAGCTGCGTCCGCGTCTCACCCTTCTGGGCGAAGGCCAGAGCGAGGACGAAACCGAAGCGCAGCGCTACATGCTCGCTCCGGGCACCACGCTCTCGGTTGCCGATGGTGACACTGTCGAAGCCGGTGACATCCTCGCGCGTGCATCGCGTGAAGCCGCCAAGACGCGCGACATCACCGGCGGTCTGCCGCGTGTTGCCGAGCTGTTCGAAGCACGTCTTCCCAAGGACANNTCGGTCATCGCCAANATTTCGGGNAAGATNGAATTCGTNCGCGANTACAAGGCGAAGCGCAAGATNGCGATNGTNCCCGAGGAAGGTGATGCAGTNGAGTACCTGATCCCCAAGACCAANGTGATCGACGTGCAGGAAGGCGNCTTCGTGAAGAAGGGTGATACCCTGATTNCCGGCTCGCCAAACCCGCACGACATCCTCGAAGTCATGGGTGTCGAGGCTCTGGCCGAGTATCTCGTCAACGAGATTCAGGAAGTCTACCGACTGCAGGGCGTGAAGATCAACGACAAGCACATCGAGGTGATCGTTCGCCAGATGCTGCANAAGGTNGAGATCACCAATGGTGGCGACACCACCCTGCTGCCGGGCGAACAGGTCGACTACGCCGAAATGCTCGAGGTCAACGCGAAGCTTGCCAAGAACAAGCAGCCGGCTGAAGGCACGCCGATCCTGCTCGGTATCACCAAGGCGTCGCTGCAGACCCGCAGCTTCATCTCGGCGGCGTCGTTCCAGGAAACGACCCGCGTGCTGACGCAGGCATCGGTCGAAGGTAAGAAGGACACGCTGATCGGTCTCAAGGAGAACGTGATCGTGGGCCGTCTGATCCCGGCAGGTACCGGCGCAGGCATGAACCGCATGCGCGTGACCGCTTCGAGCCGCGACGCAGCGCTGAAGGCCGCTTGGAAGAAGCAGCAGGAAGCTCTCGCTGCAGAAGGCGCTTCGGAACCCGAAGTTCCCGCCGATCCGGTGTCGAGCGAAGAAGCCATGAAGGCAGCCATGGGCGGCGGAGACGCACCCGCAGCCGAATAAGCGCTTCATAGCCAAGACATAGAAAAACCCCGGTGGAGCGATCCGCCGGGGTTTTTCATTTGTGGTGCAGGAATGGGGGCTTAGTCTCGGTGCATGACTACAGCGTTCCGCCTCGCGCCCGCCCTGCTGCTCGCGCTCGCTGCCTGCTCGCCGACCGCCGATAAGGGGGATGACGAGCGCGTCGTGTCCTCGGACGGAAGCGGCCAGACCGCTCCTGATACGGTCCCCGATGGAGTTGCGATCACGTCTGTTGGAGACCTGCTTGGCGAATATCGGGTCGCGGGTGTCGATGATGCTGAACTCCCGAATGGCGAGGCGATTGCGCTATCGATCGACGGGCCGATCCTGTCTTTCGAGCCGACCTGCGCGGGCTTTGTCTGGGGAATCGAGTTTGACGGTGAAGCGCTTGCCATGCAGCGGCATGGGATTGGCCCACCGCCTGCGCCCGGCGAACCTCCACCGCCGGTTTGCGCCGTTGCGATTTCAGCCGGTCAAACCGCTCTGTCGCAGGCCCTCGATGCGGTTACCCGCGCCGAGCGTACGCCGTCGAATGCGATCCGCTTGTCGGGGAACGGTCATTCGGTGACGCTCTACAGCCAATAGCCTGTCCAAATAATGCTATTGCGAACCATTTGCAATGAAGGCATGGTTTCCCCTGTTGCCACTCAAAGCCGCAGGAGAACCATGCCCCGTCATCACGCCCCCTCCGCCGCCACCCGCACCGCTGTCGCCAAGCTTGCGCAGCCACCGCAGGTCCGCAGCCTGCACCCGGTCGCGGGCCGATTTGTCTATGCGCTGCGCCTGATTGCCCTGCACGAGCGTTCACACAGCGATCCGGTGCCCGAACTCACCCAGCGGCTCGGCCGGATAAGCATTGCGATCAAGACGCTGCAATTGCTCGAAACGGTCACGAAGGCCTGGCCCGAAACCGTGCATGTGCGCCGCTTTTGCTGCGGGTGCCTTAGCCATGACGAGCTGACACTTGGCCGGATGCTCGAGGCCGCATGGCGCGGCGACCGGGCGGAATTCGGCAAACAGATCGACGGCCTCGTCCGTCACGACCGTATCGACCGCATCTGGAACGACGCGGTCGATCTGGTCATGGCCGAGGCACAATGCGCCTGAGCGCTCAGCTATAGGCCAGGCGTTCCAGCGCCGCGAAGGATTCGAGCGCGCCGGGATCACCGAACGGCGCCATTTGCGAGACGAACACGCCAGCGACGCCTTCGGTCGGGTCGATCCAGTAGTAGGAATTGAAAATCCCCGCCCACGCGAGGCTGCCGGGTGAGCGCCCGGCGGGCCCTTGCTCTGGATTGATGAGGAAGCCCAGCCCCCAGCCGGTGTGCTGGTCGGGGAAGTTGTCGAAAGGGGCGGCAAGGTCGGGCATGGACGAACCCATATAGCCTGCACGAATGTCGCCAATCTGGTTGCGGCTCATCTCTGCAACCGACTCTTCGGTGAGGATGCGCGCTCCGTCCAGTTCGCCGCCGCGCAGGATCATGCGCAGGAACCGCGCATAGTCGGGCGCGGTCGAAACCAGCCCGCCACCGCCGCTGTCAAACTCGCCTCCGCCAAGGAACATCGGCTCGATTGCAAAGCCGTCACCGCGCCGCCGATGGATCGCCGCGCCATCGGGGAGCGGGCTATCGTGAAAGCCCGTATCCGCCATGCCGAGCGGCTGGAAAACATTTTCCGCCAGATATTCGCGCAGGCCCTTTCCGCTCGCTGCCTCTACCGCGAGGCCGACCCAATCGGTCCCCACGCTGTATTCCCAACTGTCGCCCGGATCGAACATCAAAGGCATTTTGATGCTCGCCTTGCTTCCCGGCACCGGCATTCCGACGTGACCGTAATAGCGCAGCACTTCGGGATGGATGAAGAAATAGCCGAGCCCCGCCGTGTGCGTCAGCAGGTGCCGCAAGGTGATCGGGCGGACCGCCGGGCGAAGCTTGGGGCTGCCGTCATCGGCAAACCCTTCGAGCACTTGCGGATCGGCCAGATCGGGAAGAAGGTCCCCGATAGGCGCATCGAGGTCGAGCAAGCCGCGCTCGACCAGCTGCATGGCCGCGACCGACACGATCGCCTTGGTCATCGAGGCAATCTGGCACTTGGTATCGAGCGCCATCGGCTTGTGCGCGACCGCATCGCGCTCGCCGCTGGCGTGTGAATAGCGCACACCGTCGCGGTCCACGATCATCGCCGAACAGCCCGGCAGCTTCGCCTGGTTCACCGTTTCACGAAAAGCTGTGTCATCCATCTCTCGACTCTCCCTTTGGTGCTAGGACTGGGCAGATTTTCCCGCTAGCGCAAGCGCCATGATCACCACCCGTTTTGCCCCTTCACCTACCGGCCGGCTGCATGTCGGCAATATCCGCACCGCGCTCCACAACTGGATGCTGGCGCGCAAGTCGAGCGGCACATTCGTGCTGCGCATCGACGACACGGATGCCGAACGATCAAAAGAGGAATATGTCGAAGCGATCCGTGCCGACCTTGCATGGCTTGGTCTGACGCCCGACCGCGAAGAGCGCCAGTCTCAGAGACTGGAAGCCTATCAGGCCGCGTTCGAGCGGCTGCGAGAAGCGGGCCGCATCTATCCCGCCTATGAAACCGCGCAGGAGCTTGAGCTGAAGCGCAAAGTGCAGCTGGGCCGCGGCCTGCCGCCGATCTACGACCGCGCTGCGCTGGCGCTCACCGAAGAACAGCGCGCCGCGAAAGAGGCCGAAGGCGTGGCCCCGCACTGGCGCTTCAAACTCGACCATGACGAAGCGATCGCATGGACCGATGGCGTGCGCGGCAAAGTCAAGTTTGACCCTGCGCAATTGTCGGACCCCGTCATCCGCCGCGCCGACGGCTCATGGCTCTATATGCTGCCGAGCACGGTCGACGATATCGACATGGGCATCACGCAGGTGCTGCGCGGCGAGGATCACGTCTCGAACACCGCAGTCCAGATCCAGATGTTCACCGCCATGGGGGCCGAACCGCCCGCCTTCGCACACGAAGCGCTGCTGATGGGCAAGGAAGGCAAGCTGTCGAAACGGCTCGGTTCGCTGGGCTGCGATTCTTTCCGTGAAAAGGGCATCGAACCCGAAGCGATCATTGCGCTCCTTGCGCGGCTGGGCACTTCGCTGCCGGTCGAACCGATTGCCGACCGCGCGGCGCTGCTCGACAGTTTCGATCTTTCGACCTTTGGCCGCGCGCCTGCCAAGTTCGACGATGCCGAGCTGGAGCGGGTCAACACCGCCATCGTCCACGCCATGCGCTATGACGCGGTGAAGGACCGCCTACCCGAAGGAATGGACGAGGCGGGCTGGCACGCGGTGCAGCCCAATGTCTCGACCGTGGACGAGGTCAGCGAATGGTGGCGGCTCGTCACCGGCCCCATCGAGCAGGTCGAAATCGCGGACGAAGACCGCGCCTATCTTGCCGAGGCGGCGCAGGCACTGACCTGGGGCGATGATCCGTGGGGCGCGCTGACTTCGGCGCTCAAGGAAAGCACCGGCCGCAAGGGCAAGGCGCTGTTCCTGCCGCTGCGTCAGGCGCTCACGGGAATGAACCACGGCCCCGACATGGGCGAACTGCTGCCGCTGATCGGTGAGGAACGTGCTCGCCGCCGGTTGGAGCGGGCTGCGGGCTAAGCTTCCCCGAGCAGGCGGCGTGCCTCTGCGTCGATGGTGCGGATGATCTCGCCTGCGCTTGCCGAGCTGCGGATCAGCCCCGTGCCTTCGCCCACGGTGACATGCGCGCGGGTGAAATCGCCTGTAGCAACACCCGCCTTGTAGTCGGCAATCGCTGCGGCGGGATCGGCTTCGAGGTCGGCAATCCTTTCCTCCCCCTCGCGGTGGATCGCGTTCCGCAGCGCGCGGAAATCGTATTCGGCGGGCCAGTCCTTCTCGCGCAAAATGTCGAACACCTTGCTACGCGCCGAACCGTCTCCGTCTGCGGCGATCGCGGTGTCGATCGCGGCAGCGGTGGCGAGCGATTCCTCGCTGGCCCAAAGCCGCGATCCCACCAGCGCGCCGTCCGCGCCAAGCATCAGCGCGGCTGCCAGCCCGCGCCCGTCGGCAATGCCTCCCGCTGCGAGCAATTGCACATCGGGCGCATGGGCTGCGAGCCAGTCGGCCACTTCGGGAACGAGCGTGAAAGTGCTGCGCCCGTCGAGCGCGTTCATGCCGTGCCCGCCCGCCTCGCCGCCTTGGGCAACGATCACGCAAGCCCCCGCTTCGACTGCCTGTGGCAGTTGCGCGATGGTCTGAATCTGGCAGATCAGGGGAATGCCGCGCACAGTGATCGGTTTCGCTACCTCCGTTGGATCGCCGAAGGACAGCATGATCGCGGCAGGCGTGTGATCCTGATCGAGCAGCCAGTCGAGCGCCGAGCGGTCCTGCTCCATTCGCCATGTGATGAAGCCGCAGCCGAGCCGCGCCACCGCAGCCTCGTCATCGCTGAGCAGTTTCACCGCAGAGGTGTATTCGCGCGCGGTCCAGTCGCGGTCGCCATAGGCTCCGCCGACCATTCCCAGCGCGCCCGCTTTCGCGCCCGCTGCCGCCAGTTCGCCGCCGCTGGCAAAGGCCATGGGTGCTGCGGCGATGGGCGTTAGTAGCCCGAAGCGCCGGGTGAAGCGGTTATCGGCGCTCGGCATCGCCAAGTTCAGGATGCCTCGTCCGGCGCGGCATAGCGGCGCTCGCCTACGGGCTGCATTTCGAGAAACCCGACGCGCGTCACGGTGAGCGCGTTGTCTTCCTGCTCGAACTCCACGCTCACCAGACCTCCGGTGGCGCAACACCCTGCGTCATCGTCACGGCGCACGGGGGCAAAGGCGAAGTTTTCGCGCAGGTTGAACACGATCGGGTTATCGGTCTGGAAACCCTTGGGCAGCAGCGCGTCGATATCTGCGCGGATTTGCTGCGCGCTCGACCAGTTCCAACCCATGCCGCTGGTGTAGAGCATGATGTCGGCATTGCCGAGGCGGCGGTTGCGCGCAGGCACGTGTAGCAGGAAACGACCGTCCCCGTCGCGCACCGCAACCGGCGGATCGAAATAGCCTTCGACCTGCTGAGACAGCAGGACATTCGGCACAGGCCCGTCGATCTCGGCCAGCACGATCATTTCGATATAGGGGCCGTCCGAAGGCTGAAGGCCGAGGATCTGCCAGTAGAGCGGCGCTTCGTCCGACCGGTTTACCTGGCCATTGGCGATAACCGAGCAGTCGGCTTCGGTTGTATATAGGCAGCGATCGGCAAAGGCCGACGCTTCCACGCCTTCGATTGCAATGGCATTTTCGACGTCGAAGGCATCGCATCCGGTCTCGTAGCCGCCGTCGGGACAGGCGAAGGTGTATTCGGGAAACTCCTCGGCAACATCCATACCGTCCTCGAGCACATCGGCCTGCGCCCAGACGGGAGCGGCGAGGGTGACGGCTGGAGTGATGGCGAAGACAACAGCCAGACGGGCGAGGGTCTTGATCGGGTTTCTCATCATCTTTGTCCGTGTTTCGAAAGTTCGTCGCCGGTGAGTGTCACCACATGCAGCAGATTGGTCGCGCCCGGTGTACCGAAGGGCACGCCGGCGAGCACGATCTGCTTCGATCCCGCCGTGCCGAAACCATGGCGCAGCGCCATTCGCTTGCCCTTGGCGATCATCTCTTCAAAGCTGCCGATATCCTTCGTCACCACCGCATGCGCGCCCCACAGCAGCGCGGTCCGGCGGGCAGTGCGGGTCGACGGGGTAAGCACCAGCATCGGCGTATCGGGCCGCTCGCGCGCCACCCGCCGCGCAGTCGAACCGCTTGCGGTGAAGACGGTGATCGCGCTGATCGGCACGGTGTCGGCAATCGTCATGCAGCTATGCGCGAGCGCATCGGATGTGGTCGAATCAGGCGGAGTGTCGAGCATCCGCACGCGTTCCTTGTAGCCCTCGTCGCGTTCGACCTGAGTGGCGATGTTGTGCATCATCGCCACCGATTCCTCGGGCCAGTCGCCCGCCGCGCTCTCGGCGCTCAGCATCACCGCATCGGCCCCGTCATAGACCGCATTGGCAACGTCGGAGACCTCGGCACGGGTCGGCATCGGGCTTTCGATCATGCTTTCGAGCATTTGCGTTGCAACGATCACCGGCTTGCCTGCCTCGCGGCTGGCAGCGACAATCCGTTTTTGCAGCGGCGGGACTTCATAGGGGTCGAGTTCAACGCCCAGATCGCCGCGTGCGACCATGATGCCATCGGCCATTTCGATCAGTTCGGCGAGGCGATTGACCGCCATCGGTTTTTCGATCTTGGCGCACAGCGCGACACCCTCGCCGCCATGCGAGGCGATCAGCTTGCGTGCTTCGGCAAGGTCTTCAGGGCGCTGGACGAAACTGAGCGCAACCCAGTCCGCGCCATGCTGGACCGCAAAGGCGAGATCTTTCTTGTCCTTATCGGTCAGCGCGGGGATGGGGATTTCGGCATCGGGCACGTTCACACCCTTGCGGTCGGAGATAACCCCGCCGACAATCGCCGAACAGCGGATGCGGTTCTCGTCCGCCTCGCGCACTTCCAGCTTGATCTTGCCGTCATTGATCAAAAGCCGCTGCCCGCGCTCCATGATGCCGAAGAGTTCGGGATGCGGCAGGCACACGCGGCTGTCGTCGCCGGGGCTGGGATCGCGGTCGAGATTGAAATGCCCGCCATGCCGGATAACCGCCTTGCCGCCGGTGAATTCGCCGACGCGGAGCTTGGGCCCCTGAAGGTCGGCAAGGATCGCGATGGGGCGCGCAAATTCCTTTTCGAGCGCACGGATCGCCTGAATCGACTTCTCGTGATCCTCGTGGCTGCCGTGGCTCATATTGACGCGGAAGGCATCGGCGCCTGCCTTGAACAGCTTGCGCAGCATTTCGGGCGAGCTGCTGGCCGGTCCGATGGTCGCCAGAATCTTGACCTTGCGACCGCGCGGGTCGATCCTCGTGTGATCGCGTTTCGTCATGGTGTTCCCAATAGTGTTTCGCGCGCTATGGCACAGCAGAATTGCAACTCAAGGAAAAGGCAACAGATGAATTCACCTAGCTCCTCCTCCGATGCTCTCGACACACTCGACGATGCGGTGGCCGCAGCGGCTTTCCGGCGGCTGGTGCGCCATTTGCAGCACCGCCATGACGCGCAGAATATCGATCTGATGGGGCTTTCGGGTTTCTGCCGCAATTGCCTCGCCGACTGGATTCGCGATGCTGGCTTCGAAGGCGACAAGGCGGCTGCGCGTGAATTGATCCACGGCATGCCGCAGGAGGAGTGGAAGGCGACCCGTCAGACCCCTGCAACCGAGGCGCAGCTTGCCGCGATGGAAGCGAGCATCGCCAAGAACAAGGCCGGGTAGGGCGGATTAAAGCCCCGGAGTCGCCGCGCGCTCCAGCCGGAACAGGTCCAGCTCGCCGTAATTCTTGGGCAGGCGCACGCGGCCGACGGGGGTGAATTTGCAGTTGCTGCAATCATCCATCAGCAGCGCAGCGGCAAAGCTTTCGGTGCAATAGACGCCGCCCACCGGCGTTACCGGCTCGATCCGCGCGGTGCGGTTGACCTCGCCGCCATACCACAGGCGGTTGCCCGTGATGCGGTCGGTCCCGACCCAGATCGGGCCGTAATGCACGCCCGTGCGCATGCCTGCGACCGCGCCATCGGGGATCAGACCCGCGGGCAAATCGGCGAGCTCATCCTGTAGCGCGAGCGCGATGGCGGCGGCGGTCTTGGGTTCGTCGATCACTGCGTAGATTGCATCGCCCCAGGTGTTGCGGAATTCCACATGGTCGCCGAAATCGTGCAGCACCTGCGCGATGCGGCCCATCACCACGTTCATGAAATCGGGCAATTCGCGCTCCCCGATGCGCGAAAATCCCTTGTAGTCGGCAAAGATGATCGAACGGATTTCGCGCCGCGTGCCGCCGGTGAATTCGGGTTTGGGCGGGAATTTCAGATCACGCGGGACTGCGCCTGCGGGGATCACCACCGTCTCGCGCCCCAACGACTGCCACAGCCGCATATCGGCCTGCGTGCCGGCTATTCCGGTGGTCGAGAAACTCTTGAAGCTGTCAGACACCACCGCCAGCTGAAATGCCTCGCCGCCGATTTCCTGAGCGCGGAGAGCGGCCAGACCCATGGCGAACAGCGTGTTGTAGGCAAACTGGTTGTCGTCACCGACATAGGCGCCCGGGGTTGCGAAATTGACCGTGTTGGCAGCATCGCGGCACGCCTCGAACCGTGCGCGCCATTCGGGCCCGCCGCATTCGACGCTGACCTCTATAAAGTCCTCTTCGGCAAAAGGCAGAACCACGTTGAGCTCGGCCCCGCGTTCGATCAGCGCTTCGGCGATCACGATGTCGGCGCCGCAGGCGAGCGGGCCGTAACCGACCGAGATTTCGAGCCGGTCCAGCTCTTCGTGCACGCGCCGTGCAAGCGCCGCTTCGGCTTCGCTTCCGGCGTTGAACATATGGCCGCAGAAAACGGTGACATTGCCGCTTTTCTCAGCATGTTTGAGCGGCTGGATGGTCGCCTGTTCGGGCGTTTCGATCGCAATCTTCGGCGGCGGATTATCGGCCACGGCGCGCCTCCGCATGGCGCGGACAGGAGATCGACACAAAACCCATTTGGCTTCCCCCCTTAGAAAACCGCTGCGAACTGCTGCCAGACACTACAGATTGGCGGAGGGCTTGCAAGGACAGGGATCGGGCGAGAGCTGGGCCAGGAGCGCGGCGCTCTTCGGAGAGTGGTGGAAAGCGGAAAGATTGCCGCTTTGCATGAGCCTCGCGGCTGGTAAGTCCGGCGCTTCGACATTCACCACTGATTCTTTTGGAGCACCCCACCACCATGGCCGACGCCACCGACGACCGCCTGCGCCTGCTGATCGAACGTATCGAGCGCCTCGAAGAAGAGAAGAAGGGCATCGCGGACGACATCCGCGACGTTTACGCCGAGGGCAAGGCTGTCGGCTATGACGTCAAGATCATGCGCCAGGTCGTGCGCCTGCGTAAGATGAAGCCCGACGACCGCAGCGAGATGGAAACCATCCTCGAGGTGTACAAAGCCGCGCTCGGCATGGGCTAAGAGTGATGATGTGCGGGCTGGCTGTCGCTAGCCCGCAGTCATCGCCAGCGAGGCAATCGTCAGCGCGGTTGCATTGTGCGCGGCGTGGAGCGCGATTGCAGCCCACAGTCCGATGCGGGTGCGGACATAGCCGAGCATCGTGCCGAGCACGAATTGCGGCAGCACCAGCGCAAACAGAACCGCGCCGCCTTCCTCGAAATTGGCAAGGTGGACGAGTGCGAAGCTGAGCACCGACAGCCAGTAAAACACCGGAAATCCCTTGGCGAACCAGCGCCACGCGGGCTTTCGCCACAAGAGCGCGAGCGACAGCACGACGCCCGCAAGTCCCGCGATCAGGAACGGCCACGGCGGAACCGCGCCCTCATTGCCGAAGATGCTAACCGCGCCGAATGCCAGCACGACAGCGAACCACGCGAGCACTTGCGCGGGCTTCCCCGACAGCCAGCTGCGGAAAATCAGCTCTTCCATCACCGGCGCGACGATCACCACCAGCGCGATCAGCACGAGTGTGAACTCCATCCCCGCCAGCGCGGTTTCCGGCAGCTCCACACCAAGCGCAATCGCAATCGCAGCGCAGGAGATCAGCACCAGCATGATCGCCATGTCGAGCGCATAGATCCGCAGCAGCACTTCGAAGGGCCGGGCGGCTCGCCCGCTGTCGTCCAGCGTCGGACGCTTCAGGAACGCGCCGAACCTGCGCCATTCGCCCACCATGGTCGGGGCTGGCACGGCGGCTTGTGCAGCGGGCGGGGCGTCACCAAATACGGCTTCGATTTCGGCTGTGTTCTGAGGGCTTGTCGTCATATCGCTCATGCGTCTAATGCACGCCCTCTTATTACGCGCTTAAGATGCCGCAAACCCGATAGACAAAGAAAGTCCCCTTTCGAGGATACACCATGGCAGGCCATTCCAAATTCAAGAACATCATGCACCGCAAGGGTGCGCAGGACAAAAAGCGTTCGAACCTGTTTTCGAAGCTGAGCCGCGAAATCACCGTGGCAGCGAAAATGGGCACGCCCGATCCCGACATGAACCCGCGTCTGCGGCTCGCGATCAACACCGCGAAAGCCCAGTCGATGCCGAAGGACAATATTCAGCGCGCGATCGATAAGGCCTCTGCTGCGGACGGCGAGAACTATGAAGAAGTCCGCTACGAAGGCTACGGCCCCGGCGGCAGCGCGATCATCGTCGAGGCGCTGACCGACAACCGCAACCGCACCGCGACCTCGGTCCGCACCGCGTTCTCGAAGAACGGCGGCAACCTCGGCACCGAAGGTTCGGTGGCGCACGGGTTCGAGCGTGTCGGCTACATCGAATATGGCGCCGATGCGGGCGATGAGGAGAAAGTCCTCGAAGCCGCTCTCGAAGCAGGCGCGGAAGATATCGCCTCGTCGGAAGACGGCCATGAAATCTGGACCGCTGCCGAAGACCTCCACGGGGTCGCATCGGCGCTCGAATCGACGCTGGGCGAGGCCAAGGAGGTCAAGCTCGCGTGGAAGCCCAATCTCACCGTCGAGATGGATGAGAAGAACGCCGGCACGCTGTTGAAGCTGATCGACACGCTCGACGATGACGATGACGTGCAGACCGTCTGGGGCAATTACGAAATCTCCGACGATGTGATGGAGAAGCTGGGCTGATCCGGCTCCGATGATCCTTCTGGGTCTGGACCCCTCGCTCAGCTGCACCGGCTGGGGTGTGATCCGCGTCGAAGGATCGCGGCTCTCGCATATCGCCAACGGGCAGATCAAAACCGATGCAAAAGCGCCGATGGCCGAGCGGCTGGCGCTTTTGCACGGCGGAATTGCCGAGGTGATAGCCTCCCATTCTCCCGCCCGCGCCGCGTGCGAGGAGGTGTTCGTCAACGAGAATCCGAAATCGACGCTCAAGCTGGCGCAGGCGCGCGGGTGCGTGCTGGCGGCCTGCGGGGCGGCGGGGCTCGCCGTCAACGAACACGCCGCGCGACTGGTGAAAAAAGCGGTGGTCGGCACCGGCGCTGCCGACAAGCGCCAGGTCGCAGCCATGATCAAAGTGCTGCTGCCCGGCGCGAAAGTCGCAGGCAGCGATGCCGCCGATGCGCTGGCGGTGGCAATCGCCGACGCGCATCTCGCGCCGCGCAGCTAGCGGAGCCTATTCGAAGGCTTCGATTTCGTCCTCGGCAAAATCGCCCCTGCGCAGCACCAGCGCACCGCGGATGCCTTGCACGATGACGATCAGGAAAATCGTGTTGAAGATAATCCCTGCAAAGGTGAGCGAGGCCAGCGCGTTGACGATTGAAAGCGCCAACAAGGCGGCCACAGCCATGCCGATAAAGGCACCCTTGCCCGCCCGGAACCGGAAGCCGGCAATCAGTGCAGCGATCACTTCAACAGCGGTCAGCGCCGCGATAATCTGCCCTTCAATCGTATCGAAGCCGGTCATCCCGCCAAACACCAGCGCCCCGACGACGCGAAAGCCCGCGACGATAAAGCACGCCAGTCCCGCTTGACCGGTCGCGGTTTCGGCGCCCATGCGTGTGGTGAAGTCTGCGTCCCAAAATGCCATTGTATCCCCCGTCCAAACGTTACACGGGGTTGGCACATTTCGATGCGGCCACCAATCTGTCTCCGACGAATTTCAGAGGATATCAATGACCATCCACCTCTACGGCATCCCGAACTGCGACACCGTCAAGAAGTCGCGCAACTGGCTCGACGCGAAGGGACTCGAATACACATTCCACGACTACAAGAAGGAAGGCGCGGACCCGGCAAAGCTGGAAGCGTGGATCGCGGCAAAAGGCATCGAAACCGTGCTCAACAAACGCGGCACGACTTATCGCAAGCTCACCGATGCCGAAAAGGCCGATGCCGCCGACAGTCATAAGGCCGTCGCATTGCTCGTTCAGCACCCCTCCATGATCAAGCGCCCAGTGGTCGAGCACGGTTCGACAATTCTGGTCGGTTTCAAGGAAGACGAATGGTCCGCAAGCTTGTCGTAGCCGCGCTCGCCGCGAGTGTGATGATGCCCTCTGCCGTGTTCGCTGAGCCGCTCGTCATCGCGCATCGCGGTGCGAGCGGCGAACGGCCCGAACACACGCTCGCCGCCTATGAGCTGGCGATCGATCTGGGCGCCGATTTCATCGAGCCGGATCTGGTCGTGACCAAAGACCTCCAGCTTGTCGTGCGCCACGAGAACGAGCTTTCGGGGACGACCGATGTCGCCAGCCGCGAGGAATTCGAGCATCTGCGCCGCGAAAAGACCATCGACGGGCAGCGCGTCGCTGGCTGGTTTGCCGAGGACTTCACGCTCGCCGAACTGCGCACGCTTCGGGTCCGCGAGCGGGTCGGCAATATCCGCCCTGCGAACACGCGCTACAACGGCCTCTACCAGATCCCGACCTTTGCCGAGGTCGTGCAACTGGTCCGCGCCAAGGGGGAGGAGCGCGGTCGGGCCGTGGGCCTCTATCCCGAACTCAAGCACCCCACTTTCCTGCTCGAAGCCGAGGGCATCGACATGGTCGATCTGCTGCTGCGCGAACTGCGCGATCTGGGCATCGAAGCGGGCGACCCGCTGTTCATCCAGTGCTTCGAGGTCGGCACGCTCAAGCGGCTCGATCAGCGCAGCGATTTCAAACTGGTGCAGCTGATCGCACCCGAAGGCGGTCCGGTGGACGAACCCGACATGCGCTATGCCGAGATGCTGAGCGCGCAGGGACTGGAAGAAATCGCCGCCTATGCCGACGGGATCGGTCCGTGGCTGGGCCATGTGCTCGACACAGAAACCATGCAGCCGACCGCACTGGTGGCAGAGGCTCATGCGGCGGGCCTCAAGGTCCACCCGTGGACCCTGCGCAAGGAGAACGGCTTTCTGCCCTCCGCGCTTCAAGGCAATGGCGGCCCTTCGGGCGACGGGCAGTATCTGCTGCTCTGGAAAGCCGCGCTGGCGAGCGGTGCCGACGGCTATTTCACCGACAACGTCCGCGAATTCGTGGAACTGGTCGAGGCCGAGTAATTCGCGTCAAGCGCGCCGCGCGCTCACAATGTAGTTGAGCGCCTCGTCGTCCGACAGGTGCAGACCCTTGCCCGGCCGCCACGCGATCCCCTGCCTGTCCGTGACTTCGAGGCCTTGCTCTGCGAGCAGCGCTTCGAGATCTTCGGGCGTGATGAAATCTTCCCAATGGTGGGTGCCCTTGGGCACATAGCCCACCGCTTCTGCCGCGCCGACCAGCAGCAGGCGCGAGGCCGGCGTGCGGTTGGGGGTGGAGAGCACCAGCAAGCCGCCGGGCGCAAGGCTCGCGACAACGTCGGCCAGAAAAGCGCGCTTGTCGGCGACGTGTTCGATCACTTCCATCGCGGTGACGAGATCGAAAGTGCCGATGTCGAGGCTCGCTAGTTCGCCCGCCATGTAGCGGATATCGAGCCCCACGCCCTCTGCATGGGCGGCGGCGGCTGCGACATTCTCCGCAGCCGCATCGACACCCGTCACTTCCGCGCCCAGCCGCGTGAGCGGTTCGCACACCAGCCCCGCGCCGCAGCCGATATCGAGCGCAGACTTGCCCGCAAGCGGCTTCACCGAAAGCGTGTCTGCGCTGAAATGCGCATCCACCGCGCTGCGAATAAAGCCCAGACGCACCGGATTGACCTGATGCAGACTCGCCATTTTCCCCTTCGGGTTCCACCAGTCCTTGGCAAGATTTGCAAAGAATGCGGCCTCTTCGGGACGGATAGTTTCACTGCCCCTAGTGGGACGCTTTTGCATTTCTACGTTTGCGTTTGTCATGCGGCATCGTTAGCAGCGCCCTCGAAGTCTAACCAGAAGGAGCTTTGAGGAACTTGTCCGGCTCAAAGCAAAGAATTGTCATGAAGTTCGGCGGCACCTCGATGGCGGGGACCGAACGGATTCGCCGCGTCGCCAATATCGTGCGTGCGCAGGCGGCCAAGAATTCCGCCGGGGTTGAGAGCGAAGTCGCGGTTGTCGTCAGTGCAATGGCGGGCGAGACAGACCGCCTGGTGAATTTCTGCCGCGAGGCAAACGCGCTCTACGATCCGGCTGAATATGATGTGGTGGTCGCGAGCGGCGAGCAGGTGACGAGCGGCCTGCTGGCGCTGACGCTGCAATCCCTGGGATGCAAGGCGCGCAGCTGGCTCGGCTGGCAGATGCCGGTCAAGACTGTCGAAGCCCATGCCAAGGCGCGGATCGATTCGATCGACGCGCCCGAAATGGTGGCCGCGATGGAAGCCGGCGAGATCGCTGTGGTTCCCGGTTTTCAGGGTATTTCGGAAGCGGGCCGCGTGACGACGCTCGGGCGCGGTGGATCGGACACCTCGGCGGTCGCGGTTGCGGCGGCGGTGAAGGCGGATCGCTGCGACATCTACACCGACGTCGACGGCGTTTACACCACCGACCCGCGCATCGTGGCCAAGGCGCGCAAGCTGAAGGCGGTGACTTACGAGGAAATGCTCGAACTGGCGAGCGTCGGGGCCAAGGTGCTCCAGACCCGCAGCGTGGGCCTTGCGATGAAGGAGGGCGTCCGCATCCAGGTGCTCTCGAGCTTCGTCGGCGAGGACGCGGTTCCTGCAGACGAATTGCCCGGCACGCTGATCGTGTCGGATGAAGAAATGGACCAAATGGTGGAGAATGGCCTGATGGAACGCCAGCACGTAACCGGCATTGCGCACGACAAGAACGAGGCGAAGATCATCCTCACCCGCGTGCCCGACAAGCCGGGCGCGGTGGCCGATATCTTCACCCCGCTCGCCGATGCCTCGATCAATGTCGACATGATCATTCAGAACGTGGGCCGCGACAAGGGCGAGACCGACGTGACCTTCACCGTGCCGCAGGCCGATCTGGCGCGCGCTCAGGCGCTGCTCGAGGATCGCCGCGAATCGATCGGTTTCAACCGCATCATCACCGACAGCAAGATCGCCAAGATCAGCGTCGTCGGGGTCGGCATGAAGAGCCACGCGGGTGTCGCATCGACCATGTTCCGCGCGCTGTCGGATCGCGGGATCAACATTCAGGCGATCTCGACCTCGGAAATCAAGGTCAGCGTGATGATCGACGAGGATGAAACCGAACTGGCCGTGCGCGTTCTGCACACCGCTTACGGCCTCGATTCCGAGGACTGACCGGCTTCAGGCTTACCGGCTAACTCAATTTAAGCCGGGTAAGGCCCGTTTGATCGCCGTTAACCATCCCCGGTAACACCCCCTTAGCGATTGCAAAGGGATTCTGCGTACTCCTCTTTCGGAGACGCAAAGCATGGCGCTCAAGGCCCACCTGAATACCAATCAATCTCCACACTCCGAAAACCGGCGTCAGCCGCGCCGTGCCCTGCGGCTGGAAACCAGCGGCTTCCTGCCCGGCGGGCAAACGGCGAATGTCACCGTCCACAATATCTCGGCAGCGGGATTGCTGATCGAAACGGCGGTGCCTCTCGCAGCGGGTGAAGTGCTTGCGATCGACCTGCCCGACATTGGCCCGGTGGGCGCGGAAATCGTGTGGCAGAGCGGGCAATTGTTCGGCTGCGCTTTCGAACAGGCTCTGGGGGAAGCGGCGCTTGCCGCGGCGCAATTGCGCGGCGATGCAGGGGTTGCGATCGGTGCCGTGCCGCTGAATGCGAATGCCGAGCCGTCCCGCCGCATCGGAAAGGCCGTGGGCGATCCGCTCGGAACCCGGCTCAATCGCCTGCGCCGCGAACGCGGGCTCACCCTGGCCCAGGTCGCCGATGCGCTCGATGTCAGCAAACCGACCGTGTGGGCGTGGGAGAAGGGCAAGGCCAAACCGCTGCCCGAAAGGCTCGGTGCGATTGCCGATGTGCTCGGGGTCGAAGAGGCCGAGTTGAGTGAAAGCCGTGAGGGTGGCCCCGGCGCTGCGCTGGTGGACGATTGCCGTCAACGCCTTGCGAATACTTACGGAGTCTCACCTGAATCCGTGCGCATCATGATCGAAATATAAGGGATTCGCCGCATATTCGACAAATAAATATCCGCAAAATTGCTGATAATGGTAAATACGTGTCAACGATGATTCGTTTTTTAGTTGCGTAAGTTAAAACAACTAACGGACATTTGCTAGGTAATATGAGGGATGGGGTTTCTCTCAACTAGTATTGCGCGGCAGGTTAGTTAATTCTGATCGTAACTTGAAAACTGATCGGCGAAGGGGTTTCGCCAGACCGGGGACGCTTACGTGAAGATGCACTTCAGTGATGCCGATGGCCGCGTGCTGCACGCGCCGATTGAATCTGCGATCGACGATATCGTGGTGAGGCTGGATAGCGCGGGGTTCATAACCTACGCCTCCGCCAATGCCTGCGAATTGGGAATCGATCTCGATGCGCTTTTGCTGATGCCGCACATCTCCGATTTTGCCGATCCCGATTACACCGCGCAGATCGTGCATGGCGTAGCGGGCGTTCTGGCCGGCGAAGACGCCATTGCGCGGGTCGAATTCCCGCTGCGCGAACAGGGTGATGCAGGGCTTGAAACCGGCGCTCAATCGCCTCGTTTGCGGCGCTGGTATTCGATCAGCCTGCGCGTGATCGACGACGATGACGGTTCTCCGCAAGGCGCGCTTGGCCTCATGCGTTCGGTCAAGCACATGCAGCCGCTCGGCGCGGCGGCCCCTGTCGATCCGCACACAGGGCTACCCAATCGCCCGATCTTCTGCGCGACTCTCGCACGGGCGATTGCCGCAAGCGAGCAGCAATGCGTGGCGATTTTCGCGGTCGACCGGATGCGCGCCATATTCATGCAATATGGCCAGAGCACCGCAGACGAAATCCGCTGGGGCTTCGCCCAGTTTCTCGAGACGATGACAAGACCCGAACAGGAAGTCGGTCATCTCGATGACGAGCGTTTCGGTGTTACCTTGCCCGGCATGAGCATGCGGGCAGCGCGCGAATGGTCTGCCGATGTGATCCAGACTTTTGCCGACCTGACCGATAGCGGTTCGAGCCGCAGCCAGGAACTGACCGCCAGCGCCGGACTGGCGCAGGTCGAGAACACCGTCGACTGGACCTTGCGCCAGGCCGAGCTTGGTCTGGTCATGGCGCGCGCCGGAGGCGGAATGCAAGTGGGGCAATGCAAGCCCGTTGCGAGCCACGCCAGCACGCTTGCGAGCGGCGATGCGGTCGAACGGGCTATGGAGGCAGCGATCCTGAGGGCGACCCAGCGCCACCACTAGCGCGCCATGCACGGCAGTGCGGCAAGCCTTGGTATTTTCCCTTGGCCTTCGCGCAGCCCGATCTTGGGAATCCATCCATAGAAAGCGGAAACTGAAGATCGCCCAAAGCTGGAGCGATGCTCACCGCTGGCGGGGCAGGGTTCGCCGCTCTTGTCATGCTCGCGGTCACGAACTTGCCCGACCAGGAGCAAACATGGCCCATTCCGATCACACCTCGAAGCTTGATTTCTTTGAACTGCGCAATGTCTCCAAATCGCGCCTGACGCGGGTTCGCAAGGCGCTCGACGGCGGGCTCGGCAAGGCGCTCGGCGGTTTTTACAAGAAGATTTCCGCAGTCCCCAAACTTGCAGGCTTCTTCCGCGATTCAAGCCACATGGACTCGGCCAGAAACCTGCAGGCGAGCCATTGGATGAAGGCTTTCACCGACGGTCTCGATGCGGACTATTTCGAGCGTGCAAACCGCATCGGGCTCACCCACGCGCGGATCGGGCTGGAGCCGCAATGGTATGTCGGTGGCTATGCGGCGATACTCGGGTCGCTGGTCGATCACATGGTTGCATCCGGTCCGTGGCGCTTCATCCCCGGCCGCCGGGCGCTGGCAGAAGATATCAAGCTGCTCCTCAATGTGGCGATGCTCGACATGGAGATCGCGATCTCTACCTACACGCAGAAGAACGAGCAGGACGTGCGCATGGTCGTCGATTCGCTCGGGCGTGCGCTGGCAGGCCTGGCCGAAGGCGACCTGACGGTTTCAGCCGAGGGCCTGCCGGGGGAATTCGCAGCGGTCGAGAAGGATTTCGGCGCCGCCGTTATGTCTTTGCGCAGCGCGCTCACCACGGTCGCCGACGGGATGTCTTCGATCGACAGCTCCTCGCAGGAAATCCGCAGCGCGTCGGACGACCTTGCGCGGCGCACCGAACAACAGGCGGCAAGCCTCGAAGAAGCGACAGCCGCGATCCACGATGTCACCGCCGAAGTGCAGGACACCGCGCGCACCATTGACGATGCGAGCAAACTCATCACCAGCGCCGATAGCGAAACCGCGCAGGGCTCTGCCGTGGTCGCCGAAGCGGTAGAGGCGATGAGCCAGATCGAGGCCTCATCGGGCAAGATCGGGGAGATCATCGCCATGATCGACGGGATCGCCTTCCAGACCAATTTGCTCGCCCTGAACGCAGGCGTGGAGGCCGCACGCGCAGGCGATGCGGGCAAGGGCTTTGCAGTCGTCGCCAGCGAAGTGCGCGCACTCGCCCTGCGCAGCGCGGAAGCGGCCAACGACATCAAGGCGCTGATCAACAATTCCTCGCAGCACGTATCCCGCGGGGCGACGCTGGTGCGCGACACAGGCACCGCTTTCGGCAATGTCAGTGAGCGGGTCGCCGCGCTGAAAC
Source organism: Erythrobacteraceae bacterium (assembly GCA_002706445.1). Taxonomy (GTDB): domain Bacteria; phylum Pseudomonadota; class Alphaproteobacteria; order Sphingomonadales; family Sphingomonadaceae; genus Erythrobacter. The sequence goes on from PALE01000018.1 coordinate 21,919, forward strand.
AGGCGATCAACGGGATATCACAGCTGGCGGAATCGCAGGCGCACAAGCTGGCCGATGTGAACGCCTCCGTGTCGGACATGGACCGCATGACCCAGCAGAATGCGGCGATGGCCGAAGAATGCACGGCGGCAGCGCGCAGTCTTGCAAGCCAGACCGCCGAAGGCGCCAAGGCGGTCGGCTCTTTCCGATTGGGCAATCGCGGCGAAGGCGCATTGCAGGAAGTGCGCGCCGCCGCCTGAATGATCCCCGTATGAGGCATTGCGGGGCGGGCCGGGGCGCATTAGTCCGGCACCCATGTCTCATACTGCCACAATCATGCTGCTCGGATCGGGCGAACTCGGCCGCGAATTCGCCATCTCTGCCAAGCGCCTCGGCGCGAAGGTCATCGCCTGCGATGCCTATGCGGGCGCGCCCGCGATGCAGGTTGCCGATGCGTGCGAAGTCTTCTCCATGCTCGACGGCGAGGCGCTGCGCGCAGCAGTGCTCAAACACAAACCCGATCACGTGGTCCCCGAGATCGAGGCAATCCGCACTGAAGTCCTCGCCGATCTTGAGGCCGAGGGCTTCAACGTCATTCCCTCTGCCCGCGCCGCGCAGCTGACGATGAACCGCGATGCGATCCGCGATCTGGCGGCGTGCGAGCTGGGCCTTGTCACTTCGCGCTATCGCTATGCCGAAAGTTTTGAAGAAGTGCAGGCAGCGGCCGATTATGCGGGCTTCCCTTGCGTGATGAAGCCGGTGATGTCGTCGTCGGGCAAAGGCCAGTCAAAAGTCGATAGCGCTGCCGATCTGGAAGCCGCGTGGAATTACGCCTGCGACAATATGCGCGGCGACCGTGCGCGGGTAATCGTCGAGCAGTTCATCGATTTCGACTACGAGATCACCCTGCTCACCGTCCGGCATGCGGGTTTGAACGGGGCGGGCGGCATCACCTTCTGCCCGCCCATCGGCCACCGTCAGGAACGCGGCGACTATCAGGAAAGCTGGCAGCCTGCTGCCATGTCCGCGAGCGCGCTTGCAGACGCGCAGGCAATGGCGGCCAAGGTCGTCACCGCGCTGCAGGGCGAGGGCAAGGGCTGGGGCCTGTTCGGGGTCGAGTTCTTCGTGAAAGGTGATCTCGTGATCTTCTCCGAGCTTTCGCCGCGCCCGCACGATACGGGCATGGTGACATCGGCAGGGCAAGTGCTCTCCGAATTCGATCTCCACGCCCGCGCCATTCTCGGCCTGCCTGTGCCGCTTGCGATTATCGCTGCGCCCAGCGCCTCTGCGGTGATCCTTGCGGATCGCGAGAGTGCGGACTTCACCTTCGAGGGGGTCGCGGACGCCATGGCGGTCGATCCCAGCGCCGATGTGCGCATCTTCGGCAAGCCCACCACGCGCCCTTATCGCCGCATGGGCGTGGCGCTGAGCTGCGGGGCCGACACCGACGAGGCGCGTGCTCTCGCCAGGCAGGCGGCAGACCGGATTCGCATCATCTACCGCGATTGATTGTCTTTTCTTTTCGGCGGGCCTAATCGGCCCCACCATGACGACACACCCCAAAACCGCTTCGCTGATGGAGCGCGGCACCGAATTCCTTGGCTGCGAAACCGCGATCCTGTGCGGCGCGATGAGCTGGGTATCCGAGCGCAATCTCGTCTCGGCCATCTCCAATGCGGGCGGCTTTGGCGTGATTGCCTGCGGGGCGATGACGCCCGAACTGCTCGACGCGGAAATCGCCGCGACGCGGGCGATGACAGACAAGCCGTTCGGCGTGAACCTCATCACCATGCACCCGCAGCTGTTCGATCTGATCGCGGTTTGCGAAAAGCACGCGGTGACGCATGTGGTGCTCGCAGGCGGCATCCCGCCCAAGGGCAGCGTCGAGGCGATCAAGGGCGGCAAGAACCCTGCGAAAGTGATCGTCTTTGCGCCCACGCTCGCGCTTGCCAAGAAGCTGCTGCGATCGGGCGGCGATGCGCTGGTGATCGAGGGGATGGAAGCAGGCGGTCATATCGGTCCCGTCGCGACCAGCGTTCTGGCGCAGGAATTCCTGCCCGAATTGGCCGCCGATAACGTGGTCTTCGTTGCAGGCGGAATCGGACGGGGCGAGGCGATTGCCTCCTATCTCGAAATGGGCGCCTGCGGGGTGCAATTGGGCACGCGCTTTGCCTGTGCGAGCGAAAGCATTGCGCATCCCGATTTCAAGAAAGCCTTCTTCCGCGCCAAGGCCCGCGATGCCGAAACCAGCGTGCAGGTCGATCCGCGCCTGCCCGTGATCCCGGTGCGGGCCCTGCGCAACAAGGGGACCGAGGCCTTTACCGCCAAGCAGATCGAGGTTGCAGGCATGCTCGACCGCGGCGAGGTGGACATGCTCGCAGCGCAGCTCGAGATCGAGCATTTCTGGGCAGGCGCGCTGCGCCGCGCCGTGGTTGATGGCGATGTCGAAAACGGCTCGGTCATGGCCGGGCAGTCGGTCGGCATGGTGACGAGCGAGGAGCCCGCCGCCGATATCATCGCGCAGTTGATGGACCAGTGCGAAGCCGCGCTGGGGCGGCGCTAAAAATGAGCGGACCGCTGATCCTCACGCTCGACTGCGCCGATCAGCCGGGCATCACCGCGCGCGTCACGGCCTTCCTCTACGAGCGCGGCTGCAACATCGTCGACGCGCAGCAATTCTGCGACCGTGACGGCGGCGCTACTGAAGAGCGCTTCTTCATGCGCGTGGTGTTCGAGGCGGGCGACAATACCAGTGAGGTCTTACGCGAAGAGTTCGCTCCCTTCGCGCAGCAATTTGCGATGAACTGGAAATTCGCCGCGCAGGACCGTGCGCGGCGCGTGCTGATCCTTGTCAGCAAGTTCGACCACTGCCTTGTCGATCTGATCTATCGCTGGCGCATCGGCGAGTTGAACATCGATCCGGTCGCTATCGTCTCGAACCATCCGCGCGAGGCGGCGATCCACACCGATATCGCCAATATTCCCTTCCACCACATCCCGGTGACGCCCGAAACCAAGCCCGAGGCCGAGGCGCAGCTGCGCGCTCTAGCGTCGGAGACAGACGCCGAGCTTGTGGTGCTGGCGCGCTATATGCAGATCTTCTCGGACGAACAGAGCGCGCATTTTGCGGGGCGCTGCATCAACATCCACCACTCCTTCCTGCCCGGTTTCAAGGGCGCGCGGCCCTATCATCAGGCGCATGCAAGGGGTGTGAAGATCATCGGCGCAACCGCGCATTTCGTCACCGGCGACCTCGATGAAGGCCCGATCATCCACCAGGATGTCGAGCGCATCACTCACGCTGACAGCCCCGCCGATCTCGTGCGCAAGGGGCGCGACATCGAACGCCGCGTGCTCGCCGAAGCGGTGCGGCTGTTCGCCGGAGAGCGCGTAGCGCTCAACGGCAACCGGACGGTGGTGTTCCGGGGCTAGGGCTAGCGGCCCGCGACCTTGGTCGTTTGCCCTGCCTCCAGCGCCTTGTCCTCGTTCGCGCGTTTGAGGACGTATAGGCGGATGGCTTCGATCTCCTCGGGGCTGAACTGGTCCTTCCACGCGACCATGCCGTTCATCGACAGGATGCCGTCGTGGACGACCTGCTGCCAGATGTCGGGCTTGCCGATGGTCGATGAGTGGCGCAGGTCTGGGTTCAGTGCACCCGCCACCGCGCTGCTGCCGTGGCAGACGCTGCAGCTGTTGGAATAGAGCTTCTCGCCCAGCGCGATCTGCTCGGGCGTTCCGGCAGGGGCAGGGGGATCAAGCACCAGCTCGGGCGTTGCTTTCAGCTCCGGAAGCTCGCCGGTCGCACCAAGCTTGAACACCAGCAGACGGCTGACATTGGGAGTGATCCCGCCACCCAGAGCGCCTGCCGAAACGTCCCACACGCCGCCCCAGCCGACCAGCACGGCGACATATTGCTCGCCGCCGATGGCATAGGTCATGGGCGCAGCGAGCACGCCGGTTTGCGTGGCAAAGGACCACAATTCTTCCCCCGTGTCGGCGGTATAGGCCTTGAACGCGCCGGTAGACGTGCCCTGAAACACCAGATTGCCCGCGGTCGCCAGCGTGCCGCCATTGGTCGGCGTCGGCTGGTCGATCTTCCAGCGCACCTCGCCTGCGACCGGATCGAACGCCACCAGCGCGCCGTTGAGACCCGACTTGATCATCTCGCGCACTTCGGTGTCAGCCGGGAAGTTCCCGCCGCTGACATCGAGCCCGAGCTGGAAGCCCGTCGTCCCCGGCTCCCAGTCGGGATCGCCCATGTAATATTGCGGCGTGTTGTTGGTCGGGATGTATACGAGGCCGGTCGTCGGGCTGTAGCTCATCGGGGACCAGCTGTGCGCGCCGATTGCGCCGGGGATGCCGATCCACGGCTTGCCGGTCACCTCATACTTGGCATCGGGATTGACGTCGGGAACCCCTGTTTCGGGGTCGAGGCCGAAGGCCCAGTTGATCCCGTCGACGAAGGGCTTGCCCGAAAGGAATTGCCCGCTTTCCGCGTCGAGCACGTAGAAGAACCCGTTCTTGGGTGCATGCATCACCACCCGCCGCTGTTCGCCGTCGATTTCCAGATTGGTGACGGTGATCTGCTGGTTGGAATCGAAGTCCCAACGGTCCTCGGGCGTTTCCTGAAAGTGCCAGACATATTCGCCCGTATCGGGCTTCACCGCGACGATCGAGGCGGTGTAGAGGCTGTCGCCTGCACCCTCGGTGTTGCGGTGCGCGGGGTTCCACGGCTCGGCATTGGCGGTGCCGAAGAACACGAGGTCGGTCTGGGGATCATAGGTGATCGAATCCCACACCGTGCCGCCGCCGCCCAGCTTCCACCACTCGCCGCTCCATGTCTTTGCGGCCTGTTCCATCGCGTCGTTCTCGAACCCGTCAGCCGGATTGCCGGGGACGGTGTAGAAGCGCCACAGCTCGTCGCCGGTCTGCGCGTCGAAAGAGGCGATATAGCCGCGCGTGAAATACTCCGCGCCCGCAGAGCCGATCAGCACCATGCCCTTGGCAATGCGCGGCGCGCCGGTGATCGCCATTTGCGAGCCTTCGGGGATGGTGAGCTTGTCCCACACCACCGCGCCGGTTTTCTGGTCGAGCGCCACCAGCCGCCCGTCGAGCGTCGCGACGTAAAGCTTGTCACCATAGAGCGCGACGCCGCGATTGACCGCGTCGCAGCAGACATCGACCAGCTTGGCGCGCGGCACTTCGGGATCATATTCCCACTTCAGCGCGCCGGTCGCCGCGTCATAGGCTTTCACCTTGCTCCACGCGGTCGAGATGTAGAGCGTCCCGTCGTGCATCAGCGGAGTCGCTTCCTGACCGCGTGCAGTGTCGAGATCGGCGGACCATGCAAGGCCCAGATCGCCGACGGTCTCGGTGTTGATCTGGTCCAGCGGGGAGAAGCGCTGTTCGGCATAATCGCCGCCGTAAGTCAGCCATTCCTCGCCATTGCCCGCAGCGATCATGGCATCGGTGACACCTTCGGTGGCGAGCGGCGAGCGTTGCGGCCCTTCATCGCAAGCAGACAGCAACAGCGCGGCCATCGCCGCAACAGCAAGACGTTTCATATTTTCCCTCTCCCAAGGGTCCCGTGGCCCTTTGAAACCCATCTTGCCAATCGGTCAGCCGCTTGTCCATCGCTGTTCGCGTGCCTATCCCTTCATGTGCGGGGGCGAAACGAGGAGACTGAGCATGTGCGATGAAGCGGATATCAAACAGTGGGCCAAGCAAGTGATCGACCGGCGGCGCTTCGGCGCTCTGGCAGGGACAGCGGCTATCGCAGCCTGCGCGCCCGGTGCCATGTCGGCAAGCGGCGAGGCTTCGGGTCCGGCTGCCATGGGGCTGAAGGAAAGCACCGTCACTTTCGCCACCGATGACGGCACGATGGACGCCTTCTGGGTTCACCCTTCCTCGGGCAAGCATCCCGCCGTGATCTTCTGGCCCGACATCGCCTCGATCCGTGAAAGCAAGCGCAATATGGCGCGCAGGCTCGCCGGTGAAGGTTATGCCGTGCTCGTGATGAACCCCTATTACCGCGATGTGGCGGGCGAACAGTTTGCAGACTTTGCCGAATTTGCCGCCGAAGACGGGTTCCAGAAAGTGCGCCCGTGGCGCGAAAAGCTGTCCTCCTTTGCGGTCAAGCGCGATGCCAAGGCGGCGGTCGCATGGCTCGACGCGCAAGACGCGGTCGACAGCGCGCGCGGGATCGGCAGTCAGGGTTACTGCATGGGCGGGCCTTTCACCGTCTATTCGGCGCACAGCGTCCCCGGACGGGTGAAGGCCGCAGCGAGCTTCCACGGCGGCGGTCTGGTGCGCGAGGACGACGAGAGCCCGCACAAGCTGCTGGCTGAAACGCAGGCGAGCTATCTCTTCGCCATCGCCAAGAACGACGATGCGCGCAGCCCCGAAGACAAGACCGCGCTTGCCGAAGCGACCACGGCAGCTGGCCGTCCCGCACAGGTCGAGGTGTTCGCAGGCGACCATGGCTGGTGCGTGCCCGACAGCCCGGCCTATGCGCAGGCCCCTGCCGAAAAGGCGTGGGCGGACCTGCTGCGGCTTTATGCAGCCAACCTATAGGGAGTGAGCGGCGGCGTTGTGCGCCGTCGCCTCCTTACAAGCCACTGCGCGCTCTCCCGCGCTATCCCTTGCACCCATGCAAATGGCGGGAGAGCGATCAATGCGGCACATGGGATTTACGCTTCTGGGCGCGCTGGCCCTCGCCCTTGGTCCGGCGGCGCAGGCCCAACAGGCGGATCAGCAGGCAACTACCGAGGCCAATGACTACGTCACCTTTGCCGCCGCGCAGCGCGTCGATGATCGCTGCGCCCTTATGACCTATGCCCACCGCAAGCTGCTCAACGCCATGGTGTTCGATAGCATGCTGCGACTTCCGGGCGTCGCGGGCACGTCTCCCACCGAGATGGGTTATCAGGAGTATTACGACAATCTGGGGCAGGTGGTGGAGCCTTTGAGCGCCATTGCCGAAACGAATGCGGCGAAATTCGATTGTGTGCAGGCGCAAAGCGCGTTCGGCCAGATCAGGCTGGCGCTCACCGCCGATATTTTCGCGCATTTCGCGATTGCGCGCGAAGACTTCATGCAGCTGGCCGACAATGAGCGCCAGCAAAGCTACGCCCAGCTTCTCTCATCCACGCAGGCGGCTTTGGCGCAGCAACCACAGGGCACGCTCGACCGGTTCGTGGCAGCGCGGGCGCAGCGCACGACCCGCAGCGGAGAGGACGCTGCCAATTACGCGCTTGCCGCGCTCGACTGGCTGGCGGTTTCGGGACGGATCAACGCCACCGGCTTCGATCTGCGCTGGAATGGGCAAGCGAAGGGCTGGGCGCTGGTCAATGCCGCGACCGGCGGGGCGCAGGTCGGTGTCTTTGGCGAGCCTGCCAGGATCCGCGTTTACGAACGACAGGATGGCGGCGCGGGCCACTCCTATTCGCAAATGGAATATGCATACGTCTTGCCGCGCCGTTCTTCGGGTGACGACGGCGCGATGCGCTTTGCGGTTTATAATGCGAGCCGTTCCCAACCGCTCGAAAATGTCGAGGCGCGCATTTACGCGGGCAGCGGTGAAGTCAGCTCGGTCGGTTTTGTTCCGCTGGTTGATGTCACGACTGCCTCTGCCGAAGTGACTGCGGCCGAGTGCGACATCCGCTTCGGGCAATGCGTGACATTCGATCAGACCCCTTCGGATATGATCCGGTCGCGGCTGGAGAGCGGCGACGACAATTTCGGCATGCAGCTGGTGCTGGTGCGCGAGAACGGGACGAGAGAAGGCGAGAACGCGCAGGAGGTGCGGCGCAAGGTCCGGCCACAAGCGCCGCGCCCCTACCTGCCCAATCTGCGCGAGATATTCCCCGAAGGCGAGGCCGACTGAGCCGTTTTCCTACTCGGCCGAATTCTGCCTAAATGCGTGCGATGATTTGCACGCCGTCCGCCCCTACTTTTGCCCCTGCATGCCGATTGGAAGGGGGCCGCGTTTCAAGCCTCAGGACAGTGTTCCATGTGTTCCATCCTGTAGGAAACGCGGGGTCAGGACACCGCGCCGCGCTGCTTGGCCCGCTCGATCGAGAGGCCGAAGCGGCCATGCTTGCGATAGCGGACCATCCACTTGTCGAGGAACAGACCAAGCGGACGCGGCTGGATGCCGAGGTCGGCAAAGGTGCGATGCTCGCCGCTGACGAGGCTGCCCGCCTTGAGCAGCGTCCACTGGTCGCGGCTCATCGGGGTGAAGGGGATCGCGGCAAACAGAGCGCTGGTCTTGTCCGAGACTGCCATGAAGCGCGTGTCGCGCCCCTGCGCTGCGTTGATGCGCTGGTGGATGTCGAGCATGGTGAGCTGCTCGGGCCCACCAAGCTCGTAGATGTGACCGCCGTGGGCCGCGGGGTCTTCGAGAGCAACCGCTGCCGCTTCGGCCACGTCATCGACATAGACGAGCTGGAGCTTCGCCTCGCTTCCGAACACCGGGAGCACCGGAAGCATCTCGATCATGCCGGCGAACATGTTGATGAAGTTGTCGTCCTTGCCGAAGACGATAGAGGGCCGCAGGATCGTCGCCTCGGGAAAGGCTGCAAGAACGCGCTCTTCGCCCAGCGCCTTGGCCTTGGCGTATTGGGTGGGCGAATCGGCATCGGCGCCGATCGCGCTCAAATGCACAAAGCCCTTCGCTCCGTTCGCCTCGGCAATCGCCGCCATGCGACCGGGCGCTTCGCCCATCAGTTCGATCAGATCGCCCTTGAACGCGCCGACGAGGTTCACAACGAAGTCCGCTCCGTGGAGCGAGGCCTTGAGGCTCTCTTCGTTGGTGATGTCGCAATTGGCGAACTGCAGCTGTCCGAGGTTGGCGAGCGGCTTGAGGGGCCATGCCTCCTTGGGGTTGCGGCAAGCAATCCGCACCCGCGCCCCGCGCGCGAGCAGAGCCTGCGCAACGTAATTGCCGATGAAACCGCCACCGCCGAAAACGGTGACGAGAGCTTCTGAAAGCGGAGAGGCGGTGGACATGGCGTGATCCCTTTTGGGGCTGTTCGTGGTGGTCGCAAACGGTTGCTCGCGCCATGCTGTAATACGCTGCGGTGTGCAAGTGCTGGAAGCAGCTAGGTGGTGGTGCGATGTTTGCGTTGACAGGCATGGCGAACCGACGCTATTGGCCCGCCCCTACCCGGCGAGCCGCGCAAACGATGGCCCGCCTTGTGTGCCCAGATGGCGGAATTGGTAGACGCACCGTCTTCAGGTGGCGGCGCTCGCAAGGGCGTGGAGGTTCGAGTCCTCTTCTGGGCACCATTTGTTCT
>PALE01000019.1 GCA_002706445.1 Erythrobacteraceae bacterium
AAGACGCGCGTTGGTGCGCATCCTTGCCGCCTGCCCCCTCTGTCGGGTGGACCTGAGAGCTTAGCCGCAGCGCCCGTAGAGCGTCGCAGCATTCCCCTTCGGTGGCGTCCGGCAATAACCGAAAGCGCTTTCCAGAGTGCCTATGCCTGTTCGCGGTCCGTTTGCCTGAGAGTTTCCGGGGCGGTTGCTCCTTCGGCGCCCGGCTGTTTCCAACCGAGTCTCTCCCGCGAGAGACGCCAGAATCGCTTCCGGCAGGCCCCTTTATGTTGCGGATGCGAAAAGGCCCGTCAATCGGGACCGTGCATGCAGGCGCATTTTGTTGTGCCTATCATGCGATTTTGGAGGTTTGCGTGCGGCTATCAGGCCGGACAATCGCCTGCGGTCAGCGTATAATGCGCGCCATTGGCTTCGGTCACTTCGACGCGCGCGCACCAATGCTCGCCGACGCTCGACTTCATGCGCGACAGCACCTGCCGCTCGCCAGCCGGAATCGCGGTGTCGCCGCGGTGACGCGAGGTGGAGTTTCCGACCAGTTCAAGCGAATACTGCACCTGCTGGGCAACCGGCGAATTGGCGATCAGTTCAAGCTCGATACTGTCGCCCTCTTCAACCACCGAAAGCGCCAGCGCGCGCGGTGTCTCGCTGCTTGCTCCGGCACTTGCGGCGCCGCCTGCGGCAAGCGCGAGAGCCGGAGTAAGGATTGCCAGCCGGTTGCGAAATCTGCGCATCATCCGCTCCTCAATTGCCCCCGCCCAGCTGCTGGACGATGGCGTTGATCACGCCCTGCGTTTCGGGCGAGAATTCGCTGGTCGGATCGCTTTCCGCCGATGTCGCCTGCGCATCGCTCAGCGCGCCTTGCCGACCCAGCGCGACCGAGGCCACCGCCTGGTCGGAGAAATCATCGGCACGCCCGCCGCTTTGGGCGAGGCGGTTGATCGCTGTTTCAAGCGTGGCGAGCCGCGAACTGTCGAAGCCGCCGCCGAGCAGATTGTCTTCCGCCGAACGTCCGGTGTTGGACTGCGCGAATTCGGCAGAGCGGGTTTCGATCCGCCCTTCACACAGGTCGCGGATGGCGGGAATGTTGTCCGCCTGCTCGCAGATATCGGTCCCTTCGACCGCGTCGAGCACCACCTGGCGTTCGGCGGGAGAAAGCTGGGCTAGTGCGCGGGCGGAATCGCCGTCGGAGAGCTGCGCGACATCGCGCGCGCCCTCGCCTGCGTTCGACACCTGACTGACAGGCCCGTTGGCGGCTTCTGCGCGTTCGAGTTGCTGTTGCTCTGCCGCACGCGCGCGGGCCTCGGCAACGCTTTGCGGCGTGATCGCGTCGGGAAAATAGACTTTCGAAGTCGCGCCTGCGGCTTGCGGCGCGCTGATCTGCGGTGCTTCGACTGCACTGCTGGTCGCTTGCTCGATAAATACCGAGTTCTGTCGGTCGTTCTGCCTGGTGTTTTGCTGTGCGCTGAGCCCTGCGAGCGGCGCAAAAGAAGCGGCTGCCAGCACAAGGCCGGCGCCAAGCGCGCGAGGCGAGATGGGCGGCTTTGCGTTCAGCGCCCGTCCCCTCAATTGCTCTGGGTGATGACTGCCACCGCTCCGCCGGTTTGCACGACCGACATATCGGACAGGCCGGTGCCGTTCTGCATCCAGTCGAGACTGTTGCCGTCGCCAAGTTGGGTGGCGCTCATGGTGTTATTGTCGCCAAGCTGGGTCATCAGCGCGTGATTGTCCGAGCCGTCCTGGATCAGCGAGATGCTGTTGGTGGAGCCGTTCTGGACGATCTCTGCGGTGGAGGCGAGGCCGCCGTCATTGTTCTGCGTGAGCAGGGCTGCGTTGTCGGTGCCGGCCTGGTTTACGCTTGCACCAATGTCGCCTGCACCCGACTGGGTCACATCGATGCTGTTGCCGTCGCCGTTCTGGGTGATGTCAGCGGTGTGCGTGCCCGTGCCCGACTGGTCGATGCCGATGAAGCTTCCATTGCCGTTCTGATCGACATCGGCGCTCTGGCCGGTTCCGTTCGACTGGTCGATGTCAATCGTGCTTCCCGATCCGATCTGGTCGACAAAGACGCTGTTCGATTGCGCGGCCAGCGGCATGGCGCAAACCAGCAGTGCGGCAGCGCCTGCAAGACGGAAAGCGGGGAAGGACATGGTGTTCATATGAGGACTGTATCCGAATTGGCCTGATGTTGCGAGTTTTGGCTCGTACAGGCCTGAAAATGAAAATGCCGGGCGAGCCCCCTCGCTCGCCCGGCATTTCGTGTCACCGATCAGGGAGTACCCTGCGTGACGGTTACAGCGTTGCCATTGCCGATCTGCGTGACCGTCGAGGTGTGAGCTTCGTTGAACTGACCCACAGTGGCAGTGTTGCTGCCGCCGCTCTGCGTGATGGTGCTGGTCGCGCCATTGGCGAGCTGATCGACGTCTGCGCTGTTGTTACTGGTGTTCTGGCTGACGGTGCTGGTGTTGCCCACACCCTGTTGCAGAACATCAATGCTGCCATCGTCGGTCAGGCCCGCGTCACCCTGCAGGATGCTGCTGGTGTTGTTGTCGCCCGTCTGTGCCAGGGTGATCGAGTTGCCGGTCGACGCACCGTTCAGCCCCTGCGAACCCGTGCTCACATTGCCGTTGCCGGTCTGTGTGATGCTGGTGTTGTTCGGACCGTCGCCGCCCTGCGCAAAGGTCGAGCTGTTGGTGTCGCCGATCTGATCGACGAACACATTCGAGGTGCCGGCAATGAAGCTTTCATCTCCGCTCTGTGTGATCGACGAGAAATTCCCGTTGCCCACCTGCACATTCTCGGCGTTGTTGGTCACACCACCTTGGGTGATGAAGGACTCGTTGAGATCCCCTCCATCCTGATCGATCAAGGCCGATACGGTATTCCCCGTCTGGCTGATCGCAGCAGTCGCGTTGGTTGCACCAAGCTGCTGGAACACGAAGCCGGTTGCACCGACCGCTCCGCCCGTCTGCTGGATACCGGCAAAGCCGTTGTCACCAAGTTGCAGGATGTCAGCATCGTTCGGCTGTGCCGGAGTGGCGCTGCCCGACTGGACGACTTCGGCAAAGTTGCCATCGCCCTGCTGGGTCACGTCGGCGAACATCGTGTCGCCAGCGGTCTGATCGACAAAGGTGTCGTTGTTATCGCCACCCTGCGTCACATTGACGTCTGCACGGCTGACGTTGTTCTGGTTGATCGTCGACTCGTTGAAGTCACCCGTCTGGTTGACGATCGTGTCGAGATCGACGCCGGCATTGTCCGGGCCCTGCTGGATGAAGCTGGTGTTGCCTTCACCCGACTGGTTCGCCGTCGCACGGGCCGAGAAAGCGCCGTCCTGGATGATGGTCGAATCGTTGTCGACACCGCCCTGGTTGACGTTGGCCGTCAGGCTGAAACGGTCTTGCAGAACGAACGAAGTGCCGCCCGTGCCCGTCTGGGTCACGTTGATGAGGCCGCTACCGCCGATCTGGCCGGTTTCGGAGGCGTTGTCCGAACCGCTCTGGGTCACGTTCGCAACCGCATTGCCGCCGGTCGGTGCCTGACCGACGAACGAGAAGTGATCGTCTCCGGTCTGGCTAACTGTAGCGGTGGCATTGGCATCGCCATTGTCGAGGATCTGCTCGACCACCGACTCGCTGAGCCCGTCCTGCGTGACCGTTGCAGTGGCGTTGTAATTGTTCGCGCCGGTTGCGGTCTGGAAGACCGAAGAGGTCGCGCCATTGGCCTGGTTCACGTCTGCGGTCTGCGAGCCGACATCAACCGCAGTCGAGTCCTGAAGGACGATCGAGCTGTTGCCATTGCCGTCCTGATCGACGTCTGCGCTCATGGTCACGAGCGTCGCGCTGGCACTCTGGTCGATGTCCGACGAGTTTCCGTCTCCGAGCTGGTCGACGACGGCGACCGGATCGGCAAGCGCTGCACCGTCGTCTTGCTGATCGACGTTCGACAGGTTGCCCGCGCCATTCTGGGTCACGTCGGCGTCAGCGCCGATCGCGTCCTGAATGACTTCCGAAACGTTCGAGCCGGTCTGGTCGACGTCGAGCGTGTTGCCCGACCCCGTCGAGTCCACGACCGAGCAGTTGCCGGTTACGCCAACGCAGGCTGCGGGCGTGGTGGCTTGTGCGAACAGCGGTGCGGCAGCGGCAAGAGCCACCACCGACGCGCCAGATAGAACAAGGTTCTTCATGATAATTCCCCCGTAAATTTCTTACTGATTGACCGTGAGCGTGTTGCCCGTGCCCGACTGGGTGACGAACGAGCCGTTGCCGTCGGTCGTCTGGTTGACGGTCATCGTATTGGTCGCGCCGTCCTGCTCGATGGTCGAGATGTTGTTATCGCCGCTCTGGTCAACAGTGATCGTCAGCGAAGTGCCGGCCGAGTTGAAGCCCTGGTTGATCAGCGAGAGGTTGCCGTCGCCGCTCTGGTCGACAGTGATCGAATTGCCGTCACCGCCAGCGAAGAAACCCTGATCCATCACGCTCTCGTTGCCGAGACCGCCCTGGTTGAGGGTAACCGAGCTGTTGGCACCGTCCTGGAACGCAACCGAGGTACCGCTGGTGCCGTTCTGGTTGATGTCCATGTTGTTGGTGTCGCCGGCCTGGCCACCGATGAAGGAGTTGGTGTCACCGATCTGGTCGATGAAAGCGATGTTGGTCGTGCCGCTGCCGGTGAAGTCGGAGCTGTTGGTGCTGCCGACCTGAAGGTTCTCGACGAGGTTGGCATTGCCCGACTGGCTGATCACCGAAGTGTTGCCCGTGCCGCCGCCCTGATCGATCAGCGCCTGATTGCCGCTGGTCGTCAGCGAGTCGCCCGTCTGGGTGATCGTGGCGCTGCTGAGATCGGCATCCGGGTTCTGCACGACTGCCGCAACATCGCTATCCGAGTCTGCGGTCTGCGTGATGCTCGAGGTGCTGCTGGTGCCGAACTGGAACACGGTGGCAGTGCCCGGGCCGGTGCCTTCCTGCAGCACGGTCGAGGTGTTGCCGGTACCGAGCACTTGCGTGACGTCGGCGTCGTTGTTGTCGCCGGTCTGGGTCACGGTCGAAGTGTTCGCATTGGTCTGCGTTACGTCGGCGGCGTTGCCGGTGCCGGTCTGGGAGACAGTCGAAGTGCTCTGCGCGAAAGCCGGAGCTCCCATCGACAGTGCAGCGATCGATGCGCCTGCAAGGATGATCTTTTTCATTGGCTTGGTTCCTCTTTCTTCAATTCAATTCGTGATTGGTTCTAGTTCTGGGTGACGGTCATGGTGCCGCCCGTTCCCGACTGGTCGATCTGCGAGAAATTGCCGTCGCTACCCTGTGTGACCGTGGCGCTGTGCAGGTCGCCGGTCTGGGTGATCAGGCTGACGTTGAGATTGCCCGACTGCAGGACATCGACGAAGTTGTCGGAGCCTGTTGCGGCAAACCCTTGCTGGACGAGGCTGAGATTGCCCGATCCGGTCTGGTCAACCTCGGCAACATTGTTGGTGCCGCCCGAGAAGCCCTGATCGATCTCGCTCTCGTTGCCGTCGTTCGACTGGTTGAGCGTTGCGGACTGGAAAGTGCCGTCCTGGAACGCGACCGAGCTGCCATTCGTTCCCGACTGGTTGATGTCGGCAGTGTTGTCGGCTCCGAGCTGCCCCGCGAGGCTGGTGTTGCCGTCATCGATCTGGTCGACGAACACCGAGTTGCGCGAACCGTTTTGCGTCGAGATGGACGAGTTCATATTGCCCGATTGCAGGATCGTCGCGACCATATCCTCGCCCGGCTGATCGACCGATGCGAAGTTATTGTCGGCGCTCTGCGTGATCGTTGCGGTGTTGTCTTCATTGCCGGCAACGCCGATGCCGGTGCCCTGGCTTTCGACCCGCGCTTCGTTGAAATTGCCCGTCTGGAAGATCGATGCGCTGTTGCGCTCATTGATCTGCGAGACGACGGCGATGTTGTCGCTGCCTTCCTGCTCGACCACGCTGACGTTGTCGTCATCGGCCGGGCCGGTAGCGTCGAGGCCTTGCTGCACCGTGGCAGTGTTACGGCTACCGATTTGCGTCACGATGCTCGACTGGTTGTCGGACACCGTGCCCTGCAGCACCGTTGCCACGTTATCATCCCCCACCTGCGTGGTGGTGAGATCACTACCGGTCGCGCGCTGGGTACCCGTCGCGGTATTACCCGTGCCCGACTGGTTATGCGTGCCGACATTGGTGGACGCGGATTGGGTCAGCGTCGAAGTGTTGTTGTCATTCGACTGGATCACGAAAGCATCATTGTTGTTGTTGCTCTGCGTCACCGTGCTGGTGTTGCCCGATGCGGTCTGATCGATATCGATTTCGTTGGTGCTGCCCGATTGGGTCACGCTCGAGATGTTGTCGTCGCCGTCCTGCAACAGGTCGGTAATGCTGTCGTTACCCGACTGCGTGATCGTCGACGTGTTCCCGAACCCGCCCGAGGTCAGCAGAATATCGTTGCTGCTACCGCTTTGCGTAATGGTCGAAAGGTTCTCGTCGCCCACCTGGGCGGAGGTGATTTCGTTGCCATTGCCGTTCTGTGTGACGGTGCTGGTATTGGTGACAGCGTCCGCTGACAGGAGATCGAAACCCGTCTGGTTGACGGTTGTCGTATTGGCACTGCCGTTCTGGGTTACAACCGACGAACCGAAGCCAAAGGGCCCGTCCTGTGCGACGATAACGAAGGAACCGCTCCCGTTCTGGGTGACGCCCGACGAGTTGCCGTCGCTCGACTGGTTCACATTGGCGCTGTTGTCCGTGCCGCCCTGCGCAAATGTCGCGGTGTTGTCATCGCCGCTTTGTGAAAGGGTAACGACTTGCGTGAAGATGCCGGTCGCGCCGCCCGTTTGCACGACGTTTGCGCCATTGCCTTCGCCGGACTGGCTCGAATTCACCCAGGCGATTCCGCCGCCGGCCGAGACACCAGATTGGGTTACGAACAGCGTGTTGCCATTTCCTGTCTGCGAAGCGAGCGTATCGGTGTTGGTGCCGTCCTGCAGCACCGTCATCGTATTGGCGTCGGCAATCTGGCTAAGGAAAGCGAAGTTCGAACTGCCGGTTTGATCGAGATCGACAATATTGTCTGCGCCGTTCTGAGCAACGCTGGCAACCGGCGAGCCGGTGTTCGGCCCGACGGCATTGGTGAAAGTGTCGAAACCGCCCGACTGATTGACGTCGGAGGTGTTGCCCGAACCGTCTTGCGAAACCGCAGCCACTGCGGTGTTCGTCCCGACGGCCGCGTAAGCAGAACTTTGGGTGATGGTTGAGCTCTGGTCGGAACCGCTCTGGCTGACGGTGGCGATCGCGTCATTGCC
Organism: Erythrobacteraceae bacterium; assembly: GCA_002706445.1. Taxonomy (GTDB): domain Bacteria; phylum Pseudomonadota; class Alphaproteobacteria; order Sphingomonadales; family Sphingomonadaceae; genus Erythrobacter. Next base: position 7,294 of record PALE01000019.1, read on the forward strand.
GGTCTGCGTGACATCAGAAAGGCTATCCGCACCAGCCTGGGTCACATCGACTTCATTGTCCGCGCCACTCTGGTCAATGTCCGAAGTGTTGCCTGAGCCCGCAGTCTGGTCGACGTCGATCGCTTGACCGGTGCCGGACTGGGTGATGATGCTGGTGTTGTTCTGAGCGAATACGGATGCACTCGCAGCAAGCGCCATGCCGGAAACCGCTAGATACAATGCTTTCTTCATAATCGCCGCCCTTTTCCCAACTGCACTGACTGAAGGGCCAATCGACCCTCGCACCAATCAGCGCGTCAACTCCGCGCACTGCTGGAACCATTCCGCGTGCGCCTCTCAAAGCGACCCCTTGTCCGAGTGCTGCCCTTTGCGGTGTCAGCACATTTCGCAGGTTCGCTGCCCGTTGGGGCTACGAACCTTCGTCCTCCTCGTCATCTCCATCCACGATGGTGAGCGCGGTCAGCGAACCGGCGCGTTGCACCGCATTCTGCACGTCGCGCGCATCGTAAATTCCGTCGCGCTCTGCGCGGTAAGTGCTCATCAGCGCCTCGGCGCTCGCCATGTCTGCAAAGCGCCAAAGACCAAGATCGACGCCTTCGAGCACCAGCCCGTAGACAGCCTTTTCGATCGCCTGCTGAAGCGCCACCTGATCGGGTTCGTTCGAAGTGATTCCGACCTCGGCTTCGAGCAATTCGCGGAAAGCGACGAAGCGGTAGGCGTTGGCCCCGAAGGCTTGACTGGCGATGGTCTTGGAGGCGGTCACATTGGTCAGCACCTCGCCGGTGCGAACCGATACGGCGCGCAGGTAAACGGTGACGGTATCCTGACGGTATTCGGTGCGCGCACCGATGCCGAGGAACGCCGCACCCGCACCGCCTGTGACAGTGTTGGTGTCGTAACCCACGATCCCGCCTTCGAGCAGCACGCCTGCAAAAAGCAGGGCGGGCAATGCATTGGGATCGGTTTCCTGCTCACCCAGATAACGCCGGCGCATCTCGCTGATGATTTGGCGTTCCTTGAGGAGGTTATCGAGCCGCTCGCGCTCGACCACGGTGAACCACTGGCGCTCGCCTGCGTCCTGCAGGGCCTTTACGAGGATCGAGCCCGCCCCCTGCGTCACGGCGCGCGACAGCGTCTGGCCGGTGTTGGTCGGGCGGAACTGACCCGTCTGGTCGGTAAAACCGTAGACCGCGATCGCCACCTGCCGCTGCGGTGCAGGCAGCTGGTTGAGCAGGTTCTGCGTCTGCGTTTTCTTCGGAAAATAGGCGAGGCTGGTGTCTTCTGGCAGGAAGTCACGGCCATCCTGGCCGATACTCATGCACCCGCTGAGCCCCATCGCCAGCGCGGAAATCAAACCAAGTTTCGCGGCGAGACGCATCAATTCACCTCGATGAACAGAGGGATTTCGATGCGGGTTTCTTCGCCCGTTTCATCGTTACGGATGATCAGCGTGACCGAGTCGAGTCCGCGGAAGAATTCGATGGTCTGACCACCGAAAGTGATCGTCCCCTGCTCCTGCGGATTTTCACCGAAGATCGCATCGACGATCTGCGACGACAGCGCGGAAAGCAGACGCGATTCAAGTTGGCGCGCAAAAATGCTCGATTGATCGTTGCGGTTGACCGCATTGGGATCGGTGTTCTTGTTCTGGGCATTGGCGATGCCGAGAATGTGGTTCGAGTTGAACGGGTTGCCGCCGAAAGTGGGGCTGATCGGCTCGTGCACCAGATCTTGCGAAAGCGCCGGGCTTGCCGAAGCAAGACCCGCCAAAGCCAGTACGAACGCCGCAGAGCGGATCATCACGTTAATTCCCCCATGCCCTAACGGGCATCCCTAACCGATATAAACTATTAGCTAGGGGGTTCTACGTAGGGAACCGGACAGAGTCGAGGAATAAAATTGCTCGGCTGCGCGTATCAGCCCGTATTTGAGAGGTTTTTGCGGCGAAACGTGCAAGAGGATTTCACCCGTCCATGACACGGGAAACCCCACTCTGCGCGCCGATAACTGGTTAACTCACGACTAAAGTTGCATCGCCTGCAGCGGCAATCACAAATTGGGCCGAAGCCACCTTTCGGCGGTTTCGAGGTCCACACCGCGCCGCTGCGCATAGTCGGTCAGCTGATCGCGTCCGATCTTCGCCACACCGAAATATTGCGACTCGGGATGGCCGAAATAGAACCCGCTCACCGCAGCCGTCGGCCACATCGCAAAGCTTTCTGTCAGGGTCAGCCCGGTGTTCGCTTCGGCGTCCAGCAAGTCGAACAGGATCGGCTTCAACGAGTGATCGGGACATGCCGGATAACCGGGAGCCGGCCGGATGCCGCGATACTCTTCCTTGATCAGCGCTTCGTTGGTGAGCTGTTCGCCCGGAGCATAGCCCCACAGATCGGTGCGCACATGCTTGTGCAGGCGTTCGGCAAAGGCTTCGGCAAAACGGTCGGCCAGCGCTTTGAGGAGAATGTCCGAATAATCGTCCTTATCCGCCTGGAAGCGCGCAGAATGCGGCTCGATCCCGTGGATGCCGACCGCAAAGCCGCCGATCCAGTCGCCATTGGGGTCGATGAAATCGGCGAGGCACATATTCGCGCGATCGCGGCTCTTCTTGATCTGCTGGCGCAGCATCGGGAGCACGACATGCTCCTCGCGGTTTACGCGGTGAATGGTGATATCGTCCCCGTCGCGCGCGCAGGGCCAAAGCCCCGCAACACCGCGTGCGGTCAGCCATTTCTCGGATACGATTTTGTCGAGCATCGCATCGGCATCGGCCTTGAGGCTGCGCGCACTCTCGCCCACCACCTCGTCATCGAGAATCTTGGGATAGGTGCCATGCAATTCCCATGCGCGGAAGAACGGGGTCCAGTCGATATAGTCGCGCAGTTCGGCGAGCGACCAATCGTCGAACACATGAACCCCGGGCTGCGCAGGCGGGGCGGGCTTGTCCGAGAGATAGGCGTCATAGAAATTCGCCCGCGCTTCTTCGAGCGTGAGCAATTGCTTTTCTGATTTGCCTTCGCGTGCTGCGCGTACGTGTTCATATTCACCGGCGACCTCGGCAACGAAGCCGTCTCGCTGTGTATCCGAAAGCAGTTTCGACGCCACGCCGACCGCACGGCTCGCGTCGAGCACGTGGATGACAGGACCATCGTATTTCGGGTCGATCCGAAGCGCGGTGTGGACCTTGCTGGTGGTCGCCCCGCCGATCAGCAGCGGCATGGTCATCTCAGCGCGCTGCATTTCCTCGGCCACGGTCACCATTTCATCGAGCGATGGCGTGATGAGGCCCGACAATCCGATCATATCGGCATTGTTGTCGCGCGCGGATTTGAGGATGTCCTGCCACGGCACCATGACGCCAAGGTCGATCACCTCATAGCCGTTGCATTGCAGGACCACGCCGACGATGTTCTTGCCGATATCGTGAACGTCGCCCTTCACGGTCGCCATGATGATGGTGCCCTTGGCCTTGGCGCCCGCTTCCTTTTCCGCTTCGATGAAGGGAATGAGGTGGGCGACGGCCTTTTTCATGACGCGCGCGGATTTCACCACTTGCGGCAGGAACATCTTGCCGCTGCCGAACAGGTCGCCGACGACATTCATGCCGTCCATCAGCGGGCCTTCGATTACTTCGATCGGGCGGCCACCGGCCTCGGCAATGGCAAGCCGCGCTTCTTCGGTGTCGGCCACGACATGCGCGTCGATGCCTTTAACCAGCGCGTGTTCGAGCCGGCGCTTGACGTCCCAGCCGCGCCATTCCTCGGCGGCCTTTTCATCCGCGACCGACTTGCCGCGATAGCTCTCGGCGAGGTCGATCAGCGCCTCGGTCGCGCCGGGCTTGCGCATGAGGATCACATCCTCGCAGGCATCGCGCAGCGCGGGGTCGATGGTGTCATAGACATCGAGCTGGCCCGCATTGACGATAGCCATGTCGAGCCCTGCTGGGATCGCGTGATAAAGGAATACCGAATGCATCGCGCGGCGCACGGTCTCGTTGCCGCGGAAGGAGAAGGAGAGGTTCGACAGCCCGCCGCTCGTCTTGGCATGCGGGCACTGCTGCTTGATCTCGGCCACCGCCTCGATGAAATCGAGCCCGTAGCGGTCATGCTCTTCGATCCCCGTCGCCACCGCGAAGATATTGGGGTCGAAAATAATGTCCTCGGGCGGAAAGCCGATGCCGGTGAGCAGGTCGTAGGCGCGCTTGCAGATTTCGACCTTGCGCTCTTTCGTGTCAGCCTGCCCGACCGTGTCGAAGGCCATCACCACCACAGCCGCGCCATAGGCCATGCATTTGCGCGCCTGTTCTAGAAACGGCTCCTCGCCCTCTTTCATGCTGATCGAGTTCACGATCGGCTTGCCGCTGACGCATTTCAGCCCGGCTTCGATCACATCCCATTTGGAACTGTCGATCATCACCGGAACGCGGGCAATGTCAGGCTCGGCGGCGATCAGCTTGAGAAAGGTCGTCATGGCGAGTTCCGCGTCGAGCAGCCCTTCGTCCATATTGACGTCGATCACCTGCGCGCCGTTTTCGACCTGCTGGCGCGCAACCTCGACTGCGGTGGCATAATCGCCTTCCATGACGAGCTTCTTGAACCGCGCGGAGCCGGTAACATTGGTGCGTTCACCGATATTGATGAAGCGGGCGGTGGAGGCTTGGGACACTTGCAATTCTCTCTATCCGTTCGCCCTGTCATCAGGGCGCGAGACGAACGGTTTCGGGTTAGGCGGCGACGGTGAAGGCTTCTAGCCCAGCCAGCCGCATCTTGGTTTCGGGTGTCGGGATCTTGCGCGGCTCCAGCCCGCGCACCGCTTCGGCAATCGCCTTGATATGTGCAGGCGATGACCCGCAGCAGCCGCCGAGGATATTGGCCTGACCATTCTCGGCCCACTGGCGAACGAGAGCGGCGGTGGTTTCCGGCATCTCGTCATACTCGCCCAGCTCGTTGGGAAGGCCCGCGTTGGGATAGGCCATCAAAAGCGTATCGGCCTGTGCGCTAAGGCTCTGCACATGCGGGCGCAACTGGTCGGCACCGAAGCTGCAATTGAGCCCTATGGTCACCGGCTTTGCGTGACGCACGGCATACCAGAACGCCTCGACCGTATGGCCAGACAGATTGCGGCCCGAAAGATCGGTCAGCGTCATCGAAATCATCACCGGAACCTCGCGGCCCAGTTCCGCCTCAAGCTGCTTTACCGACATGATCCCGGCCTTCGCGTTCAAGGTGTCGAACACGGTCTCGATCAGGATGAAATCACACCCCCCTTCGATCAGCGCCGCAGCCTGCTCTTTGTAGACGGCAGTCAGCTCGTCGAAGTCGATCTCGCGATAGCCGGGGTCTTCGACATCGGGCGACAGCGAAAGCGTCTTGTTGGTCGGACCGATCGCGCCCGCAACAAAGCGCGGACGGCCGTCCTTTGCCTCATATTCGTCGGCAAGCCTGCGCGCGATCTGGCCCGAGGCGATATTGATCGCAGCCACCTGATCTTCCGCCGCATAGTCGGCCTGACTGATGCGATTGGCGGAGAAAGTGTTGGTCGAGACGACATCCGAACCGGCATCGAGATAGGCGCGGGTAATATCCTCGATCACATCGGGACGCGTGAGCGCGAGGATATCGTTATTGCCCTTCTGATCGGCCTTGAGCCCAAGATCGCCTGCGTAATCCTCTTCGGACAGTTTGCGGTTCTGGATCTGCGTTCCGAAGGCACCATCGGAAATCAGCACGCGCCTGGCGGCTTCTGCGAGCAGTCTCTCGCGTGCGGTCTTGTCGGCGCTCATTTCGCATCTCCAGCCGGACGTTTGCCGAGCATGTGGCAAATCGCATAGCTCAGCTCTGCGCGGTTGAGCGTGTAGAAGTGGAATTGCCGGACACCGCCCGCATAGAGCTTGCGGCACAATTCGGCGGCAATGGTCGCGCTCACCAGCTGGCGAGCGGCGGGGCGTTCGTCGAGCCCTTCGAACAGGCCCTCCATCCATGCAGGGATCGCCGTGCCGCACATGCCTGACATGCGCTGGACAGCCGCAAAGCTCATGACCGGCATCACGCCGGGCACGATTTCCGCGTCGATGCCTGCAGCCGCTGCCTCATCCCGGAAGCGAAAGAAGCATTCGGGGTCGAAGAAGAATTGCGTGATTGCGCGGTCAGCGCCGGCGTCGAACTTCGCCTTGAGGTTCTCGATGTCAGCCTGCGCGTCGGGGCTGTCGGGATGCACTTCGGGATAGGCCGCTACCGAAATCTCGAAGTCGGCGACCTTTTTCAGCCCTGCGATCAGATCGGCGGCGTTCTCGTAACCGCCGGGATGCGGCGTGTATGCGCTTGCCCCCTCGGGCGGATCGCCGCGCAGGGCAACGATGTGGCGGATACCCTCTTCCCAATAGTGGCGGGCGACCTCGTTCACCTCTTCCTTGGTCGCGTTGACGCATGTGAGGTGCGCGGCCGCGGGAATGCCCGCCTCGTTCTGGATGCGCACCACCTGCTCATGCGTGCGTTCGCGGGTTGTGCCGCCGGCGCCATAGGTCACCGACACGAAACGCGGCCCCAGCGGACCGAGCGTCGCGACACTGTCCCACAGCGTTTCGGCCATCTTCTCGGTCTTGGGCGGGAAGAATTCGAAACTGATATCGATATCGCCGGGCAGGTCCGAAAACAGCGGCGCTTCGAGCGCGGTGCGCGCTTCGTGGAGCTGGTCGAGAGTCGGGGTCATGAAATTGCTTCTTTGCGGGGTGTGGAAATATCGGAGGCAGGCAGTTTGCGGCGGGTGCCGAGCCAGATTTTGACCACCAGCTCCGCGCCTTCGAGCGCGATGGGGTCAGACGGGGTGAAGCCTGACGCGCGCAGCAGGTCGCGCATTTGCTGGTCGGTAAAGCCGAGGCGCGCATGCTGGTGGCGGTCGCGCAATTCCTCTTTGGCATGTGCAGCAAAATCCACGATCGCAATGCGTCCGCCGGGGCGCGTCACGCGCGCCGCTTCGGCCAGTGGAAGCGCGGGGTCCTGCGCGAAATGCAGCACCTGATGGAGCAGCACCGTGTCGAAACTCGCCGCCGCGAACGGCAGATCGGCAAAGTCGCCCTGCACCAGTTCGATCTGTGCGGCAGGCAGATGTTGCAGCTTGGCTCGGGCAACGCGCAGCATTTCGAGGTTCTTGTCGAGCGCAACGATCCTTTCCGCATCTTCAGCAAACAGTTCTGCCATACGGCCCGTACCGGTGCCGATATCGAGCACTGCACCCAGCGGCGCGGTTTTCAGCGCGGCGCTGAGTTGTTCCTCGACCTGCGCGTCGGGCGTATGAAGCGCGCGCAATTCGTCCCATTCGCCTGCGTGGCGGGCGAAATAATCTTCCGCATTGCTCTCTCGCGATGTGCGAATGGCGGCGAGCTTGCGGCGATCGTCATGGCACTGGGCCGCGAAATCGGGGTTCTCGGCCTCGGCAATCGCGAGCAAGCGGTCGAGCGCGGCGAGAACAGGATCGCCCTCCTCGCCCGAGGTCGCGGCCCGCAGGAAGACCCAGCTGCCTTCGCGCCGCCGCTCGGCCAGCCCTGCATCGCACAATATGCCGACATGGCGCGAAACGCGCGGCTGGCTTTGCCCCAGCACCTGCGCCAATTCGCCGACCGCCAATTCCATAGCCGATAGCAGCCGCATCGTGCGCAGCCGCGTAGGGTCGGCCAAGGCCTTGAAGATCGCGTCGATCACCATCGTGCGACCATCATATAAAGATATTTTTATATGTGTAAATGCACCCTTCAGTGCATTCTCTCAGGCCTTTTACGAAAGAAAAGGCAACTCGCGAGCCGTCTTCTGGAATTTCCTAGCTGAACAGGTGCGAGATCAGATTGTATCGTACTCCGGCTGTTGTTTCCTGCACCTCGTGCAAAAGCGAGGAAGAGAACACCATCGCTGTGCCGGCCGGCACGCGGTAGCCCTTGGGACTGAATTCCTTGAACGCGACCCCGCCGCCCTCGTAATCTTCGTTGAGACTCATCGAAAGCGCAAAGCGGCGATGCGCGCCCGCGGGGCTCGTATTGTCGCGATGGCCGATCTCGTAGCCTTCGCGCTTGCCGACATAGCGCGCAATGTGAAGGTCTTCGCGCCGGGTCACGTCGAAGGCGAAGGCCTTTTTGATCATCGGCGTCACGCGCGTAAAAATCCGCTCGTCGAGGAAGGCCAGCGTGTTCGGGTCCTTGATAATCAGATCGACCCGGTCTTGCCGGTCATATTCATAGACCGGAATCTTGTAGTTCCCCGCGATCTCACCGGGTTGCGGACGCCGCACCATGAAGGGGGTTTCGCTCTCGACCGATTCAACCAGCTTGCCGCATTCTTCGGGCGACAGGACGTTGGGCACGATCAGCACCGGTGCATGCGGCGGGCTCCAGCGCATTTCGTCTGCCGCCGCCGCGCTATTTTCCATCAATTCCATAATCGTTCCCAGCGTTGCGCCTGCATCCTGATCGACATCGAAATATGCGCGAACCTGCCGCAAGGGCGTCAGCAAGACCAGCCGGTTGGCTTTGTCGGTACCCTTGTGCAGACCGTATGAGGCAAACAGTCCGCCCGAAGGATCGCAGGCGATCGGCCAGGCGAAGCCCGTCGCCCGCTTTAGCTCTGTGTTGCGCCTCGCATCGCTCGACGCGCTAACGGCGATGAGCGTCGCGTCGAGAGCATCGAACTGCCCCTCGCGCGCGGCGAGTTCACGCAGCAATGCCGCTGCATCCTCGCCATATGGTTCGCCCAGAAGTACGAGCAGGAGAAACCGCCCCGACAGGTGATCATCGACCAGAGTGAGCCTGCGCCCTTGCTCGTCGCGCGTTTCGAAAGGCGTTGCCAGCGCGCCCGGCCAAAGCGGCTGGACATAGGGCGCAATCGAAGGCGCTGATAGCTCATATGTCGGGCGGGTGTCGGCCATTCGCGCAGCTTTAACCGCTATGCGAAACAGATGCTATGGCCTCTCCCGAAATCGGCGGGGACCGGGGCAGTCGCAGCTAGAATTTGAAATACAGGTCTGCGTAGAAATAGCGCGTATCGCCCGTGTTGCTGACATTGGGTGCCGAACGCAGGAACTCGCCCTTTGCCAGCACCGCTCCGCCGACATCAAGCTGGATGAAGTCGGGGACGACCCAATAGCGCACCCGCGCCTCGATCTGTTCGCCGGCCTGCCGTCCGCTCTGCCCCGTCGCATCCCTGATGCCCGTCTTGGCAAAGCTATCGGTCGGCTCGTCCAGCCATGCGGCGCGCGCGGCGAGAAAGGCATCGACGCGCTTCGACGGCTTGATTTCGAAGCGCAGGCCGAAGTCGCGAATGTTGTTGCGGCTGAGCGGTCCGTAGAGCGAGGATGACGGCCCCCACTCTCCGCGCCTGATACCGAACAGCGTATCAAACCTGTTGAAGCTGGCGCTCGCGGGATCATCTCCGCTGGCAATGTCGCCGAACAGCGAAAGGCGCGGTTTCGCGCGATGATCGAAGGTGTAGCCGATCTCCGCAACCATCGTGTAGGCCGAGACATCCAGCTTGGGCGCGGCCGCTGCGGTCGAAGCGCGGATCGTCCCGGTCTGGTAGGCCCCCTCCACTTCGAAATCGACTTTGCCCCTGGCGCTCGGCGCATAAAGGCGTGAGCCCAGCGTCAGAAGATGCCGGTTACGCGTCGCGCGATCGGCGCGGTCATCTTCGTCGAGACCGTAGCCGTAGAGTTCAAGCTTCGTGCCGGTATCGGCCAGCGGGGTAGAGAAAATGCCGCCCCAGAAGCGCAGATCATCGGACTCGCGGTCCCATTCGACATCATTGGCAAGCAGGCTTGCGCGGTCCGAAGGAAGCCGCTGCTGCGAAAGCGTGTAGAAGGCGGTGAGCGACTGCCCCCGCTCGGCGTGCGACCAATCGAGCCGCAAGCCGGTGAAGCCATTGGCCGTGTTGCGAAAGCCCGGGCTGGCCGCAAGTCGTTTTGAACCCAGACCGAGCAGGAAACGCCCCGCCGTCACCTCGGTCGTCGAGCCGCTGCCCAAGGCCTCACCCAATTCGGCAGTCACATAGGCCTCGACCAGTTCGAGCGCGTTGACATCGGCGGTCGAAAGCGGAGTGCCGGTGTCGGCCCAATAGGCGCGGGCATCCTGAAGCTGGCCTCCGATACGGATCGGTCCGGCATCGTATTCGGCCTGCACGATAGTGCGAAAGCTGAGCAGATCGGCCGCCTCCGCCCCGCTGCTGCGGAACGGGTTTTCGTAGGATTCATAGCGGGTGCGCACGCTCGCGCTGATGGTGAAATCATCGGACCCGATGGCATCCTGCAAAGTCGGCGGGCCACCCTCTTGCGCTGCTGCAGGTGTAACGACAATGGTCATGGCGGTTCCGGCCAGCGCCGCGAAAAATGCGTGCTTCTTCATGATTTACCTCGGCTCTCTCGGTTCGTTTCACCGGCGCGGAATTTCGGATTCGCGCCGGAATTCGATGGCTTAAAATTCGCTCCAGTCGTCCGACTGCAGGGCAAGATTGCCCTCTGTCATCGCGACCGGGGAGCTATGCGAAGAGACGCGCGAAGGAACTTCCGGGCCTTCGAGACTCGGCGTCGCGGAGACGAGCTTCATCGCAGGCGTCGCACTGCCCCGATCGAGCACGAAGCCCGACACCACGGCCGCCAGCTTGTCCGCCTCGGTTGCCAGATTGTGTGCAGCCGCATTGCTTTCCTCGACCATCGCAGCGTTTTGCTGGGTCACGGTGTCCATGTTGCGCATGGCTTTGTTCGTGTCCTGAATATTGACGACCTGCTCCTGCGCCTTGGAGCTGATCGTTTCGACCACCGATGTCGTGACTTCGATCTTAGCGATGATCCGTTCGAACATATCGCCGGTCTTGCGAACCATACCCGCACCTTCGGACACCTGGTTCGAACTGCGCTCGATCAAGGTCTTGATGTCTTTTGCCGCTTCGGCAGAGCGCTGGGCGAGCGCGCGCACTTCATTGGCAACGACCGCAAAGCCGCTACCCGAAGCGCCAGCACGCGCCGCCTCGACGCCCGCGTTGAGCGCGAGCAGATTGGTCTGGAAGGCGATGTTGTCGATCATCGAAATGATCTCTTCGATCTGGGCGGTCGATCCCTCGATCTCGCCCATCGCTGCAACGGCTCCGGCTATGACTTCGCCGCCGCGCTTGGCTTCTTCCATCGCATCGGAAACGTCCTTGCGCGCCTGTGCCGCACCGCTGGCGGTTTCCGACAGCATTTCCGAAATCTGGTTCACCGCCTCGGTCGTCCGCGCCAGTTCCGAGGCATGGCTTTCGGTGCGGGAGGCAAGATCGTCGGATGCCTGCCGGATCTCGGTGGTGCCGACACGGATCGTATTCGCGCTTTGCGCAACGCCGAGCAGCGTATCGTGCAATTGATGCATAGTGGTGTTGAGGTCGTTGCGCAGCCCCGCATAGCTTTCGCTCAACTCGCCCAGTTCGGCGGTCAGGTCTCCGCGCGACATGCGTTGCAGACATGCGCCCACTCGCTCTGCCATTTCGCTCATATCGGCATCCGCCTGACGTTTCAGACTGGTGGTGTCGCGCAATTGCACCGCCGCCCGCGCCAGTTCGCCGACGTCGTCATTGCGGTCGGCATGCTCGATAGTGACGTCGAGATCGCCTTTGAGGATCCGGCTGATCGCGCCGGAAATCGTGCCAAGTTCGTTTGCGATCGCATTGCGGATGGCACGCGCCAGAACGAAGGAGATAATCCCTACCAACAGCGCAAGCGCAATGGTGATCCAGACGACAATGGAAGAGAATGACGCCTGCGCTGCCGCATGCTCTTCTGCCGCAGCGATAGACGGGTCACGAATGGCCTCGATAGCGGTATCGACCTTGTCGCCAGCCTCTGAAATACGAGCTGTCCCGACGGCGTCGGCGCTTCCCGCCGACACTTCGGACATGACGGTTTCGACATAGGTTTCGTTGAGCGCGGCAACCTGATCGATCATCGCGGCGTCCGCTTCGTCGAGCCGCTCGCGCATGTCCGATATCGCCTGGCGCATATCGGTCACATTACTTTCGAATGCCTCGCGGTTTTCCGCATCCGCTCTCAGCGCATAGCGAAAGGCATCGCGCTCGAGCGAGGCGAAATCCTTTTCGAGCAAGGCCGAATGCAAGGCCCTGTCCGAAAATACATTGTCCTGATCCTGCATTTGCGAGCGCAGGAAGAACGTGCCTGCAAGGATGGCAACCAGAACCAGACTGAGAACAATCGAGGCAGTCGCTTGAATACCAAGCCGCTGGTCGATTGACCTATTGGTCAACCAGCCGCCAAGTCCGGGCGTATTCTGATATCCGGTGGCCATACCCTATCCTGTCGCTTTGTAAGATCGGCGAAAGACGGGGCTGGACACGAACCGACCCCGTTCGTGGCAGGTTCGTTAGCGGTCCGGATTTAAATGCGGCTCAGGACAGGCCTACGAAGAAACGCCTACAATGGCGGTTGGCTGGACCCGCACACGGGAAGACATTCCGTCAAGCGCTGATCGCGTCGCACTTGCATCCTGCTCGTTTCTATCCTGCGCGTTTGCATCCTTTGTGCCACTCCCTATGCTCATGCCCGAAGAGGTTCAGGCCTCGAGCTCGCGACATAACCAGAACAACCCACGGGAAGACCAATCAGCAATCCTACTTCGCCTGAACAGGCCGCACCGCCCATTGATCCTCCCGTAGTCGATCTGCCCATCAACACCCATGATCGCGGTTTCTACGATGGCTTCAGCCGGGAGGTCACGATCCCCGGCAAGGTTATCGTCTCGCTGATCATCATGTGGGCGATCTTCTTCCCCGTGAGTGCGATGGAGACCTTGCAGGTCGCCAATTCGACGATCATTTCGGCTTTCAGCGGATGGTATGTCTATCTCGTCGCGGCCTTGATCATTGTGTGCGCGGTCCTCGCGCTGGTTCCGCAATCGGGTTCCTTGCGGATCGGAGCGCCGGACGAGAAACCCGAATTCTCGCGGTTCTCGTGGTTTTCCATGCTGTTCGGAGCGGGAATCGGCATTGGTATGCTGACCTATTCCACCGGCGAGCCGCTCGCCCACTTCGTCAACAATCCGGACATCATCCGCGGCACTGTCGAGAGTGCATCGCGCGAAGCGGTGCGCCCGGCCTATATGTGGACCTTCCTGCATTGGGGTTTCGGGGCGTGGTGCACCTATGCGCTGGTGGGTCTGGCAATCGGCTATGTTTCGCATCGCCGGGGGCTGCCACTGACCATCCGTTCCAGCCTCGTCCCCCTCTTCGGCGGGCGCATGTCCGGCGCTGCGGGACATCTGGTCGATATCGTCGCAGTGGTCGCCACCATTCTGGGTGTAGCGGTGACGATGGGCCTCGGAGTGCAGCAATTTGTCGCGGGGCTTTACCGAGTAGGGTTCGGCGACTGGCTGATGGTCGAAAGCACCGACGGCAGCGGCATGACCTCCTCGGCCGCCGCAATCATCATCTCGCTGCTGGTGCTGGTCGGCGCATCGACTTTGAGCGCGCTTTCGGGTGTGGGGCGCGGGATCAAGTGGCTCTCCAACCTCAACATGGGCCTGTCCTTCGCGCTGCTGCTGCTGTTCGCGGTAGCCGGATCGGGCCTCTATGCGCTCGAGTTGCTCGGCTACGGCATCTGGGATTATCTGCGCACGCTCCCGGCCAATTCGCTGACCCTGTTTTCGAGCGACGGCAGCGCATCGGGCGATGCGCTGGTGCAATGGCAGCTCGACTGGTCGGTGTTCTATTGGGCCTGGTGGATCGCCTTTGCGCCCTTTGTCGGCATGTTCATCGCACGCATTTCGCGAGGCCGAACAATCCGCGAATACATCCTCGGCGTAGCGCTGGTTCCCTCTCTGATGTGCTTCTTGTGGATGGTGCTCGCAGGGGGGACGGCGATCGAGCTGGAGTTGTCGGGTGAAGCCGGCGGGCGCATCCTCGATGCGGGCATATCGGACCAGCTCTACGCAACGCTAGCGGTGCTGCTGACGCCCGAAATGGCGTTTGTCGTGTCGAGCCTCGTGGTGGTGCTGCTGATGACCTATCTCATCACCTCTGCCGATAGCGCGATCCTGATCGTCAACACCATCAACGGAGCAGGCGATGACGAAGGCGCGCGCCGCTACCACATCCTGTTCTGGGGTGCCGCGCTGGCGTTCATGGTCGGCTCGATGCTGATCCTCGGCGGGATCGAGGCGATCCGCATCACCATGATCATCGGCGCGCTGCCGTTCTCCATCGTGGTCGTCGCCATGTGCGTGGCGATCATCAAGGCCGTCGTCTTCGATCTCATCCGGAAACGACACGGAGTGCCGACGACCGCCGAAGCCTGCGAGCAATGGGACGGCGAAGTATCGGGTAGATGAGGACTTGACCGAGAACACCAAGCGGAACCCCAACAGATTTATATTTTCTGTTCTATTCTTTATTTAAATAATCTGTTCTTAATAATAGATTAAGTGAAGATTGATGAATTGGCGCTTGACCTTTCACAATTACCGCTCAGTAACTTGAATATCACTCTCGTGAATTTCAATGTTGTTATTATACAACAACATTGGATTCTTTCCTGAATTATTGCCGGAGTCCGGTGGTCAGTCGGCTTTCGGGTTGATAGGCGGCGCACGCACGCGTGCACCACTCTGGACTGCGCGCACCTATTGGCGCTGATGCGTTCCTGCATCGCCCGAAATCCCGGAATTCAAGAGGGGCTTGAAATGAAGAACATAGTAGCTGGCGCGTCGATTGGCGCGCTTGCGGTTGCAATTGCCACGCCTGCCGCCGCACAGGACCAGACCCAACCCGCTCCGGCGGCGGAGCGTCAGGGCGGCGTCCCCACCATCGTCGTCACCGCGCAAAAGCGCAGCGAAGACCTGCAGGACGTGCCGATTTCGGTGAACGCGATCGGCTCCGAACAGCTCGATCAGCTCAACATCGACACGTTCGAAGATTACCTCGAACAGCTCCCCACCGTGACCGCGGGCGGTACGGGCCCCGGGCAGAGCACGATCTACATTCGCGGCCTTGCTTCGACCACGCCGAACCTGACGACCGCTGGTGTCGCGGGTCTCGCACCGAACGTGGCGCTCTACCTCGACGAGCAGCCGCTTTCGCAGCCGGGCCGCAACCTTGACGTTTACGCCGCCGACCTTGAGCGGATCGAAGTGCTGTCGGGTCCGCAGGGCACGCTGTTCGGCGCCAGCTCGCAAGCCGGTGTGGTGCGCCTCATCACCAACAAGCCCGATCCCAGCGGTTTTGAGGCCGGTTTCTCGGCGGGTGTCTCTTTCACCAAGAACGGTGAAAGCAGCTATCAGGCCGAAGCAATGCTGAACGTCCCTGTAACCGACACCTTCGCACTGCGCGGCGTCGTCTTCCTCGACGATCAGGGCGGCTACATCGACAATGTGCAGGGCACGCGCGACCTCAGCGAAAGCGCGCGCTTCCGTCCGGCAGGAACCGTGCGTTCGAACGGCGTTCCGGTCAGCCCGGGCCGCGCCGGATTCCAGTCGACTGCCGACCTTAGCAATGTGAACTTCATCGCTGCCGACAATGCCGGCATTGCGCAGGAAGACTTCAACGACACGCAATATTCGGGCTTCCGCGTCAGCGCGCTCTGGGAAGTAACTCCCGACTGGACCATCACCGTCGCGCATTCGCGCCAGAGCCTCGAAACCGACGGCGTGTTCTTCTCCGACCCCACGCTTCCGGGCGGCGATGACCTTGCTATCGAACGCTTCGAGCAGGACCGTCTCGAAGATGATTTCTCGAACACCAGCTGGACCGTCGAAGGGCGTCTCGCGATGCTCGATGTGGTCTACACCGGCGCCTATACCGAGCGTGAGGCGAACCAGCGGGTCGATTACACCGACTACCTCTTCGTGGGTCAATATCTGCCCTATTACATCTGCGACGGTTCGGTGAGCTACCCCGGTGCCGCTGACCCGAGCGGGACCTGCCAGGCCCCGAACCTCTATGTCACTTCGGACAGCGAGACGCAGGTGTTCACGCAGGAACTGCGCTTCAGCACGCCTGACGACTGGCGCTTCCGCGTGACCGCAGGCGGGTTCTATTCGGACCTCGAGCTGCAGGAACGCAACGACTTCGCCTATCCGGGCAATGTCGCCGCTGCACCGTTTGGCCCGTTTGCGCCCAACTTCCCGCAGACCACCGGCTTCATCTCCGATCCCGGCCCGTTCCCGGCTGACACGATCTTCCGTAACGACGTGCTGCGCACCGACGAGCAGTTCGGCATCTTCGGCGAAGCCAGCTTCGACGTTGTGCCCGACCTCCTGACGGTCACCTTCGGCGCGCGTTACTACGATATCGAAGTTGATCTGGAAGGCAGCGCCAACGGCTCTTTCTGTAACTCCGGCGCGGCGCAGGATGCCAACGCATTCGGCACCGACATTTCCGACCTGTATAACGGCGACGGGCAGTTCACCTTCATCGGATCCTGCAACGCCGCGCTGCGTCAGACCTTTGATCTGAACGACAGCCTGCAGGACATCCAGAACGCAGGCCTTTCCGCCTCGCAGGCGCAGCTGGTGTTCAACGCCATCCGCGCACCTGACGTTGCCGAGACGAGCGGCACGATCTTCAAGGGCACCGTCACGCTGACGCCGACCCCCGATCTGCTGTTCTACGCGACCTATTCGGAAGGTTTCCGTCCCGGCCTGCTTAACCGTCCGGGTGGTGCTTCGAACGGTGCCGGCTTCAACGTCCCGTTCGAGCTCGAAACCGACGAGGTGAAGAACTACGAGCTGGGCTGGAAGATGGACCTCATCGAAGGACAGCTGCGCCTCAACGGCAGCGCCTTTTATGTCGACATTTCCAACCTGCAGACCACCATTTTCGATCCCAGCATCACCAACCTGTTCTTCTCGGACAACGCGGCCAATGCAGAGATCTATGGTCTGGAAGCGGACTTCACGCTGGCACCCTATGCCGTGCCGGGCCTGACGGTCGCGGGCGCGTTCTCGATCCTCGATACAGAGATCACCGACGTGCTCACCCCGACCAATGACGTGGTGGCAGGTTCGGAGCTGGCCTTCGCACCGAGCTTCCAGGGCAACTTCCGCGTGCGTTACGAGTTCGATCTGAACAGCACGATGAGCGCCTATATCCAGCCGCAGGTCACTTACTCGGCATCGAAGTTCACCGACATCATCGAGATCAACAAGCTCGAGCTCGACAGCTACACAGTTGTCGATCTCGCAGTCGGGGTCGAGAAGGATGACTGGAGCTTTGAAATCTTCGGCGACAATCTGTTCGACGAGCGCGCGCAGATTTCGGGCAACTTCGTCAACGACCGCGCACGGATCGTGGTCAATCGCCCCATGACGGTAGGGATGCGTGTGTCGTTCGATTACTGATCGATACCAGTCGCAAAAACACGAGGCGGCGGGATGGGCGGTGGCCTTTCCCGCCGCTTTGCGGTTAGGGACGCAAGAATGAGCGAAGCCGAAAGCCAGCGCGCAGAGATCCAGAAAGCCTTGCAGGCAGGCCAGTTCGAAGCAGGCCTTGCGATGGCGCGCGCGCTGCTGGCGGACACGCCCGACGACGGTGAGGCTCTCTATATGGCGGCGGTCGCGGCGCGCTATCTTAAGCGTTACGACGAGGCCGCACAGCATCTTGCCGCGCTGCACGCCGCCATGCCCGAATATGGCCGTGCATGGCAGGAAGAAGGGCATCTCGCGCTGGCGAGTGGCGATAGTGCGGCGGCGCTTGCCGCTTTCTCGCGAGCGGTCCGTTTCAACCCCGCGCTTGAGGCAAGCTGGCGCGAGCAGGCACGGCTGCTGACGGCGGCAGGGCGCGGCGGCGAAGCGCAAGCCGCAAGGGCGCAGCACGAGCGCCTGAGCCGTCTCCCGCGCGAATTGCTGGCGGTGACCAATCACCTTGCCGAAGGGCGCCTCTTACGCGCCGAGGAAATCTGCCGCGCCTATCTGCGCCAGAACCCCCGCGACGTCGAAGGCATGCGGCTTCTCGCGCGGATCGGGATCGAGCTGGGTGTGCTCGAAGACGCCGAATTCCTGCTCGAAAGTGCCGTGCAGTTTGCACCTGACGACCTTCAGATCAGGCTCGACTACATCGATGTGCTGCGCCGTCGCCAGAAATTCGAGGCCGCCCGCGAGCAGGCCGAGGCGCTCTACAGCCGCGATCCGGCAAGCCCGGTATTCCAGTCGCGGCTCGCGATCGAATGCATCCAGACCGGCGAGTTCGACCGCGCGCTCGACCTGTTCGATACCGTGCTCGAAAAAATTCCGGGCGACCCTGCCAGTCTCACCAGTCGCGGGCACGCGCTCAAGACCAAGGGTGATCGGGCAGAGGCAGAGGACAGCTACCGCAGCGCGGTCGCGTCGAAGCCCGACCATGGCGACGCATGGTATGCACTCGCCAACCTCAAGACCTACCGTTTCAGCGATGCCGAGATCGCGGCCATGCGCGAACAGGTCGAACGGCCCGACCTTGCCTTCATGGACCGCGTCCACCTCAATTTCGCGCTCGCAAAGGCGCTGGAGGATGAGGGTGACTACGAAGCCAGCTTTGGCTTCTATGACGAGGGCAATGCGCTCAAACGCGCACAGACCCGCTACAGCGCCGATACGATGAGCGCCGAGCTGGCCAGGCAGCGCGAGGCTTGCACGCAGGAGCTTTTCGCAAAGCACGCAGGCGCAGGCCACCCCGCTCCCGATCCGATCTTCATTCTCGGCTTGCCACGCGCAGGCTCGACGCTGCTCGAACAGATTCTCGCCAGCCATTCGCAGATCGACGGGACGCTCGAGCTGCCCAACATACTCGCGCTCGCCCACCGCCTGCGCGGGCGCAGGGCCGGGCAATCGCTTTACCCTGCCAACCTGCATGATCTGACGGCGGAACAACTCGCCAAATTCGGTGAGGACTTCATCGAAAGCACCCGCGTCCACCGTCAGGGCGCGCCGTTCTTCATCGACAAGATGCCCAACAATTTCCGCCACATCGGGCTGATCCACCTTATCCTGCCCAATGCGAAGATCATCGATGCCCGCCGTGCGCCGATGGATTGCTGCTTTTCCGGCTTCAAACAGCTGTTCGCCGAGGGGCAGGAGTTCACTTACGGATTGACCGAAGTGGGCCGGTATTACGCCGACTACGTCGATCTGATGGAACATTGGGACACGGCCCTGCCCGGCAAGGTGCTGCGAGTGCAGCACGAGGATGTGCTCGACGATCTCGAAGGCCAGACGCGGCGGATGCTCGATTTCCTCGAAGTGCCTTTCGAGGAGCAATGTCTCGCCTTTCACCAGACGACGCGCGCGGTTCGCACCGCGTCATCCGAGCAGGTGCGCGAGCCGATCAACCGCAAGGGGCAAGGCGCGTGGAAGCCGTTCGAACCGTGGCTCGGCGAATTGCGCAAGGCGCTCGGCCCCCTGGCCTGATCGCGGTCCATTTCGCCGCAAATTGATATCGACATAGGCCCTGCGGGCGGCGATAGGCGGGCTCGATATGCTCGGTCCTTTGCTTTCTGTCAGAACGCTTCTGATCGCCATCTTCATGCTGATGGCGGGGAGCGGATTCCTGTCCACGCTGATTGCGGTTCGACTGGAGCTGGCGGGCGCGAGCGCTGTCACCATCGGCGTGGTCGGGACGGCCTATTTTGCAGGGTTGATGGCGGGTTCGCTGCGCGTTCCTGCATTGATCGGGCGTATCGGCCACATTCGCGCCTTTGCCGCCTGCGTCACCGTATTCTCGGCGAGCGGGCTTGCCTATGCGCTGCTGCGCGATCCGATCTTGTGGAGCGCCCTGCGTTTTATCGACGGGGTCGCGATGGCCGGCGTGTTCGTCTGCCTCGAAAGCTGGCTCAACCGGCAGGCCGCACCGCAATCGCGCAGCATGATCCTCGCAGCCTATATGGTCTGCCTCTACGGCGGACAGGCGGCCGGGCAATTCCTGCTCAACATCGGGCAGAACCAGCCCGATCTGCCTTTCATGCTGTCAGCCATCATTCTGTCGCTCGCGCTGCTTCCGGTGCTGCTCACCCGCCTCGACCAGCCGCAGGTGGAGACGATCGTGCCTTTCTCGCTGCGGCGTCTCTATGACGCATCCCCGCTCGGCATCGCCGGGGTCATTCTCAACGGTACCATGCTCGGCGCCTTCTATGCGCTCGGTTCGGTCTATGTGCAGCGGCTGGGAATGAGCCTGTCACAAGTCGCGCTGTTTACGTCCTGCGTCATCGCTGGCGGAGTGGCATTGCAGACCCCGCTCGGCCTGTTGTCGGACAGGTTCGACCGGCGCCGTGTGATCATTTTCTGCTTTCTCGCGGTGATCGCGATCTGTGCCGCCATGGCGTTTGCGCCGCTCCCCCGCATTGCCTTGTTCGCACTGGGCGCATTGTTCGGCGGGTTTGCCTTTGCGCTCTACCCCCTGTGCGTCGCGCACTCGAACGATCACCTCGCAGAAGAGGAGCGGCTTGGGGCAAGTTCGGGACTGGTGCTTGCCTATTCCGCAGGCGCCGTATCGGGGCCGATACTGGCATCGCTCAGCATGACGGCCTTCGGCGCGCCCGGTCTTTTCATCCTCCTCGGCGCGCTGGCTGCCATCGGCGGCGGCTTTGGCATCTGGCGACTTCTGGTTGCCGAGCCGGTCGAAGCCGGAGACCAGCAGGCCTTCCGCGGATTGCCGCGCACAAGCCCGATGGTAGCGGTTCTGGAAGCCGAAGCGGAGCAGGAATAGCGGCAATCCGGCTCGGCTACTCCCTGCCTGCTCCCTCCAAACGCCCCAAAGCGCGCTCACGCATTGCGAAACCCCTGCCGGAAGGGGAATTTGTCTGCATACCGGCTGGCACGCGGTCGCGAATTATGCGACGCACCCCTGCGGTTCGTACTTTTCAGGATTTCCCAATGCGCGCTTACGTTTCGTTTCTTGTCCTACCGTCTCTGTTTCTTCTGGCCGCCTGCGGCAGCCTGACCTCTCAGGACACGACCGAGCGCGCCAAGATCGCGCCAATCCTGACAAGCGAGCAGGCATTTGACGATCAGACCTTTGCGAAGCCGCAAGAGGCGCGCGTCACTCATCTCGATCTCGACCTCGTGATGGACTTCGATGCCAAGTCTATTGGCGGCACGGCCATTCTCGATGTGCTGGCAACCGAGGGGGCGAACGAAATCGTACTCGACTCCAACGGCCT
The DNA here is from genome assembly GCA_002706445.1 of Erythrobacteraceae bacterium. Lineage (GTDB taxonomy): Bacteria > Pseudomonadota > Alphaproteobacteria > Sphingomonadales > Sphingomonadaceae > Erythrobacter. The sequence goes on from PALE01000019.1 coordinate 28,432, forward strand.
GCGAATCTCGGCAGTCACCGATGAGGCCGGCAATGCGCTGGAGTTCAATCTGGGCGAGACAGTCGAAGGAAAGGGCGAGCCCCTGACCATCCAGCTTCCGGCTCAAAAGCTGGAACGTCCGGCCGGACTGGCAGAGGGCGAGCTTGCCGCGACACACCGCATCGCGGTTGAATATCTGTCCGCTCCGGAGGCGGAGGCCTTGCAGTGGTTGAGCCCCGAGCAGACAGCGGGAGGCGAGCATCCCTTCCTCTTCAGCCAGGGGCAGGCAATCAACAACCGCACCTGGATTCCCACACAGGACAGCCCCGGTATCCGTCAGACCTGGGAAGCGACCGTTTCCGCCCCCGAGCCGCTCAATGTGGTCATGAGCGGCGTGGTTCAAGGCGACCCCGAAGCGGTGGACGGCAACCGCCGCGACTTCCGCTTCGAGATGAACCACCCGGTCCCGCCGTATTTGATCGCCATTGCAGCGGGCAATATCGAGTTTCGCGAGCTCGGCTCGCGCTCGGGTGTCTGGGCGGAACCTGAAACCATCGAAGCGGCCGCGCAGGAAGTGGGCGATACCGAGGAGATGATCGACGCGGGGATTGCCCTGTTCGGTGACTATCGCTGGGGCCGGTATGACATGATCGTCCTGCCACCGGCGTTTCCCTATGGCGGCATGGAAAACCCGGTGATGACCTTTCTCACCCCGACATTCATTGCGGGCGATCGCTCGAACAACGGATTGGTCGCGCATGAACTGGCGCACAGCTGGTCGGGCAATCTGACCACCTATGCAAGCTGGCGCGACGGATGGCTCAACGAAGGCGTCACCTCCTACATCGAGAACCGCATCGTCGAGGAAGTTTACGGCAAGGCGCGCGCCGAGCAGGAATATGCCCTCAGCTACGCGGGTCTGGTCGGCGGCATTGATGACATCGGTGCCGACAACCCCGCCACGGCCATGCGTTCGCCCGACGAAATCAGCCCCTTCGATACGAGGGGTTTTGCAATCTACGACAAGGGCACAGTGTTCCTTCGCACGGTCGAGAACATGGTCGGACGCGAGAAGTTCGATGACTGGTTGACCCAGTGGTTCGACAATCACGCTTTCGAGCCGGTGACATCCGAGATGTTCCTTGCCGACCTGCGCGAAAAGCTGGTCGCGGGCGATGCCGACCTCGAAAAGCGTTTGATGTTGGACGAATGGGTTTACGGCACAGGACTGCCCGAAAACGCCTGGAAGCCCGACGCCAGCGCCTTTGCCGAAGTGGATGGCACCGTCGCTGCTTATGCCAAGGATTCCACCTTGCCCGATGCCGCTGTCTGGGGTGGCTGGACCGCGGCAGAGCAGCAACGCTTCCTCGAAGAGCTTCCTGATGAACTGTCGAGCGAGCAGCTGTCAGCTCTCGACACCACCTTGGGTCTATCGCAGGCCGAGAACAATGAAGTGTTATTCCTGTGGCTGAAGGCGGCGCTTCGCAACGAATACGATCCCGCCGTCCCGCAGGCGGAGCGCTTCCTTGGCAGGGTAGGACGCAACAAGTTCGTCAGTCCCTTGTTCAGCGCGCTCAACGACACCGCGTGGGGCAAGCCGATCGCTCAGCGCATCTATGCCGAAACGCGGGCCACCTATCACGCCTATACGCGCAGCAGGGTGGACGAGATTCTCCAATACGAAGCGCAAGCGGAAACGGCGAAACCGGAGTAGATCCTTTTGGCGCAAGCGGGATGGGGAAAGCCCACGCCCAGCTTGCGACAACTGGATCCCGAGCATCCCCGCGCAGGGTGCAGGAGCTTGGGAAAAGCCGCCTAGTCCGGTTTAGCCATGCGCCGCTTTCCATGCTCCCATGGAACCCAGATAGACATCGAGGTTCTCGAAGCCGCGACTTGTAAGCCAGCCAGCTGCCACCGTTGCCCGCATGCCGCTGGCGCACATCAACGTGTAGTGCTGTGACGGATCAAGGTCGCGATAGCGCTCGTTGAGCTCGCCGACGTAAATGTGCTGCGAGCCTTCGATCGAGGCCTGTGCGCGTTCTTCGGCATCCCTCACATCAAGCAGCGTCCAGCCGTCTTCGCCGCTCTGAAGCTTGCGCTCGATTTCCTCGGTGCCGATCATCGGGATGGTCCGCATGGCCTTACCCTGTGCAGCGGCAGGGACCACGCCGACATAGCCGCCCGCGATATTGTCGAGCGCGATCCGCACGAGGTGCGTCATGGCGGCTGCGAGCTGGCCCTCGTCTGACGCGACAAGAGCTACGCTTTCCCCTTCGCTGATAAACCAACCTGCAAAAGCTGAGATCATCCCGACCGGCAGGTTCATGGAGCCGGGAAGATGCCCCGCTGCAAAGGCGAGCGGCTCGCGCACATCGACAAGGTGATCGACGCCCATGTCGACCAAGTCCGACAGCGATAGTCGCTTGGGGCGCATGACACGAGGCGCAGCATCGCCGCCCTCCAGGTTCAGACGCTCCATCAGCCGGAAATAGGGCGGCTGATAGTGGTTCTCTTCCACCTTGAAATCGATGAAGGCATCGCGGCTTTCGAACTGCAGGCGCGGATTGTTCGCACGCTCGTGCCCGAGGGTCGAGAATTCGCGTTCAGCCATGCCCGACCCGCATACCGAGCCGGCCCCGTGTGCGGGATAGAGGATAACCTGATCGCCGAGCGCGAGGATCTTTTCGAGGGAGTCGTAGAGAAGCCCTGCAACTTCGCGCTTGCGATCGGGATAAAAGTCTGTGCGACCAACATCGCCGACGAACAGCGCGTCTCCGGTGAACACGCCGACCGGACCATCGGGATAGGCGGTGTCGTGCAGCACGAATGCGAGGTGATCGTCGGTGTGCCCCGGCTTTTCCAGCACGCTGATCTTCAACTGGCCGATTTCAAATTCATCGCCCTCGTGCGCAGTCTCGGCATATTCGACTTTCGAGGCAGCGTTGGGACCATGCAGAACGCGCGCGCCCGTCAATTCTTTCAGAACCGCCGCGCCCGATACCAGGTCCTCATTGCGGTGCGTTTCGAAGATATGGGTAATCTCCAGGCCCTCTGCCCGCGCCATTTCGACATAGCATTCGCAATCGCGGCGCGGATCGATGACGGCCGCCTTGCCGCCCGAGCCGATCACATAGGAAAGGTGCGACAAACCCGGCGTCTTGATTTTCTCCAGCAGCATGGTGTCTCCTTCAAAATTGGATGGGCGGGACCGGCGAGGACCGGTCCCGCTTCATGACGTTCGATGTGGGGGCACACCTAATCGATTTTAACCGTCCGCAGGTAAGGGCGAAGGGTAGTGAAACCTTGCGGAAAGCGCGCCTGCGCATCCTCGTCGGATACCGACGGAGGAATGATCGCATCCTTGCCTTCGCGCCAATCGGCAGGCGTGGCCACGCCATGCTTGTCGCTGAACTGAAGCGCATCGATCGCGCGAAGGATCTCGTCGAAATTGCGCCCCACGCTCATCGGATAGGTCATCGTCAGCCGGATCTTCTTGTCAGGATCGATAATGAATACCGACCGCACAGCCGCCGTCTCGCTCTGGTCCGGGTGGATCATGTCATAGAGCTTCGCGATCTTGAGATCGGCATCGGCGACGATCGGGAACACGAGGTTCGTGTTCTGTGTGTCGTTGACGTCTTCGATCCACTTGGCGTGCTCTTCTGCGGTATCGGTCGAAAGGCCGAGGGGCTTCACATTGCGCTTGTCGAACTCGCTCGCGAGCTGCGCGGTGCGACCCATCTCCGTAGTGCAGACCGGGGTGAAATCAGCCGGATGGCTGAAAAAGAAAACCCAGCTGTCGCCAGCCCAATCGTGCAGGCTGATTTCGCCGTTCTGGGTGTCGACGGTGAAGTCCGGGGCGATGTCACCAATGTGCAGGCTCATGCATAATTCCTTCTTTGGAGTTGATGCCGACAAGCTAGCGAAACACCACCGAGTTACCAAATTAAGATTCTCGATTACAGTAACTGATATACTGAAACCACATTTTTATGCGATAAAATGGCCGATAATGCGGGAAAATCGCGGTTCACTTAGATCAATGATGTAATTTTGCGCATTTCGCGCCCCCGCCGAACCGTCCCCCAGAGTGCGGTCACGGAGCCCCCCAGAGCCGCCACTGGGATATTTGATGATAGGGGCGAGCTGCAGCCCTATCGCGCCGTAAAGGCTTCCCGCGGCCAGCTGATGACCAGCGCACCACGCAAGTCACCTGGCTCGAAGCCGACTGCGGTATCGCCGGGATAGGCGCTGTCGATGACGGCCTTGAGCGCGGGATCGACATTGGCTCCATGGCAGACCGAACACGGCTGCTCTGCCATCGGGACCGCGCTCAGATACACCACTCGGGCATCGTCGCCCTCGCCCGCGTGAACCACGCGGCTGGCAGGTTTTCCGTTCACCAGGGGCATTGTGGCAAGCTCGTCATAAGCGGTCCGCAACTCCGCAGGAACTGCGCCCGCCGGATTGCGATGGCGCTGGGCGATCCGGCTGACCTACGCCCCACTGGCCTCGAACCGGCCCGCAGCAATCGCCGGGGCTGCCTCTATGCAAACACCCACCGCTGCTTCAGGCCCGCCCTGACCGAGCGCGGCGACAAGCTGCTCTTTGAGCTGCGCCTGAAACTCCTCTGCGATCGGCATTGAGCGCGCGGCGACCGTGGCATCGTCAGGCATCGCAATTTCGTCACTCCCCTGCGGAGCGCAGGCAGCGCTTGCGAGACAGAAAGCGGCAGCGATCAGATAATGCTTCAAAGGATTTGTTCCTGCTGAACGAATGGCAGCGCAGCGTAACGCCGCACCCGCCACCGTGCAATTCTACGGCGAGGTGGAGGGAAATAAGCCGGAAACAGGCTGGCCGCTCAAGACACCGCAAAGGTCGAAGCGCTTTCGCCTCGAAACCCCGGAACATCTAAGCTGAAACCACTGGTGCCGCTTACGTGACTCGAACACGTGACCCCATCATTACGAATGATGTGCTCTACCAACTGAGCTAAAGCGGCACTCGGTCGATTGCGCCAGGTGCGCAATCGGAAGGTGGAGGCCCGAGCCGGAATCGAACCGGCCTACACGGATTTGCAATCCGCTGCGTAACCACTCCGCCATCGGGCCGAGCCGCCCCGATAGGAGCGGAAGCGGCCCACTACCGATTCGGCGCGAGAAAGGCAATGGAGCAATCGCAAACACGCCAGAGCGATGCAGCCGGCTATCGCGACTGGGACAGGAAACAAGCAACCTTCCGTTGCGTCAATCTGGACCTCCCTCGCCGCATTGGGCACTAAGCTGCACATGACTATAGCCAGCCTGCTCGAACCGATCACCGGCAAGCCCGGACCTGCCCTCATGGAAAATGCGGGCGACTGGATGCAGGGACGCACCATGTATGGCGGGGCATCAGCCCTGATCGCCTTCACCATGGCGAAACGCGCTTTTCCCGATCTCCCGCCCCTACGCGGCGCGCAGGTGGCGTTTGTGGCGCCGATCGGCGAGGAAATCTCGCTGACCGCTGAGATCGTCCGGCAGGGGCGCAACGTCACGCAGGTTCGCAGCGAGATCCACAATGAAAAGGGCGTTGCGCTGAGCGCATTCTGGCTGTTTGCCGAGGAGCGCGAGCCCAATGCGGTGCGCGCCGCCAATCCCCCCGAAGATTGGCCCGGTCCGCCCGAAGAGTGCGCTCCGACAAACACCGGCCCGGGGCCAAGCTTCATCCAGAACAATTTCGAACTGCGTCATGCGCAGGACAAGGATCAGGATCGCGGCGCGACGGTGCGGCGGTGGGCGCGGCTGACCGAGGACCATTCGCTCGATCCGGTCAGCAAGCTCGTGCTGATGGGCGACGTCATGCCACCGGGCGCGATGCGGATCATGGAGCGGCGCGGGCCGATCAGCTCGATCAACTGGTCGTTCAACGTGCTGGAGCCTGCAACCCAGTCCGAAAACGGCTGGTATCTGGCAGAGAACGCCAGCCAGCACGCAGATCACGGCCTCTCGTCAGAGCGGCTCAGAATGTGGGACAGCGAAGGCCGCCAGGTGCTCGACGGCCTGCAATGCGTTGCTGTGTTCGGCTGAACCGACGCAGGGGCCTGCGCCTCAGACGTCCTGAAATTCGGCCTTGCGCTTGCCCATGCCGGCCATCACCGCCTCGATCTGGTTAGGGCTGCGGATAATGACCTGTTGCTCGTCGCTTTCGGCCTGCAGGATCGCGTCGGTGCCGAGTTCGAACATCGTGTCTTGCAAACGCTTGGCGGCGCGGATCGCGTGCGGGTTGCGATTGGCGATCTCGGTCGCGATTGCCGTGGCGCGCGCCAGCGGATCGTCATCGACAAAAGTCGCCAAGCCAAGGTCCTTGGCCTCGGCCCCCGAAAACAGCCGGTTGGTATAGATCAGCTCGCGCAACACATCATCGCGGACGAGGCCGCGCCACAGCGCATAGCCGCCCATGTCGGGGACGAGCCCCCACTTCATCTCCATGATCGCCATGCGCGCTTCAGGATGCACCACGCGAATATCCGCGCCGCTCGCAATCTGAAGCCCGCCGCCGAAACACACTCCATGCACCGCGGCGATGACCGGCACCGGGAGCTTGCGCCATTGCATCGCCACTTCCTGCGCCATGTTGGCATTGCCATGCGTGCGTTCGGTCAGCGGAGCCCGCGTGGGGTCCGACGCACCGCCGAGGCTCGATGTGTCGAGCCCTGCGCAGAACGAAGCGCCCTCGCCCGAAAGCACGACAGCACGCAGGCCTTTCGCGGCGTTGAGAAGTTCACCGGCCTCGATAATGCGCGCGAACATTTCGGGATCGAGCGCGTTCATCTTGTCGGCGCGGATCAGGCGAACCTGTGCGACGCCATCGTCGCCAAGCTCGATTGCAACGCGTTCATTGGCGGGCATGATCTGGGTCTGGGTTTGCGACATCGGAAATCCTCTCACTTTCGCTGTTGCCAAAGCAATTGGAGCAAGCTGCGACGCGAGTCCAGAGCGCGGTCCGGTCGAGGTCAGCCGTCGCTTTCTAGACGGAAAGCGAGCGAAGGCGGCGGTGCGTCGAGATAGTAGCCGCCTTCGGGATGGGTCGCGAGAATTGGCGAGAGTCCGAACGGTTCAAGCTTGCTGCGCACCCGCGCGACATGGACCGCGACGCTGTTGGTTTCCGGCTCGAAATTGATGCGCCACACTTCGGCCAGCAATTGCCGCTTCGACACACGCTGTCCGGGCTGTTCGGCGAGCCGCCACAGCAGCTCGAATTCGCGCGGGTGAAAGCCGAGCCAGCGGTCATCCACTCGTCCGTCGCGGTGGAACAGGTCGAGCGTAACCTCGCCCGCCTCGCGAAAACGCGGGATCAGGTCATCGCCGTCGGGAAAGAAATTGCTTGCTGCCGCTGCGTTCATAAATTGCCCCCTGCCCGCATCGAATAGACTGCATCATATGTAAAAATGAGGTGGTCAAGCAGTTCGATATCGAGTGCTTCGGCAACCTGTTTGAGCCGCATCGTCGAATGGAGATCATATTCGCTCGGTCGGCACAGGCCCGAGGGATGATTGTGCGCGATGACGATTGCGCTCGAATGCAGCACGAGCGCCCGCTCGAATATTTCGCGCATGCGCACCGTGAGGTTGCTTGAACGCCCCTGCCCCAGAGGCGCATCGCCAAGAATCGAGCGGCTTTCATCGAGAAAGATCGCGTGAAAGCGTTCCATATGCGAAGGCTTGGCGAGGACCATCGCACGAAGGTAATCGACCAGAGCGCGCTGGCGACGAGGTGCCTCCGAGACACGCGCCCGGTTCAGAGCTGCAAGTTCGCTCATTTCAATTCATCCCGCCAAGTCTTGCGATTGCTTTGCAACCAATCGGGGAAGAGGCGTTCCGAAACATCGCCGTCACCGGAGGCAGGCATACGCACCCTCCAGTCGCGATAGTCCCCGTATTGGCGCTTGCGGCGAATGTGGCGGATCAGTCCGGCTGCCAGAAACAGCAGAATGAGCCAGCCCGGGGCGATCACCATGATGGCATAGGTGAGCGGGGAAATCGCGTCCATCAGCCCGCGCGAGACATGCGCAACGAAAGCCAGCAATTGCATCGCAGCGATCCACAGGGTGTAATTGCGGTTTGCATAGAGCGCAGTTGCGATCAGAATCGCCGCTGCGAGCAAATCGATGCTCGCAAAATACCAATCGATCGTCTCGAGTTGCCGGGCTTCTCCGAAGATATATTTGTGCGAGACCGTTCCGATCTCGAACGCAATCAGCCAGGTGGCAGCGACAATGCGTTCCGGACTGCCCCCCCACAGGAGCGCCGCGCAGCACAGGGTCCACGCGACGACATCCTGCAGATAAGGACGATAATCGGAGAAAATCAGTTCCAGCATTCGCGCAGTTTAGCCGTTGGCCGTCACAGGCTGGACCAGCTCGTCTGCGTCCGCTGCGAAAATCGCTGCGGGAACTTCGGTCGGAATGGTGTCATCGCCGCCCATCTTTTCGCGGGCGATCTTGCTCAGTTCGTCATGCACGCGCAGCAGGGTGGTCGACATGGCCATGGCGTGACCTTCGGCCTGGTTCAGACGCATGAGCGCGCGCTGGCCGTCAACGACTTCGACTTCGGGATTCTGGCGGGCGGCCAGCATGGCCTGCTTGAGACGCGAGAACGCGATCATCGATTCATCGGCAAGCGCTTCGGCTTCGCGGATCAGCTTCTTCAGGTTTTGGGCATCGTTCAGCATACGGTCGTTCATTTTGGGGGACTCCGACAGCCGCCCCCTGCCCGTCAGGAGAAGCCTTCTTGATCAACCGGGACGGCTGCACGCCCGTCCAGTGCCTCGCTAATGGTCATCGCCGCTGTCACGGTCAGAACCACGGCGGCGAGCACGCCGAACGCGATCGCTACTATGGCCACGAGGCGGAACAGGACGGCGTTTGGACCGTCGAGCACCCGGGGAACAACCCGGGGTTCGCCAGAGCGCAGCCAAGGCGCCTGATCCTCCAGTGGGAGAACGTCGCTCATCACGAGTTCGCCCGGGTCGTTACCGGCATGCTTGTTGCCGATCAGCGGCCCGTCCGTGATCTGTTTTTTTGTGTATACAGAATCGCTGTAGGGCTTAAGCGCTTCGCCAAGCTCTTCATTTTCAGACGAAAGTTCGTCTTCGCCCTCGGGTTCGTCGAGTGCATTATCGGCGCGGTAACATTCCACCAGATCGCCGAGATTCTCTGCTTCGTAGATGTTTTTGAGCGCGCGAATATGCTGGTTGATGCGCGTTTCCGATACGCTCAACTCCTGCGCGATCACCTTGATCGGGACACGCCTGTCAATCCTTTCCATCACGGCCTTTTGTCGCTCTGTGAGCGGCCGCGACGCTGGGGCGTCCATGACTTCCTCCCGTTTCATCCTGCTCCGGAAAACCGGAGCCTCTTGCTGCGAACCCGAACGGTCCAAGAGGACCTTCGGTTTAGCAAATTTTTACCTGCAAGGCTACGCTGCCGAGGAGTTGATTCCGAGCGACGACAGGTAGCGCTTTATATTGCGCGCGGCCTGACGCAGCCTCTGCTCGTTCTCGACCATGGCGATACGGACGAACCCTTCGCCCTTCTCTCCGTAGCCAACGCCCGGTGCGACCGCGACCTGCGCCTCGGTCAGCAACTGCTTTGAAAATTCGAGGCTTCCCATCTCCTTCAATGCAGGCGGCAGAGGAGCCCATGCAAACATCGAGGCAGGCGGCGAGGGAATTTCCCATCCGGCACGCCCGAAGGCCTCGACCATGACATCGCGGCGCTTCTGATAGAGTTTGCGGTTCTTTTCGACGATGTCCTGCGGGCCGTTAAGCGCGGCGCAAGCTGCCGCCTGAATCGGCGTGAATGCGCCGTAATCGAGATAGGACTTCACCCGCGTCAACGCCGCGATCAACTGCTTGTTGCCAACCGCAAAGCCCATTCGCCAGCCGGCCATAGAGTAGGTCTTGCTCATGCTGGTGAATTCGACCGCGACATCCTTCGCGCCCTTGACCTGCATGATCGAAGGGGTCGGGACACCGTCGTAATACAGTTCGGAATAGGCAAGGTCCGACAGCACCCAAACCTGATTGTCGCGCGCCCATTCGACCAGCCTTTCGTAAAAGGCGAGATCGACCACTTCGGACGTCGGATTGGACGGATAGCTCACAACGAGCACGCTGGGCCGCGGCACGGTGAAATTCATCGCGCTTTCGAGCGAGCGCCAATATTCTTCGTCGGGCGTCGTTGGAACCGAACGGATCGTCGCGCCTGCGATGATGAAGCCGAAAGTGTGGATCGGGTAGGACGGGTTGGGTGCCAGCACCACATCGCCGGGCGCGGTAATCGCGGTGGCGAGCGAGCCCAGCCCCTCTTTCGAACCCATGGTGACAACCACTTCGGTTTCGGGATCGAGATCGACACCGAACCGGCGGGCATAATAATTGGCCTGCGCGCGGCGGAGGCCGGGAATACCCTTGGATTGCGAATATCCATGCGCATCGGGGTTCTGCGCGACCTCGCACAGCTTGTCGATGACATGCTGCGGGGGCGGCAGATCGGGATTGCCCATACCGAGGTCGATAATGTCCTGACCCGCCTGACGGGCCGCGTGCCGCATCGCGTTGACTTCAGCGATGACATAGGGCGGCAGCCGCTTCATGCGGTAGAATTGTTGGTCCATTTTGCTCCTCGGCGTGGCAGTCGCGACAGACATGTTTCGACGCAGTCCAGCAACATTAGGGCATTAGCGCTCGAAGTGGAAACCCGTTTCGGCTACGAATCTTGATAGATTCTATCAATTGCAGTCCGAACGGGTCGAAATTGCGGTTGATGCGGCGGATTGAAGGGACGGACGAGGCATGGCTGGTAAAGACGACAAGACGACCGGCACGGGCACGATGATGGACGGCATGATGGAAAGCATGGCGCCGTTTGCCTCCTTGCTAGAAATGCAGTCCAAAGCCATGCGCGATATGTTTTCCAAGACCATGCCCGGCACAGCAGCCGACACACCGGCCGCGGCCACTTCCCTGCCCGCCGGGGCGGATGCCGGCGATCTGGCGGAATGGGCCAAGGCCGGAGCAGAGCTGCAGAAGATGTGGCTCGAATTCGTCTCCGAACAGGCAAAGACCGCCGCTTCGCGCGCAAGCGAAGGCCGCAATGCGCTCGACCCGTCACAATGGCTGATGATCGCGCAGAGCATGGCGAAACAATTGCCCGGCAAGGCAATAGAGGCGCAGACCAAGCTTGCGCAAGACAGCATGATGATGTGGCAGAGCGTGTTCCGGAACTTCACCGGGTCGATCGGCGGCTCAGGCAAGGAAGAAATCGCCCTGCCGCGTTCGGACAAGCGCTTTTCCGATCCGGCGTGGAGGCAGCTGCCGGCCTTTGCCCTGATGCACCAGACCTATCTGATGCTGACCGAATACTTCCGTCAGAGCGCGGATTCGATGGAGGGGCTCGACAAGGAAAAGCGCCAGCAATTGAAATTCGCCGTCGATGCTTTGTCGGAGGCGATGAGCCCGGCCAATTTCCTGCTCACCAATCCGGTGGTGATGAAAAGGACGGTTGAAACCAAGGGGCAGAACCTCGTGCGCGGGATGCGCCACCTGATCACCGACCTCAAGCGCGGGCAGCTCACCCACACGGACCCCGACGCATTCAAACTGGGCGAGAACATCGCCACCACGCCCGGCAAGGTCGTCCACGAAACCCCGCTCTACCAGCTGCTGCAATATTCTCCTTCGACCGAAAAGGTAATGCAGGAGCCGCTGATCATCTTCCCGCCGTGGATCAACCGCTTCTACATCCTCGACCTCACGCCCAAGAAGAGCTTCATCAAATGGGCGGTCGATCAGGGCCTCACCGTGTTCGTGGTCAGCTGGAAATCGGCTGACGAGAGCATGAAGGATGTCGGCACGGCCG
>PALE01000020.1 GCA_002706445.1 Erythrobacteraceae bacterium
ATCGCGGCGCGTGCCGACTTCGACGGTCAGATCGTGCGGCATGGTAATCGGCGCGATTTCGCCGCTGACCGTTGCAGGGAAGGTCGGCTCGGCATGCCATTGCAGAGATTCAAGCTCGGCCAGGCGTTGGAGCAGCGGTTCGCGCACCAGCGGATCGGCAATGTCGATCCCTGCGCTGTTCAAGCGCTCGCCCAGAATGTCGCACGGCAGCGGGATCGCGGGATTGCGCTTGGGTTCCAATGTGGCGAGTTCGGCGACGGGATCGCCGACCAGATCTTCGGGGCTCACATCGGCATCGCCCATGCGGTTCACAAAGCTGGTGTTCGCGCCGTTTTCGAGCAGGCGGCGCACAAGATAGGCGAGCAATTCCTTGTGCCCGCCGACCGGCGCGTAAATGCGCACCGGCGTCGGGTTGTTGCCTTCGAGCTTGCGAAGCGTGTCGAACACTTCCTCGCCCATGCCGTGAAGGCGCTGGAACTCGAACTCACGCCCTTGCGCAAGCTGCTTCACCACCGCCACGGTGTAGGCGTTGTGCGTGGCGAAGGCGGGGCGGATCACGTCGTCATGTTCGAATAGCCGCGCGGCGCAAGCGAGGTAGGATACGTCGGTGGCGATCTTGCGGGTGAAGACGGGGTAATCGTCAAAGCCGCCGACCTGGCTCAGTTTGACCTCGGTATCCCAATAGGCGCCTTTAACGAGCCGCACGAAGAGCTTGCGATTGTGGCGGCGGGCGAGCTTTGCCACCCAGTCGCACAGAGGCATGCCGCGCTTCTGATAGGCCTGCACCGCAAGACCGAAGCCGTCCCAGCGGCTCCCGTCCTCGCGGCGGAAAATCTCGTCATCGCTGACCAGATCCTCGATAATGTCGAGGCTCACTTCGAGCCGTTCGGCCTCTTCGGCGTCGATGGTAAAGTGCATGTTCGCATCGCGCGCCTTGAGCGCGAGCGCCTTCACCACCGGCACGATATCGGCGCGCGCCTGATCGGCGTGGAGGAAGGTGTATTTGGGGTGGAGTGCGGACAGCTTGACCGAAATCCCCGGCGATTGGCCGACGCTGCCGGTCGTCTCGCTCGCCAGCCGCTCGATCGCGCCTTCGTAGGATTGGCGGTAGCGTTCGGCATCGGCAAAGGTCATCGCCGCTTCGCCCAGCATGTCGAAGGAATGGGTCAAACCCTTGGCGCGTTCGGGCTTGGCGCGTTTCAGCGCTTCGTTGATCGTGCGTCCGTAGACGAACTGCCCGCCCAGAATCCGCATCGCCTGCAAGGTTGCCTTGCGGATCACCGGCTCGCCCAGACGGTTCATCGTCGATTTGAGCGTGCGGCCCATGCCCCGCTGGTGTTCCTCGGGCCGCTCGAGCACTTCGCCTGTCAGCATCAGCGAAAAAGTCGCGGCGTTGACGAAGGTGGATGAGCTTTCGCCCAGATGCTCGCCCCAGTCGATCTCGCCGATCTTGTCGCGGATCAGCGCATCGGCGGTCTCACCATCGGGCACGCGCAGCAGCGCTTCGGCAAGGCACATCAGCGCAATGCCTTCCTCGGTGTCGAGGCCGTATTGCTGCAGGAAAGCGTCCACGCCGGATGCCTTGTGCGAGCGCGCGCCTTCGATCAGTTCGACGGCAAGCGCAGCGGCAGGTTCGGCGAGCTTGCGCGCAGGCGATGCTTCGATCAGTCGCTGCTCGACGCAGGCGTCCTCCTCCGCACGATAGGCGCGCCGCAACTCGGTCCGGTCGATCCGGTTGGCGGGGACGTTCACAGGGGCAGGGTCAAGCTGATCAAGGGTTACAGGCAAGCGGCAGTCTCTTTGTTTCGGATTCGCGCAATTTCCGAAGCGATGTGGACCCAATGCCCCGCGCATTCAAGCGAAGTGAACGCGCAGCATGCCCGCTTGATCGGAGCGGGCGCTGTGTTATCGGCTTTCGCACGCTGGAATCGGGCCAAAACCGGGAGACTCTCATGCCGTTGTTCTGTTTTTACTGCCGAGATGGCGAGAACAACGAGAACTTGCGCGAAATGCATATGAAGGCGCAGCGCGAGTGGATGGCCGAGCATGACGAGAACTACCTCACCGCAGGCCCGCTGCTGAATGCCAAGGGCGATTTCGTCGGCTCGCTGCTGATTATCGAAGCTGAGGACGAAGCCGCCGCGCGCGCGACGATCAATGACGACCCGTATGTGACCGGCGGCGTGTGGCAATCGATCCGGGTGGACCGTTTCGAGCCGGTGAAGGGCCGCTGGAAAGAAGGCTGATGCGCGCAACCGCGCGTATGATTATTTCGCAACTGCAAAATAATTAAAGCCAATCGGCGCATCTTCGGCTATAGGCCTGCTCGAACGGCGCGTCCCCAACAGGCACGTCGCCCCCCGACGATAGCGCAACAGCCGCAGAGATTCGGGCCCCTTTTACCCCGATGCGCCGCCCTCTCGCGCTCTTACCCAAGCGAATTTGCATGTCTTTTGAAACACTTCCCGCCCTCGTTGGCGAAGCATTGGCCGATCGCGGCTATACCGAACTCACCCCTGTGCAGGCCGCCGCCACCGGCGCGGATGCAGCCGGGCGTGACCTCATCGTCTCGGCGCAGACCGGATCGGGCAAGACGGTTGCCTTCGGTCTGGCGCTGGCAGAAGCGCTGCTCGGCGAGATTCGCGGCACGCCGCTGACCGAAAAGCCGCTCGCGCTGGTGATCGCGCCGACCCGCGAACTCGCCTTGCAGGTGAGCCGCGAACTCGGCTGGCTCTATGCCAAGGCGGGTCTGCGCATTGCGACCTGTGTCGGCGGGATGGACGCGAGCAAGGAACGCCGCGCGCTGCGCTCGGGTCCGGCGATTGTCGTCGGCACACCGGGCCGTCTGCGCGACCACCTCGAACGCGGCGCGCTCGACCTGTCGGGCCTGATGGGCGTGGTGCTCGACGAGGCCGACGAGATGCTCGACATGGGCTTCCGCGACGATCTGGAGGAAATCCTCGACGCGACTCCCGATACGCGCCGCACGCTGCTGTTCTCGGCGACCATGCCGCAGGCGATTGTGCGCCTGGCCGAGAAATATCAATCCGACGCGCTGCGCCTGTCGCTCGCGGGCAAGGATCGTGGGCATGGCGATATTGCCTATCAGGCGATCACCGTCGCACCGTCGGAAGTGGAGAATGCGGTCGTCAACGTGTTGCGCTTCCACGAGGCGGAAAGCGCGATCTGTTTCTGCGCCACGCGTGAAAGCGTGCGGCGCCTCCATGCGACCTTGCAGAACCGTGGCTTCGATGTCGTTTCGCTGTCGGGCGAGAACTCGCAGTCTGAGCGCAATCAAGCGCTTCAGGCCATGCGCGACCGCCGTGCCCGCGTGTGCGTTGCCACCGATGTCGCCGCACGCGGAATCGACCTGCCGACGCTGAGCCTCGTCATCCATGTCGAGACGCCTCGCGATGCCGAGACGCTCCAGCACCGTTCGGGTCGCACGGGGCGTGCCGGCAAGAAGGGCACGGCCGCGATCATCGTGCCGTTCAACCGCCGCAAGCGCGTCGATTCGATGCTGCGCGGGGCGAAGATCGACGCGCAATGGCTCGACGCGCCGACGCCTGATGCAATCCGTGCCAAGGACCGCACGCGCCTGATCGAGCGCCTGACCGAACCGCGCGAGATCGAGGATTACGATCGCGAGCTGGCCGCAGACCTCATGGCGCGCATGGCGCCCGAAGATATCGCTGCCGCGCTCGTCCAGTCGCATCGTGCCAAGATGCCCGAGCCCGAGGAACTGCTCGCCAACACGCCCGAAGCGCGCGAAAAGGCCAAGGCCGAAAAAATCCGACCCGGCTTTGAAGATACCGTCTGGTTCAAGATCGGTGTGGGTCGCCGCCAGAATGCCGAGCCGCGCTGGCTGCTGCCGCTGATCTGCCGCCGCGGGCACATCACCCGCAATGAAATCGGCGCCATCCGCGTCGGACCCGAAGCATCCTGGGTGCAAATCCCGCGCGCGATTGCGAGCCGCTTTGCGCACACGATCGAACAGACCGCGCAAGGCGATGATGATCAGGATGCGATTCTGATCGAGGAATCGGCTGAAGGCCCGCGTTTTGAGGCGCGCCAGAACCGCCAGAACAACGGCCCCAATGTGCGCGCCAAGCCTTTCGGCCAAGGCGGTCAGGGGAAGGGTGGCCAAGGGAAGGGCGGCCCCCGCACAGGCAAGCCGGGCAAACCGCGCGACTTTGCCAAGCGCGGCCACGGGGACGACGCACGCTCTGAAGGCGGAAAGCCTTTCGCCGGCAAGGGTGGACCCAAAAAGGGTGGCAAGCCGCCGTTCAAGGGTAAGCCGAAGGGCAAGCCCGGCTTCAAGGGCAAGCGCCCGAACCAGTAAGCGGGATCAGCGCGGCAGAAGGACGGTCGAACCCGTCGTCAGCCGCGCTTCCAGATCGCGGTGCGCCTGCGCAGCCTCGCTGAGCGGATAGGTCTGTCCTACGCTCACCTTGACGTTGCCGCTCGCGATCATGTCCCACACCCGTGCCATGCCTGCGGCGCTTTCTTCCGGCGTCGCGTAATAATGGAACAGCGTCGGGCGGGTCACGAATTGCGAGCCCTTCGTCGCGAGCAGGCCGAGGTTGACACCTTCGACCGCGCCGCTGGCATTGCCGAAGCTCACCAGCAGGCCGCGCGGGCTCAGGCTGTCGAGCGAGGCCATAAAGGTGTCCTTGCCCACGCCGTCGAACACGGTCGGCACGCCTGGGCCGCCGGTGATTTCGCGGACACGCTTGGCGATGTCCTCGTGATCGTAGCGGATGATGTGGTCGCAGCCTGCCTCGCGGGCGAGCGCGGCCTTGGCTTCGTTCGAAACCGTGCCGATGACGGTTGCATCCAAGGCCTTGAGCCATTGCACCATGATCTGTCCGACCCCGCCGGCGGCGGCATGAACCAGCACGGTGTCGCCCGCCTGCACTTTGGCGCAGCGTTCAACCAGACATTCGACCGTGGCCGCCTTGAGGATCGCAGCGGCGGCGGTTTCGTCGGAGATCGCGTCGGGGACCGCATAGAGCGCCGAGGCGGGCATGATGCGGTGGGTCGCATAGGCACCAAGACCCGGGCCCATATAAGCGACGCGGTCGCCCACCGAGAAATCCGTCACGCCTTCGCCGAGCGCGATAATCGTGCCAGCGGCTTCCACTCCTAGCCCGCTGGGCATGGGAACCGGATAGAGCCCGCCGCGATGGTAGGTGTCGAGGAAGTTGAGCCCCACCGCGCCATGTTCGACCAGAACCTCGCCCGCGCCCGGTTCGCCGATGTCTGCGGTGACGAATTCGATGACTTCGGGGCCACCCTGCCGGGTGATTTCTACGCGGGTCGCCTGCATGTTACTTCTTCCCGATAATGCGCCCTGCAACCGCATCGAGCTTTGCCAGCAGGGCGGGATCGTGTTCTTCGGGCGCGGTGATGACCGCATCGTCGAGCGCGGTGTCGATCGGCGAGGCTTTGCGCGTCTTGGGCAGGTTCTTGATAAACTGAAGCACCATGTCGCGGGCAAGCTGGCCGTTTTCCTGCATCTGCGCGACGACCTGGGCGACGTTCACTTCATCCTCGCTGTCGCGCCAGCAATCGTAATCGGTCGCCATGCCGACGAGCGCGTAGGGAAGCTCTGCCTCGCGCGCGAGTTTTGCTTCGGGCATGCCGGTCATGCCGATCACATCGGCGCCCCATGCGCGGTACATGTGGCTTTCGGCGCGGGTCGAGAATTGAGGCCCTTCCATCGCGAGATAGGTCGCGCCGGTTGCAAGCTTGCCCTTGCACTGTGAAATTGCCTTGGCTGCCATTTCGGACAGGCGCGGGCAGACCGGATCAGCCATAGAGACATGGGTCACAAAGCCGCTGGTGAAATAGGTCGAAGGGCGCGCCCGCGTGTTGTCGATGAACTGTTCGACCACCGCAAAGCGTCCGGGCTCGATTTCCTCGCGCAGCGAACCGACCGCCGAAATGGCGAGAATATCGGTGCAGCCTGCGCGTTTCAGCGCATCGATATTGGCGCGCGCGTTCAATTCGGTGGGGCTGATCGGGTGGCCGCGCCCGTGGCGCGGCAGGAAGCGCACTTTCACGCCTTCGATGGTCCCGAACAGGATTTCGTCCGAGGGATCGCCCCAGGGGGTGTCGATCATGAGCCATTGCTCATCCTCTATCCCCGCGATCCCGTAGAGGCCCGACCCTCCGATAATCCCGATACACCAGTCTTTGGCCATGCTGCTTATGCGTAGTCCTGTCTTGTTCTCTCGCGCCTTATGTCAGGTCCGCTCTGCGGGGCAAGGGCGAGGGGGGTATGCCAGGGGGTAGGATATGGACGGGAAGTTCTAAACCAACGGTCAACGGCGAAATTCCCTGCGCTCCGGTTGCGATTGGCAATTGATTTTTGCCCGCAATGCTCCAACCTTGGGTGCGACAGATTCCCCGATACGAATGGAGAGAGATATGGTCACCCAGTACAAGAACCTCATCAATGGCGAGATGGTCGCAACCAGCGACTGGCTCGACGTGGTCAATCCCGCGAACGAGGAGGTCATCGGACAGGTTCCTGCCTGTGGTGCCGATGAACTCGACAAGGCGGTGGCCGCAGCGCGCGCCGCGTTCAAGAGCTGGAAGAAGACTTCTTTCGAAGAGCGTCAGGCTGCGTGCATGGCGATCTCCGGCGCGATCAAGGAAAACGCCGAGGAACTTTATCGCCTGCTGACCAGTGAGCAGGGCAAGCCGCACGCGCAGGCCAAGGGCGAAATCTACGGCGCTGCTGGCATGTCGGCAGCGCAGGCGACTTTCAAACTTGAAGACGTTGTAAGCGAAGACACCGACACCCGCCTGTCGCGCACCCGCCGCGTCCCCGTCGGCGTGGTCGGCGGCATTGTGCCGTGGAACTTCCCCGTCATGATGGCGGTGCAGAAAATCGTTCCGGCGCTGATGAGCGGCTGCACCATTGTGCTCAAGCCGTCGCCCTTCACCCCGCTGACGACGCTGCGCCTTGCCGAGCTGATCGCTGACAAGGTTCCCGCGGGCACCGTCAACATCATCACCGGCGAAGATTCACTCGGCCCGCTCATCACCGGTCACAAGGATATCGACAAGATCACCTTCACCGGCTCGACCGCGACGGGCAAGAAGATTATGGAAGGCGCCTCTGCCGACCTCAAGCGGATCACGCTCGAACTGGGCGGGAACGACGCCTCGATCGTGCTGCCCGATGCCGACCCCAAGAAGGTAGCCGAGCAGATTTTCTGGTCGAGCTTCCAGAACGCCGGACAGGTCTGCGTCGCGGCCAAGCGCATCTATATCCACGAGGATATCTATGACGAGCTGAGCCAGGCGATTGCCGATTACGCCAAGACGGTTGTCGTTGGTGACGGTGCCGAACAGGGCACCGGCGTCGGCCCGATCCAGAACAAGAAGCAGTACGAGCGCGTGCTTGAACTGATCGAGGATGCCAAGGACAATGGCTACAAATTCCTGACCGGCGGCGACAAGGACCCGTCGGGCACCGGCTATTACGTGCCGATTACCATCCTCGACAATCCGCCCGAAGACGCTCGCATCGTGGCCGAGGAGCAGTTCGGTCCGGTCATGCCGCTGATGAAGTTCTCTTCGGAAGACGAAGTCATCGCGCGCGCCAACGCCTCCGATTATGGTCTTGCCGGCGCCGTGTGGACGAGCAATCCGGAAAAGGGCGTCGAAATCGCCGAACAGCTCGAAACCGGCACGGTGTGGATCAACGAGTATATGCACCTGTCGCCCTTCGCACCCTTCGGCGGGCACAAGCAGTCGGGCTTCGGTGCCGAATACGGCCTCGATGGTCTGAAGGAATTCACCTATCCGCAGGTGATCACGATCAAGCGGGACGCTGTGACCGCCTGATAGGCCAATGGACAGCAGGTGGCGGCGTCAGCGACGTCGCCACCACGCTGCCAGAAAACTCCCGATCAGCACGTGCCACACGGCTGAAATCGCCGCCGGAACAGGGGCCAGCGCGGCCTGAGCGATGTCCGCAAATTGCGCCGCAAACGCAGGCGTCTTGGCAAGCCCCGAACCAAGGCCCGAATTCTGCATCCCCACTTCGATGGAAATGGTCCGCGCCTCGATCGTTCCGAGGCCGAGCAGCCGTGCAATCAACAGGCCGAGGCCGAAGCCCAGCGCATGCAGCAGGAATGTCGCGGCAAGCAGTGAGCCCGCGTGTTCGGCAATCTGGGCCTTGGCGCCGCCTACAATCCCTCCGACAATCAGGATCACCAGCACAATCGCCACCAGCGGCAGAAACCCGCTCACCGCGCCCGCCGCGCGCGGGAACAGGCGGTTCAGCAGCGTCCCCAGCACCACAGGCACCAACACCACCGCGACCATGTTCACCAGCAGGTTCCAGCGGTCGATAGCGACATAGGTCCCCGCCAGCGCGCCCGTCAGCAGCGGGGTCAGCGCAACCGCTGCCAGCGTCGATGCCATGGTCATCGCCACCGACAAGGCGACATTGCCGCGCGCCAGATAGGTGACGATGTTCGACGCCGTGCCTCCGGGGCAACAAGCGACAAGGATCAGGCCGACGGCGAGGCCCTGCTCCAGACCCATTATCTGCGCGATGCCGAAACCTGCCAGCGGCATGACCGCGAATTGCAGCGCCACTCCGGCAAGCAGCGCCTTGGGCAGTTTGGCAAGCGAGCGGTAATCCTCGAAAGTCAGCGTCAGCCCCATCGCCAGCATCACAAGGCCAAGCGCCACCGACAAGAGCGGCTGCCCTGCCACCTGTATGCTGCCGTCGGTCATCCATGTGAAGGCGGACGGATAAAACCACGCCAGCGCCACGCCGACGACGGTCAACAGCGCGAAATTGTTGGTAATAGTGCGCAGCATCGCTTTCCCCCGGTTCAGGCCCCTCTATTCCTCGACGAACGGCCCTAGCAATATCCTTGCGCGCCGCTAGTCTCCCGTTCCAACACAGGGAGATTTCACAATGCGCCGTTTTGCTGCCGTCCTGCTTGGCTGTTCGATGCTCGCCATGCCTTCGTTTGCCCATGCGGACGATCACGAGGAGGACGCCGAAGCCGGCTGGGATGTCGAGGCTCCGCGCGGGGCGACGATCACGCAGGTTCCGATTGCGACCGACGAGGCGACGTGGATGGATGTCGATGTCTCGCCCGACGGACGCACGCTTGCCTTCACCGTGCTGGGTGACATCTACACCATGCCGATCTCCGGCGGCACGCCGACGCGCATCGCCGAAGGGCTCGCATGGGAAGTGCAACCGCGCTTCTCGCCCGATGGCAGCAAGATCGCTTTCACCTCCGACCGCGCAGGCGGCGACAACATCTGGGTGATGAACACCGACGGCAGCGACATGCGGCAGGTGACGGACGAGAGCTTCCGCCTTTTGAACCAGCCCAACTGGTCGCCCGATGGTCGCTTCATCATCGCCAAGAAGCACTTCACGACCGAGCGTAGCGCAGGCACGGGCGAAATCTGGATGTATCACGTGTCGGGCGGCGGCGGCGTGGCCGTGGTCGAACGACCAAACGAGAATTTCCAGAAGGAACTGGGCGAGCCGATCTTTTCCCCCGACGGCGAGGCGATCTACTACACTTTCAACACCACCGGCGGAAACACCTTCATCTACGCGCAGGATTCGCAAAGCGGCATCTTCGCGATCGAGCGCCATGACCTCGAAACCGGCGAAGTGACCACCGCGATTGACGGTTATGGCGGCGCGGTGCGTCCGACCCCTTCGCCAGACGGCAAGGAAATCGCCTTCGTCCGCCGCGACAAGGACCAGTCGCAGCTGTGGGTGAAGGACATCGCCAGCGGCCGCGAGCGGATGATTTACGGCGCGCTCGATCTCGACATGCAGGAGACTTGGGCGGTTTACGGCGTCTATCCGAACATGGACTGGACGCCCGACAGCAAGAGCATCGTCTTCTGGGCAGGCGGGAAGCTCAACCGCGTTGACCGCGACGGGGCGAACCATGCGGTGATCCCGTTCAGCATTTCCGACACGCGCGGCGTGGCCGATGCGCCGCATCCGGCCATTGAAGTTTCGCCCGATCGCTTTGTTACCACCATGCCGCGCTTCGGCCAGCTTTCGCCTGACGGGACGCGGGTGATCTTCGAAAGCCTCGGGCGGCTTTACACCAAGTCGGCGCGCGGGCGCGATGCACCGCGTCCGCTGACGGGTGCAGGCGAAGAAGTGCAGGCTTTTCCCGCTTACAGCCGCGACGGATCGAAGCTCGCCTTTGTCGAATGGACCGATGAAGGGCTGGGCCAGATCGTCGTCACCGATGCAAACGGCGGCAACAAGCGCACAGTAACGCGCACGCCCGGCCACTACGCAGACCTCGTCTGGTCGCCGGACGGACGTCATATCGCTTTCGAGAAGCGGGCAGGCGGCTACATGACTTCGCCCGATTATTCGGACAACACGGGGATCTATATGGTCCCTGCGAGCGGCGGCGAAGCCATGCGCGTGTCGCGTTCCGGCTCGAACCCCCAGTTCGGTGCATCGAATGACCGGATCTTCATGACCGCGGGAGAGGGCGACGCCTATGCGCTCGTCTCGACCGACCTCGATGGCGAGGCGCGCCGCGTCCATGCCAAGGGCGATCTCGCCAACGACTTCCGCGTGTCGCCCGATGGCCACACCGTGGCCTTCCGCCAGAATTACGAAGTTTTTGCCATGCCGCTGATCCCTGGCGGTCAGGCGATTTCGGTGAGCGAGACCGGCAGCGCGCTGCCCATCACCAAGGTATCCGAAGGCGGGGCCGACTACATCGGCTGGGCGCGAGGGGGCGAGACGCTGTTCTGGTCCATCGGCGCCACGCTCAAGAGCGCGCAGACTTCGGACTTCTTCCGCTCGCAGCCCAAGGGTGAGGATGAAGAGGAAGAAGGCTTCACTCCGCCTGAAACCGGCATTTCGATGGGCCTCACGGTCACCGCCGACAAGCCCACGGGCACTGTTGCGATCACCGGTGCGCGTATCCTCACGATGAAAGACGGCCTTGCCGCAACCGATCCGGGGGCGATCGAAAATGGCGTGATCGTTATCGAAGGCGACCGCATCGTCGCGGTAGGCGCAGCGGGCGATATCACCATCCCCTCTGGCGCGACGATGATCGACGCTTCGGGCAAGGTGATCATGCCCGGCCTCGTCGATGCGCATGCGCACGGCCCCTATGGCATTGGCGACTTTATCCCGCAGCAGAACTGGACGCTGATCCAGGACCTCGCGATGGGTGTCACCACGGTGCACAACCCGTCATCCGACGCAAGCGTGGTCTTCGCAGCAGCCGAACGCCAGCGCGCCGGCCTCACGCTCGGCCCGCGCATCTTCTCGACCGGCGAGATCATCTATGGCGCGAAGTCGCCGGGGGTCTATGCGCGGATCGACAGCTATGACGATGCGCTCGCCCATGTGCAGCGCATCCGTGCGCAGGGCGGGATTTCGGTCAAGAACTACAACCAGCCTCGCCGCGAACAGCGGCAGATGGTTGCGCGCGCAGCCGCTGCGGAAAACATGCTGGTGGTGGCCGAGGGCGGATCACTGTTCGGCATGGACATGAACCTGATTGCCGACGGCAATTCGACGCTCGAACACAATATTCCGGGCGACGTGTTCTACGACGACGTGCTGCAATTCTTCGGCCAGTCGAATACGAACTACACCCCTACGCTGGTCGTCACCTACGGCGGCCTCGCGGGCGATCCCTATTGGCGGCAGGCCACCAATGTGTGGGAGAACCCGCTGATGGTGCACACCCCGCCCAAGATGCTGCTCGCCGAAACGAGCCGTCGCACGACTGCGCCCGACTGGGCCTTCGTGGACGACAATGCAGCCCGCGAGGCGCACAAGATCGCGCAGCGCGGGGTCGAGGTTTCCATCGGTGCACACGGCCAGCAATCGGGCGTCGGCGCGCATTGGGAGCTGTGGAGCTTCGCGCGCGGCGGCATGACCGCGACCGAGGCGCTGCGGGCTGGCACGATCGCGCCAGCGCGTTCGCTCGGCATGGCAGCCGATATCGGCAGTCTCGAAGTGGGCAAGCTTGCCGATCTCGTGATCCTCAGCGCTGATCCCAGCGCCGACATCAGCAATTCGGACGATATCGAGCAGGTGATGCTCGGCGGGCGGTTGTATGATGCCAAGACCATGAACGAGGTCGGGACGGGTGACAGCAAGCGCCGCGCCTATTGGTGGGAAGGCGGCGGCGCGGGCGGCTCGGAAGAGGCGACCCATGCCGCGACGTCGCACGGCGACGTCGGCTAGAGCAGGCGGATAGTGGCGGGGGCTAGTCTCCCGCCATTTCCTCTATCAATTTGCGCAAATCCTTGAGCGCCTTGGCGCGCAGCTGGTGCACGCGCGGGACACTGACCTCGAGCACTTCTGCGATTTCGGTGAGGTTCAGCTCCTCGACGAAAAACAGCTTGAGCACCAGCTTCAGCCGGTCGGGAAGCTGCGTCATCGCGCGCACCAGCAATTCGCGATCCTCGCGTCCCGACAGCACCTGAAACGGATCGGGGTCCTCGCTCGCAAAGGCGGTGTTGCTGTCGTCATATTCGTCGCTGATCGAGGTGACGGTGACGACCGAGGCCTCTATTTCGAGCAATTCTGTATCGCTGATGCCGAGCGCTTCGGCGATCTCGCTGCGGCTCGGCTGGTTGCCGGTCGCATTGCGCAAATCCTCGATCACTTCGTTGTACCGCGCGCGCTTCTTTCGCGCGGTGCGGGTGTCGTTCATCAGCTTGCGGATCTGGTCAAACATAGCGCCGCGGACGCGGATCTTGGCATAGGCGGCAAAGCCGTCCTCGGTCGGCCCGGAATGGCGCTGCGCACATTCGGTAAGTGCGAGGATGCCGACCTGGATCAGATCCTCGATCTCCAGCCCTTCGCGCCCCATGCCATAGATGTGCCACGCCGCACGGCGCACCATGGGGAGGAAGCGGCGGACGCGGTCCTCCACCTCTTCTCGCGAGGCGGCTGCGTAGGGGGCGAAACTGCGATGATCGTGCTTCATGCAGCGAGCTCCTGTTCATAGGATTCGGGCGCAGGAAGGCCGGGGGCGGACGGTTCTTCGGCGCCGATAACCGAAACCACTTCGACCGGCTGGCTGGCAGGCAATTCGTTGATCGACAGCACCTGACAACTGCGCGCGCTGGCGCAGCAGACCGGCGAGTGCGCGGCGTGCGGGCGGCTGGACAATCAGCGCGACCGGCCCGCCGGTTTCTTCAATAGCGGCATTGACGCGCGCGATGATCATGCCGCCGCAGTCAGGCTCGATCAGCGGCTGCCCGGTCGAAGGATCGACCATTCCGCCCAGAATCGCGCTTTCGAGCGCAGCATCGAGCGTAACCACTTTGAGCCGCTCGCCCGGCTCGCAAATCCGCGCCACCAGACGCGCACCGAGGTCGGATCGCACCGCGTCGATCAGCGCATCGAAATCCTGTGTTTTCTGAAGCGCCAGCGCGAGGCTGGTCATCAGCGGTTGCGGATGGGCAAGGCTGATGCCGTCGGCGATCAGCGCGCGGAAAATGCGGGTCAGTGCGGCGAGCGAAAGCGGGTCGGGATGGACCGCCTCGATCAAAGCGGGCGCGCGGTCCTTGAGATCGTCGATCATCGCACGGACCTCTTCGGGCCCCAGCAATTGATGCGAAAATTCGAGCAATTCCTGATTGGCATGGGTGGCAATCACGGTCGAGGCATCGACGGTCATGAACCCTTCGGCCACGGCATGATCGCGCACCGCCTGATCGATCCACAGGGCAGGACATCCGAAACTGGGGTCGAGAGTGGCCTCGCCCTGCACGCCATTGTCCGTTCTCACATCGCCGGTGTTGATCGCCAGCAGCTTGTTCGGGCGCACCGTGCCCTGTGCGAGCACCAGCCCGCCGAGCATCACGCGGTAATTGTTAGGCGCCAAATCGAGCGCAACAAACGGCTCAAGATGAGCCTGCAGGACCTCAAGGACGAGAACAAGCAGTCCGAAGGTTCGCCGGAAATGAAGATGGCCCGCCGCCAGCGCCAGCGCGATCTTGCGCGCGGCAGCGTCGGCAAGGCGATGAAGGATGCGCAGTTCCTCGTCGTCAACCCGATGCATTTTGCCGTCGCGCTGACTTACGACCCCGCGCTTGCGCCCGCGCCCGTCGTGCTCGCCAAGGGGCGCGGCGAGACGGCGATGGCGATGCGCGAACTGGCGAGCGAGGCGGACTTGCCCGTCCTGCAATACCCGCAGCTTGCCCGTGCGCTCTACTTCACCACCCGCGCCAACCAAATGGTGCGCGAGGAACTCTATATCGCTATCGCCTCGCTGGTGGCTTTCGTCATGTCGCTCAAGCGCGGCGACCACCCGATAATGCCGCGTATCGAAGTGCCCGAAGAACTGCGTTTCGACTCCGACGGAAAGCTCGAAAAAACCGCTTAAGACCGCGCAATCGGGGCCGTCCTAATCACCATGGACAATCCCGGCTCATCAATTCTCACAGCGCTTGGCGGCGGCAGCGGTATCGACTTCATCAAGCTGGCCGATGACCTGTCGAACGCGAGTTTCGCCTTTCAGCGCACCACGCTGGAGAGCCGCAACGAAACGCTGCAGACGCGGATTTCCTCTGCCTCGCTGCTGCGCAACACGCTGACCCAGCTGGCGAGCGCGCTGGGCGACCGTATTCGCAGCGGCGATCTCGCGCCGCAGGCCAATGTCGGCAACAGCGCGGTGGCGGATGTCTCGACCACCTCGGGTGTCGTGCCCAAGGGCAGCTATTCGCTCGAAGTCACGCAATTGGCGCAAGGTCAGACGCTGGTCTCGAAAAGCTATGGCTCGAAGGACGATCTGGTCGGCGAAGGCAGCCTGACGATCCGTTTCGGCGCGGTCGACGGCGCAAGCTTCACCGAAGACACCAGCCAGACTGCGCTCGATATCACGGTTTCCGATACCGATACGCTTGCAACGCTGGCTTCCAAAATCAACTCGGCCAGCGGCGGGTCGATCAACGCCTATGTCGCGCAGGGGACCGGCGGTGCGCAGTTGGTGTTAAAGGGCAAGGAAGGCGCGAATAACGGCTTCGTGCTCGAGCCGACGAGCGCCGCCACCACTCCGACCGCGACGCCGGGCGATCTCACCTATCTCGCATGGAACCCGGCAAGCGATGCGGGCGAGCTGCGCCAGACCTCGCGCGATGCCACATTCAAGCTCGACACGATCGAAATGAGCAGCGCTTCGAACACCGTGAAGGGTCTGCCGGAAGGGCTGGGCTTCAGCCTCAAGGCGACCAATATCGGTGCGCCGACCACCATCTCTTTCAGCAATGATCCCGCCAAGATCACCGGCGTGATGCAGGACTTCGCAGCCGCATTGAACGATCTGGCCACTTCGCTGAACGAAGAGGCGGCAGCATTCGGCGGCACGCTTGGCAATGATGCGGGGGCACGGGCGCTGAAACGCGATCTGGCACAGCTGGCGGGCCAGACCGTGATGCCGGGCGCGGCCGAGGGCGAGCCGTCGACGCTTGCTGATCTGGGCCTGAAAATCACCCGCGAAGGCCGCTTCGAACTCGACACCGAACGCCTCAATGAAACGCTTGCGTCGAACCCCGAAGGCGCCGCCGCGATGATGACCACTGGCCCGTTCGGCCTCTATGCGACGATGGACAAGCTGGCGCGCAACAATACGCTGCGCACCAACCCGGGAACGCTGGGCGGTTCGGTGCTGCGCTACGAGGCGCAGATGGAGCGCAATGACGAAAAGCTCGAAAAGATCGCCGCGCAGCAGGAAAGCATGCGCTCGCGTCTGACAAGCGATCTGGTCGCGGCGGAGCGCCGGATTGCCTCGTCGCAATCCACGCTCGGCTTCCTGCAGCAGCAGATCGACGCCTGGAACGGCTCGAACTAAGGGAAGGATGCAGAAATGGTCCCTCTCTCGAACTGCGCGGCGAGCGCTTATCGCAAGATCGAACTCGATGCGCGGATCGAGGCGTCTTCGGGTGACGACCTCACGCTGATTTGCCTCGAAGAGATGGTGTCTGCGTTGGGACAGGCGTTGATTGCGCTGGAACGCAGCCCCGACACGCCGCCGCATGAGCCGCTCGCGCGGGCGCATGGCATTGCCTTGTGGCTTGCGCGCGGGGTAGCACCCGACAATCC